>NZ_CP189561.1:5174036-5492540 GCF_050154705.1 Muricoccus radiodurans | reverse complement strand
GCGGGCGAGGTGCGCGGACTCGAAGGAGTCTCGCAGGGCGTTGGCGCTCAACGATGCGGCGGCCATGGCCACCTCCGCCGTGCCGGCCAGGGACAGGGCGTCCACCTCCAGCGGCGTGTCGGTGCCGGCGTAGCGCAGCAGCAGGGCGATGCGGGTGGACAGCGCCGTCGCCTCCACGCCCTGCCCCAGCACCTCGGAGCGGGCCTCACCGGCCAGGGCATCCAGGGCCGGCGAGATGCCCGGCAGCGCCGCATCCTCCAGCGGGCGGTCCAAGGTGCGCTGACGGACGGCGCGGATGTCGGCCAGGCCCATGCCATAGGCGGAGAGAAGGCCGGAGAAGGGATGGATCAGGACGCGCGTCATCGCCAGCGCGTCCGCCACGAGGCAGGCGTGCTGCCCGGAGGCCCCGCCGAAGGCGTTGAGCACGTAGCGCGTCACGTCGTAGCCGCGCTGGACGGAGATGGTCTTGATCGCCTCCGACATGTTGGCGACAGCGATGCGGAGCGCGCCGTCCGCGACGGCCTCCGGCGAGCGGTCGCCGCCGAGGCGCGCGGCCAGGTCCGTGAAGCGGACGCGCACGGCCTCGATGTCCAGGGGCTGGTCCTGGTTCGGCCCGAAGATGGCGGGAAAAAGTTCCGGGACGAGCTTACCGACCATGACGTTGCAGTCGGTGACCGTCAGCGGCCCGCCACGGCGGTAGCAGGCCGGGCCGGGATCGGCGCCCGCGCTCTCCGGCCCGACGCGCAGGCGGCCATCGCGGTAGTCCACGATGGAGCCGCCGCCGGCCGCCACCGTATGCACGAGCATCATCGGCGCGCGCATCCGTACGCCCGCCACCTCCGTCTCCAGCGCGCGCTCGAAGGCCCCGGCGTAGTGGGCCACGTCGGTGGAGGTGCCGCCCATGTCGAAGCCGATGACGCGGTCGAAGCCGGCCTCCGCCCCTGTGCGCGCCAGCGCCACAACCCCGCCTGCGGGGCCGGACAGGATCGCATCCCGCCCCTGGAAGATCGAGGCCGCCGTCAGCCCGCCCGCTGAGGTCATGAACATCACGCGCGCACCGGTTCGCGCGACGTCCAGCTCCTCCTCGACCTGCGCGACGTAGCGGCGCAGCACGGGGGAGAGGTAGGCGTCCACCACCGTCGTGTCGCCGCGTCCCACAAGCTTGATCAGCGGCCCGACCTCGTGACTGGCGGAGACCTGGGCGAAGCCCATCTCCCGCGCGATCCGCGCGACCGCGGCCTCGTGCGCGGGGAAGCGCCATGCGTGCAGGAAGACGATGGCCAGGGCGTTGAAGCGCTCCGCGCGCAGGGATTCCAGAACCGCGCGCACCGCGCCCTCGTCCAGCGGGGCTTCCACCGTGCCGTCGGCGAGAACGCGCTCGGCGATCTCTTCCACGCGGGCGTAGAGAAGTTCGGGCTTCACCACGCGCCGCGCGAAGATGTCCCGCCGGGCCTGATGGCCGATCGCCAGCGCGTCCCGATGGCCGCGGGTGATCAGCAGCGCTGTGCGTTCACCCTTGCGTTCCAGCAGAGCGTTGGTGGCGACGGTGGTGCCCATGCGGACCTCGTTCACCAGCCCGGCCGGGATCGGTGCACCCGCTGGAAGACCGAGGTGCTGGCGGATGCCGTGCACGGCGGCGTCGCGATAGGCGCCGGGGTTCTCGGACAGGACCTTGCGGGCGTGCAGGCGCCCCGCGGGATCGCGCGCGATCACGTCGGTGAAGGTGCCGCCGCGATCAACCCAGAAGTCCCAGGCTTTGGTGTGCGTCATGTCATCCATCGGGGAAGGACGTGATCGGTCACGCGGGCGGCTCCGGGGGAGAGAAGGAATTCTCTCCCCCGGCCCCCCTCTCATCTTTTTCTATCGGGCTGCCACGGAAGGCGGGTACGGGCTCTTCGGTCTCTGAATGCCGCGGCAGCCTGAGAGAAAAAGATGAGAGGAGGTCCGGGGAGGGGGAGAATTCCTTCTTCCCCTCCCTGGGCCGCACTGTCGTGGGCTCAGTCGGCGGCCATCGCCAGGGTGTCGAGACGCGGGCTGCGCGGCAGCCAGGCGCCGCTGCCGGGGCGTGCCGTCACCTGCCCGTCCTGCATCACGATCTCGCCGCGGCGGATGGTGATGGCGGGCCAGCCCGTGACCTGCATTCCCTCATACGGCGTGTAGTCGATCGCGTGCTGCATCAGGTCGTTCGTCAGCGTCACCTGCCGTCCCGGGTCCCACAGCACGAGGTCGGCGTCGCTGCCCACGGCGATCACGCCCTTGCGGGGATAGAGGCCGGCGATCTTCGCGGGGTTGGTCGCCACCAGCCGCGCGAAATGCGGCACGTCGATCCGCCCTGCTGAGACCCCCTCGGAGAAGACGAGCGGCAGCCGCGCCGCAAGGCCGGGGATGCCGTTCGGCACCACATCGAAGGCCGCGTCACGCCCGTGCCGCGCCTTGCCGCGATCCCCGCCGAAGGAGAAGCCGCAATGGTCTGACGTGATCACGTCCAGCACGCCACGCTGGATCATCTCCCAGACGCGCGCGTGCTCGGCCGCGCTGCGCGGCGCGGGGGAGCACATGAACTTCGCCCCCTCGAAGCCCGGCCGGTCCATGTCGTCGGCGGTCAGGGTCAGGTATTGCGGGCAGGTCTCGCCCCAGACGGGCAGGCCGCGGGCCTGGGCCGCCGCGATCTCCGCCGCCACCTCGGCGCAGGAGACGTGGAAGACCTGGATAGGCTGGCCGATGAACTCGGCCAGCGCGATGGCGCGGTGCGTCGCCTCCCGCTCCACGACGGGCGGGCGGGACGTGGCGTGGTATTTCGGCGCGGTGCAGCCAGCCGCCAGCAGGGCGCGGGTCGCGAGGTTGATCGCGTCGTAGTTCTCGCAATGGACGTGCACCATCAGCCCATGCTGCTTCGCGGCCTGCAGCACGCGCAGGAACTGGGCATCGTTCAGGTGCAGCGAATCATAGGTGAGGAATGCCTTGAGGCTGCCCACCCCATCCGCGACCAGGGCCGGGATCTCCGCCATCACCGCCTCGGTCGGGTCGGCGATGATCTGGTGGAAGCCGTGGTCCACCATCGCCTGCGAAGCGCGGGCGCGGGCGGCGCGGTGCTGTTCCAGCAGCCCGCCGCCCTTGAACTGCGGCGTGTGCGCGACGACCGTCGTCGTGCCCCCGGCGAGGGCGGAGCGGGAGCCGGTGACCCAGCTCTCCTCTTGGAAGCCGCCGTCCGGCAGAGGCTCCTCGATGTGGCAATGGGTGTCCACGCCGCCGGGCAGGACGAGCAGCCCGTCCGCCTGGATGATGACGTCGCCGTCCTCCACGTGCTCGGCGATGGTGGCGATCCGGCCGTCCCGGATGCCGATCTCCACGGCTGCCAGCGCATCGTCCACCACGGCCAGCCCGCCGCGGATCGTCAGGTCGAACATCGCCTGTCCTTATGAACTCGGGGTTCCGGGGAACAGCCTACAAGCTCCGTGCCGCTCCGTCCTATTCCGTCCCCGCCAGGGCGATGCAGTCGATCGAGACGAGGAAGTCCGGATGCGCCAGCCGCGCCGACTCCGTGGTCTGCCGGGCGGGGTAGGCGCCCTTCGGGAAGTGCTTGCGGTAGGCGGCGTCGAAGCGCGCATACTGCGACAGGTCGGTCAGCGCGGCGCTCACCTTCACGATCCGGTCCATGGAGGAACCGGCTTCCTCCAGGATCGCGGCCATGTTCGTCATGACCTGGTGGATCTGGGCCTCCAGGTCGCCCTTGTCGATCTCGGCCGCCATGCGGTCGGACCCGCGGAAGGGAGTGACGCCCGTCACGAAGACGAACCCCCCCGCCTTCACCGCGTGGGAGGTGGCGGAGCGCATCGGGGTGACGCGGGGGGAGGTGATGACTTCGCGGTCCATGGAGTCCTCGGCGGGCAGGGGGCCGAGAGGGGGGACGGGCCGGGGACGCGCGTCAAGGGTGGACGGGGTGGGACCTCGTTCATACATCCCGCCCGGACCGGCCCGCCGCCCGGCCTGCCGTCCTCTCCCCCGGCCATCGTTTCCCCCGTTTGGCCGGCGCGCTAGAAGGCCCCCGTGGACCCCGCCCCCTCCCCCGTGCCGCTGCTGCACCGCCTGGCGAATCCCGGCCGCTTCCTGCGGGCCACGGGGCGCTGGATGCCCCCGCTCTGGGCGGTCTCGGGCCTTGTGCTCGGGATCGGGGCCGTCTGGGCGCTCTTCCTCTCGCCGGCGGACTGGCAGCAGGGGGAGACGGTCCGGATCCTCTATGTCCACGTGCCGATGGCCTGGCTGGCCATGGCGGGCTACGCCGGGCTCGCCGTCACCTCGGCGGTCGCGCTGATCTGGCGGCACCCGCTGGCAGACCTGGTCGCGCGGGAGTTGTCCCCGGTCGGCGCCACCGTCACCGCGCTCTGCCTCGCCACGGGCAGCCTCTGGGGGCGGCCGATGTGGGGGACCTGGTGGGTCTGGGACGCGCGGCTGACCTCGGTCCTCGTGCTGTTCTTCCTCTGGATGGGGCACGCGGCGCTGACGAGGGCCTTCGAGGAGGAGGAGCGTGGCGCCCGCGCCGGGGCGATCCTGGCGCTGGTGGGGGTGGTGAACCTGCCGATCGTGAAGTTCTCAGTGGACTGGTGGAACACGCTGCACCAGCCCGCCAGCGTGGCGCGGCTGGCGGCGCCGGGGATGCACGCCTCCATGCTCTGGCCGCTGCTGGTCTGCGCGGTCGGCTTCTCCCTGCTCTTCGGGACGGTGGTGGTGGCGCGGGCGCGCGCCGCGGTAATGGAACGGCGGGTCGAGGCGCTGGAACTCGCCCGGGCCCGGGCCGCCGACCGGCCCGCGCGGGCGGAGGCCCTGCTGGCGTGAGCATGCACTTGATCCACGTCACCGCAGCCTGGGGGCTGACGGCGATAGGATTCGGCGGCCTCGCGATCGGCGCGGCATGGCGGCATCGCGCGGCAGCGCGGCGGCTGCGGGAGCTGGAGCGTTCGCGGTGAGCGGGGCGGTCGAGACGAAGGGGCGGGGCACGGGCCTCGCGGCCGCCCGGCGGCGCCGGCGCATCCGGGTGATGCTGCTCTGCGGGCTGGGGCTGGGCGGCGCCGCGGCGCTCGCGCTGACGGCCTTCCAGGACAACCTCGTCTTCTTCCGCTCCCCCTCGGACATCGCGCGGCAGATCCCGCCCGATGGCCGCGCCTTCCGCCTCGGCGGGCTGGTGGAAGCGGGGAGCCTCGTGCGCGAGGGCCCGCGGGCGACCTTCCGCGTGACGGACGGGGCGAACACCGTGCCCGTGAGCTACACCGGCGTCCTCCCCGACCTGTTCCGGGAGGGGCAGGGCGTGGTGGCGCTGGGCCGGATGCGGCCGGATGGGGGCTTCGCGGCCTCCGAGGTGCTGGCGCGCCACGACGAGACCTACATGCCGCCGGAGGTGATGGACGCGCTGAAGCGCGCCGGCCACTGGAACCCGGCCCAGGGCGCGGCGCCGCCGGCGGCGACTTGGAACACCATGAACGCCCCACCTGCGGTGGGGCTTGGGAACACCCTGAACGCTCCGCCTGCGGCGGGGCTTGGGAACACGGTGAACGCCCGGCCGGCCGGGGCGGGCACCACCTCAGGAACCAGCCCCGCCGGTGCGGCGCCGACGGGCGGGGCGCGGCCGGCAGGATCATGATTCCGGAACTCGGTCACTTCGCGCTCGCCCTGGCGCTGGCGCTCTCCTTCGCCCAGGCCGCGGCGGGGCTCTGGGGGGCGCAGCGGCGGGATGTGCGGGCCATGGCCGCGACGTCGCCGCTCGCGGCCGGCGTGCTGCTGGCCGTGCTCTCGGCCTTCGGCTGCCTCGCCTGGAGCTTCTGGACGAACGACACGACCGTCGCGAACGTCGTGGCGAACAGCCACTCGGCGAAACCGGCGCTCTACAAGCTCACCGGCACCTGGGCGAGCCATGAGGGGTCGATGATTCTCTGGGTCGCGATCCTGGCCCTCTGCGGCGCGGCCGTGGCGGGGTTCGGGCGCGGGCTGCCATCGGCCTTGCAGGCGCGGGTGCTAGCGGTGCTGGGGCTGGTGGCGGCGGGGTTCCTCGCCTTCATCCTGGCCACCTCCAATCCCTTCGACCGGGTCTGGCCGCCGCCGCCGGATGGCCAGGGGCTGAACCCCGTGCTGCAGGACCCCGGCCTCGCCTTCCACCCGCCGCTTCTCTACCTCGGCTATGTCGGCACCGCCGTCACCTTCGCCTTCGCCGTCGCGGCGCTGATCGAGGGGCGGGTGGACGCGGCCTGGGGACGCTGGGTCCGGCCCTGGGCGCTCGCTTCCTGGTCCTTCCTGACGCTCGGCATCGCGCTGGGGTCCTGGTGGGCCTATTACGAGCTCGGGTGGGGCGGCTACTGGTTCTGGGACCCGGTCGAGAATGCCTCCCTCCTCCCCTGGCTCGCGGGCTGCGCGCTGCTCCACTCCGCCGTGGTGGTGGAGAAGCGGGAGGCGCTAAAGACCTGGACGGTGTTCCTGGCGCTGCTGGCCTTCGCGCTGTCGCTGCTCGGCACCTTCCTCGTGCGGTCGGGAGTGTTGTCCTCGGTCCACGCCTTCGCCAGCGATCCGACGCGCGGCGTGTTCATCTTGGCGCTGCTGATGCTCTATGTCGGCGGCAGCTTCGCGCTCTTCGCCTGGCGCGCCGCGGCCATGCGGCCTGTGGGCGTTTTCGCGGCGGTCAGCCGCGAGGGATCGCTCGTCCTGAACAACCTGCTGCTCTGCTCGGTGGCAGCGGTGGTGCTGGTGGGAACCCTTTATCCGCTCTTCGCGGACCTGCTCTTCTCCCACAAGATCTCTGTCGGCCCGCCCTTCTTCCAGTCGGCTCTGCTGCCGCTGGCGGCGCCGCTGATCGCGGCCATGGCCTTCGGGCCGGTGATGGCCTGGAAGCGGGCGCGTCTCGGCGATGCACTGATGCGGCTGTGGTGGGCGGCGCTGGGCGGGCTCGCCGCGCTCGTGCTCAGCTTCGCCCTGGCGGGGTGGCAGGTCGGGCCGGCGCTCGGCTTCGGCGCGGCGGTGTGGCTGATCCTCGGCGCTCTCGCGGACATCGCGGACCGGATCGCGTTGTTCCGGCGTCCGGCGGCGGCCTGGTCACGGCTGGCGGGGCTGCCGCGCGCGGCGCTCGGCGGCGCGGTGGCCCATGCGGGGATGGGGGTGATGATCCTCGGCTTGGCGGGGATGGGGCTGGCGACCGACCGGCTGGCCCAGCTCCGCCCCGGGGAGAGCGTGTCGCTCGCGGGCTATGACTGGCGGCTGGAGCGGGTGGAGGACGCGCCCGGGCCGAACTTCACCGCGCGCCGCGCGATCGTGGCGGTGACGCGCGCCGGTGTGCCCGTGACGGTGCTGACGCCGGAGAAGCGCTCCTTCCCCGTCGGCCGCACGACGACGACCGAGGCGGCGATCCACACGACCCTCGCCTCCGACCTCTACGCCGTGCTCGGCGACGAGCGGGACGGGGCGGCGGTGCTAAGGCTGCACCACAACCCTCTGGCGCCGTGGATCTGGCTCGGTGCCGCCGTGATGGCACTGGGCGGCGGGCTGTCCCTCTCCGACCGGCGGCTGCGGGTGGGCGCGCCCGCGCGGCGCGCGGTGCCGGCATGAGCGACCAGCCAGCCCCGGCGCCGAAGCCGAACGCCCCGGCCCTCGGCCGCCGCGCCCTGTATCTGCTGCCCCTGGGACTAGCGGCCGCGGGCGGCGCTGGCTTCTGGGCGATGCTGCGGGGCATGGGGGACGGGTCCTACAACCCGCGCGGCGTGCCCTCCGCCCTGGTCGGGCGCGCGGCCCCGCGGGTGGAGATGGGTGCGGTCGAGGGCGTCCCGCTGCCGGTGATCGCGCCGGAGCAGCTCGCGGCGCCGGGGCGGCCGGTGCTGGTGAACTTCTGGGCCTCCTGGTGCGTGCCCTGCGTGCTGGAGCATCCGCAGCTGATGGCACTCTCCCGCCGCGGCGTGCCGGTGCTGGGCATCAACTACAAGGACAAGCCCGAGGACGCGGCGCGCTTCCTGACGCGGCATGGCACCCCCTTCGCCGCGCTCGCCGCCGACGCCAGCGGTCGCGCGGGGATCGAGTGGGGCGTCTACGGCGTCCCGGAAACCTATCTGCTGGATGCGGGCGGGATCGTCCGCTGGCGCTATGCCGGTCCGCTGACGCCGGACACGCTGGCGGCCGAGGTGGACCCGCTGCTGCGGCGATACGCGTGATCCGCTGGGCCTTCCTCCTGCTGCTGGCGGCATCGCCGGCCCTGGCCGTGAACGACCCGGCGGACCAGCTCCCCGATCCGGCGCAGGAGGCGCGGGCGCGCGAGATCGGGCGCGAGCTTCGCTGCATGGTCTGCCAGAACCAGTCCATCGAGGACAGCGACGCCGACCTCGCGCGCGACCTCCGCAAGCTCGTGCGGGAGCGCGTCGCGGCCGGCGAGTCCGACGCCGCCGTGCGGGAACACCTGCACCAGCGCTACGGCGACTTCGTGCTGCTGCGGCCGCCGCTGAACGGCGTGACCTGGCCGCTCTGGGCCGCGCCGGCGCTGGCCCTCGGCGGCGGGCTGGCGGCGATCCTGCTCGTGCGGCGCCGGGCCGCCCCTGTCCCCGCCACGCCGCTGAGCGAGCAAGAGCGGGCGCGGCTGGCCGCCCTCGACGACGAAGAGCCGCGCGCGGGATGATCTGGCTCGTCTTCGGGGCGCTGGCGCTCCTGGCGCTGGCGCCGCTCGCCCTGTCCCTGCTGCGGCCGGCACGCTGGCGGGACCGCGCCGACGCCGACCGAGCCCTCTATCGCGCGCAGGTCGCGGAGCTGGACCGGGAGCGCGCGGCGGGCCGCCTGGACGAGGCCGCCCATGCCGCCGCCCTGCTGGAGGTGCAGCGGCGGGCCCTGGCCCTGCCGGATGCGGCCCAGGCCGGCGCCGGCGGTGGGCGCGGCGCGATGGCGGCGGCGCTGTTCTTCATCCCCGCCGCCGCGCTGGCCGTCTATCTCTGGAACGGCTTTCCCGGCCTGCCCTCCGCGACCTTCGCCGCGCGGCAGGAGGCAGGCGCGCGCGACGAGGCGCTGCTGGCGATGCTGCGGCAGCGCCTGGCCTCCCTGCCGCCGGGCAGCCCGCAATTTAGCCAGGGCTGGACCCTGCTGGCCGAGGCCGAGCGCAACCGGGGCCGCCCGGCCGCCGCCGCCGAGGCCTATGCGCAGATCCTGTCCACCGGCTTCGACGCGGATGTGGCGGGCCAGCGGGCGCAGGCGCTGATCGAGGCCGGGCAGGCGGAGGCCGCCGCCGCATGGATCGCGGAGGCCCTGCCCCGGGCCCCCGACCATGTCGGCCTGCGTTTCCTGGCCGGGCTGGCCGAGGCTGAGGCGGGGCGTCCGGCGGGCGCACGCGCGGCGTGGACGGCGCTCATCGCCTCGGCGCCGGAAGGCGCGCCGTGGCGGGGGATGGTGGAGCGCCGGATGCAGGCTCTGCCGTGAAGCAAGGCCGGGGGAGGAGGATCCCCCGGCCCCCCTTCCATGTTTGCCAGGCTGCCGCGGAGCGAGCCTGAGCCGCCCGGCTACTCGGCCAGGGCGCGCATCTCGGCGATCAGGTCGGACTTGCCCTCGAAGCCGATGCCGGGGAGGTCGGGCATGGTGATGTGCCCGTCCACGACCTTCACCCCGTCCGGGAAGCCGCCATAGGGCTGGAACAGGTCGGGGTAGCTCTCATTGCCGCCGAGGCCGAGGCCGGCCGCGATGTTGAGCGACATCTGGTGCCCGCCATGCGGGATGCAGCGCGTCGGCGACCAGCCGTTCTCCTTCAGCATCTCCAGCGTGCGGAGATACTCGACGAGGCCGTAGGACAGCGCGCAGTCGAATTGCAGCCAGTCCCGGTCCGGCCGCATCCCGCCGTGGCGGATCAGGTTGCGCGCGTCCTGCATGGAGAAAAGGTTCTCGCCCGTCGCCATCGGGTTCGCGTAGTGGTTCGCGAGTTCGGCCTGGAGCGCGTAGTCCAGCGGGTCGCCGGCCTCCTCGTACCAGAACAGGTCGTAGGCCATCAGCGCCTTCGCGTAGTCCACCGCGGTCGGCAGGTCGAAGCGGCCATTCGCGTCCACGGCCAGGCGGCAGCCTTTCGGCAGCATGCCCAGCACCGCCTCGATCCGCCGCTGGTCGTCGGCCAGCGGGGCGCCGCCGATCTTCATCTTCACGACGGTGTAGCCGCGGTCGAGATAGGACCGCATCTCGTCCTTGAGGCCGTCCAGCCCCTTGCCCGGATAGTAGTAGCCGCCGGCGGCATAGACGAACACGCGCGGGTCCGCGTTTCCGTCGCCGTAGCGCTCGGCCAGCAGGCGGAACAGCGGCTTGCCGGCGATCTTCGCGGTGGCGTCCCACAGCGCCATGTCGATTGTGCCCATGGCGACGGAGCGCTCGCCATGGCCGCCGGGCTTCTCGTTGCGGAACATCGTCGCCCAGACCTTGTGCGGATCCAGGTTCGTGCCGGCGTCGTCCAGCAGGCTCTCCGGGGACGCTTCCCGCACGCGGGGGATGAAGCGCTCCCGCATCAGGTTGCCCTGGCCGTAGCGGCCATTCGAGTTGAAGCCGTAACCCACCACGCGACGCCCGTCCCGCACCGCGTCCGTCACCACCGCGACGAGGGAGAGCGTCATCTTCGAGAAGTCGATGTAGGCGTTCGCGATCGGCGAGGCGATCGGCTTCGTCACCTCCACGATGTCGAGGATGCGGACGGACATGGGCGTCTCCCGTTGGACTGGCGGCGGACCATGGATTGGACGGGCCGCGCCGGCCAATGCCAATCTCGCCTCGCATCATACGGACAGGGCATGGGCCCCGACCTCGACCAGATCCGGGACTTCCAGGCCCTCGTGGAGACGGGGAACTTCTCCCGCGCGGCGGAGCGGCGGCACGTGACGCAGCCCGCCTTCAGCCGCCGCATCCGCACGCTGGAGGACTGGGTCGGCGCGCCCCTCTTCGACCGCGAGACGCAGCCGATCGGCCTGACTCCGGCCGGGGAGGCGCTGCGGCCCCTTCTGGCGGATGCGCTCCGCTGCCTGTTCGAAGGGCGCGACGCCGCCCGGGCCGCGGCGAGCCAGGCCCAGGCGACGCTGCGCTTCGCGGCGACGCACGTCCTCTCCTTCACCTTCTTCCCGGCCTGGCTACGCGGGCTGGAGGCGGAGGGCGCGCTGGGCGCGGTCGCCCTCGTCTCGGACAGCCTGGATGCCTGCGAAGGGCTGATGCTGCAGGGCAAGGCGCAGTTCCTTCTCTGCCACCACCATGAGGCCGCGCCGTCCCGCCTGGACCCGCAGCGCTTTCCCGCCTTCCGCGTTGGCGGGGACCGGCTGGTGCCTGTGGCGGCGCCCGGCGCGGCGGAGATGACGCCGGGCGGATCGGGCCGGCTGCCCTTCCTGGCTTACAGCCCCGAATCCGGGCTCGGCCGTATCCTGGCGGCCACCCTGCCGGAGGCGGTCTCGGCCCGGCTGGATCCCGTCTTCACCGCCCACCATGCGGCCGCGCTGCGAACCATGGCGCGCACCGGGCGCGGCCTGACCTGGCTGCCCGAGAGCCTGGTAATGGAGGATCTGGCCGCCGGTGCTCTCCGACGGGCTGCGTCACCTTCGCTGGACGTGGCGCTGGACGTCCGCCTCGTCAGGTCCACGGCGGCCCTCGGCACCATGGGGGAGGCATTCTGGACGCTGGCGATGCGTGCATCCCCGGGCGGAGCGCCGGATTGAGCCCACGCCACGGATGGCCGCATCGATCCACCGCGGATGTTGATTCCGATGGACGGCAGCGGGGATGGCCGGTTCGGGCGCGCAAGGGATGTCCCCTGGATTGGCGGCCGGACGCTGGCTGTGCTGCGATGCCGCATCGCCCCGCACGAAGGACACGGCCGTGAAGCGACGCATCCTCCTCTCCCTCGCCGGCCTCGCTCCCCTCGCGGCGCGGGCCCAGGGGGGCGCCAACGGATGGACGCCGAACGGGCCGGTGCGGCTGGTGGTGCCCTTCGCGCCGGGCGGCTCGCAGGACGTGCTGGGCCGGCTGCTGGCCCAGGCGGCGGGGCCGATCCTCGGCACCACGATCGTGGTCGAGAACCGCGCCGGTGCCGGTGGCGTTCTGGGCGGGGAGACGGTGGCGCGCGCCGCCCCGGACGGGCAGACGATCCTGCTGGCGACCGCGGGGCAGCTCACCATCGCGAAGGCGATCGGGCGGCGCCTGCCCTACGACCCGATCACCGACTTCACGCCGATCCTCTACCTCTCGGATTCGCCCGTCGCGCTGCTGGCGGCGCCGCAACTGAACGTGGCGGACGCGCCGGCGCTGATCCGGCTGGCGCAGGGGGCGCCGCAGCCCCTGCCCTATGCCTCGACCGGGATCGGGACGAACACGCACCTGATCATGGAGGACCTGAAGGTCCGCGCCCGGCTGAACGTGGAGCACGTGCCCTATCGCGGCGCGGCGGCCGCCTTCAACGACCTGCAGGCCGGACGGATCGCGCTGATGTTCGTCTCCGTGCCCTCGGTCCTTGCGGCGAGCGGGGCGCAGTTCAAGGTTGTGGCGGTGACGTCGCGGGAGCGCTTTCCTGCCACCGCCGACGTGCCAACGCTGATCGAGGCCGGCGTGCCGGACTTCGAGGCGAGCATCTGGACCGGCCTCTCCGCCCCCGCAGGCACGCCCGCGCCGATCGTGGCGCGTCTGGCCGAGGCGTTCCGCGCGGCCATGGCGACGGACCTCGTGAAGTCGCGCCTGGACGGGCTGGGCGTGACGCCGAACGGGGCCGACGGCGCGGCCTTCGGGGCGATGCTGCGGCAGGACCTGGACCGCTGGACGCGCGTGGCGGCGCCGCTGCACATCCAGTTGGACTGACCATGCGGCGTGTCCTCCGCCTGCTGGTTCCGGGCCTGCTCCTGCTCGGGGCCCCGGCGGCTCGGGGGCTCGAATGCGGCCCGGCGGCCGCCCTGCTCCTCACCGACCCGGCGGCCGCGGAGAGCCTGCGGCGCGGCGGCCGTTGTGCGCGGGAACCGCTTCCGGGCGGGCCGCTGGAACTCGCCGCGGCGGCGGACGAGAACACCCTGACCGTCGCGCTGGTGGAGGAGGGCCCGGACGGGCCGCGCGTCGTCGCGGGGCCGGTCAGCACGGACGTGCTGACGATCGATCCGATCTGGAGCCCGTTGATGCGGGTCGTACCCTCCCCGCTCGGCCCAAGATCCGGCACGGTCGCGCTGCAGCTGTCGAACGTCTACAGCTCCACCGGGCGGGCCACGAACACGCAGGCGCTGCACCTCTTCCGGCGCCGCGGCGAGGTGCTGGAGCCGATCTTCGCGGCCTTCACCCAGGCGAGCCATTCCTACACCGTGCCCTGCGGCCGGCGGCACCGGGGCGACGAGCCCTGCCGCCGGGAATGGACCTTCCGGCGTCGGGTCGAAGTCACCCTTGCCCGGCCCGGTGCCCTGCCGGACCTGCTGGTGCGCGACCTCCGCACCGGCCGCGTCGTCAGCCGCCACCGCTGGGGTGGAACGGGCTACCAACCGCCGGTCTCCGACCGTACGCCGTCGCTCGGGGAGGGTTGAGGGCCCCTCGCCCTTCCGACCGAACCTCCCTAACCTCCGGCCCCTTTCCGGAGGCCGTCCGCATGAACCTCGCCCGCTTTCCCCGCATCCGCCTCGGCCACCTGCCGACGCCGCTGGAGCCGATGGAGAACCTGTCGAAGCACCTCGGGGGGCCGAACCTCTGGATCAAGCGGGACGACTGCACGGGCCTGTCCACCGGCGGAAACAAGACACGGAAGCTGGAATACCTGATGGCGGATGCGCGGGCGCAGGGCGCGGACACCGTCATCACCCAGGGCGCGACGCAGTCCAACCACGCGCGCCAGACCGCCGCGGCGGCGGCGAAGCTCGGGATGGAATGCCACATCCTGCTGGAGGACCGGACCGGCTACACGGACCCGGCGTACAAGAACTCCGCCAACGTGATGATGGACAAGCTGCACGGGGCCAGCGTGTCCCGCCGCCCCGGCGGCGCCGACATGCAGGCGGAGATGGAGGCGCTGGCCGCCGACCTTCGGACCAAGGGCAAGAAGCCCTATGTGATCCCCGGCGGCGGATCGAACCCCGTCGGCGCGCTGGGCTACGTGACCGCCGCGCTGGAGCTGATGAACCAGGCGAACGAGATCGGCCTGAAGATCGACCACCTCGTGCATGCGACGGGCAGCGCGGGGACGCAGGCCGGGCTGGTCGCAGGGCTGGTGGGGCTGAACTCCGGCATCAACCTGCTCGGCATCGGCGTGCGCGCGCCGAAGGAGAAGCAGGAGGCGAACGTGCTCGCCCTGGCGCAGCGCACCGCCGACCACATCGGCCTGCCGAAGGACACGGTGCGGGCGGAGCATGTGAAGGCGAATTGCGACTATGTCGGCCAGGGCTACGGCATTCCCACCCAGGGCATGGTGGAGGCGGTGAAGCTGCTGGCGGAGAAGGAGGGCATCCTTCTCGACCCCGTCTATTCCGGGAAGGGCATGGCCGGGCTGATCGACCTGATCGGCAAGGGTCACTTCAAGGCGGGCGAGAACGTCGTGTTCCTGCACACCGGCGGTGCGGTCGGGCTGTTCGGGTATCCGGACGCGTTCGACCTGCCGGCCGACGTGAACTGAAAAGGACGGGCCGAGCCCGCCGCGGAACGGCGGATCATCCGTTCCGCGGCAGCCCGATGAGAGAACGAGGGAGCTCGGGGGGAGTTCACTCCCCCGACCTTGCTTCCTCCTCCAGGAAGAACCGCACCATCGCCCGCGATGCGTCCGGCCCGGTCGGATCGGTGTAGGAGCCGTCGGCACTGCCGCCGGACCAAGCATGGCCGCCGCCGTGGATCACCCACTGCTCCAGCATGACGCGTCCCTCGCCGTCACGGTGCTCGCGCCGCGTGAAGGCCCGGCCTCCGGGGACCTGGCCCCGCCTCTCCGTCAGGCGCAGTCCGGATGGACCGGCCTGGGCGACCACCTGATCGCCGTTGACGGGATGCACGGTGGCGTCCGCATCGGCGTGGAAGACGATGGTGCGAAGGATCCGCCCGGACGTGCGGGCGGACGGCGCGGTGCCGCCGTTCCGCATGGCGGCGAAGGCTGATGGCACGTCCCGCGCCGCGCCGCAGGCGAGGCCGGAATGCACGCCGATCCCCGCATAGAGGTCGGGAAAGGCCGCCCCCATCACCGCCGCCGCCGCGCCGCCGGCGGAGAGGCCGGCCACGAACACCCGGCGCGCGTCGGCGCCGTGGTCGCGCAGCACGTCCCGCGTGATGCCCGCGATCAGCGCGGGCTCGCCTCGATCCCGGCCCTGGTCTTCCGGGCGGAACCAGTTCCAGCAGCGCTGGGCGTTGGCGCCGGCGGTCTGGCCGGGATAGGCGACGAGGAAGCCGTGCTCCTCCGCGACGGCGTTCATGCGCGTGCCGGCGGCGAAGTCCTCCGGCGACTGCGTGCAGCCGTGCAGCATCACGATCAGCGGTGCCGCCCCGCCCGAATGGCTGGCCGGGATGTAGAGCCGGTAGGGACGCGTCCCCGCCGGGCCGGTGTGGGAGAGCGAGAGGAATTGCGCTCCGGCAGGACGGGACGGCTCGGCCGCTGCACGGCGCTTGGGCCAGGCGCCCGGCCCTCGCCAGTGACTGGGGCCGGGGCCGAGTGGCACGGATGGCCCGCGGGGTTCCGCCTCCATGTCGATCACGATCCGGGGCCTTCCCGTCCCTGGCTGGGCAGAAGGCCCGGCCGCCCGGTCGGCTGGCGCGCCCCGCAGCAGGGCCGTGGCCTCGGCTAGCCGGCCGGCACGGGTGAGGCGGGTCGCCTCCAGGATGTGGCGTGGTGGCAGGAACGTCATGGGGCAGGACTTTCGGATCGGGGCGTCGTCAGGCCGTGCGGTCGGCGAGAGCGGCCTTCACCGCCTCGCTGGCCTGAAGGGCGCCGAGGACGGAGACAGAGGCAATCGCGGCACGGGCGAGGTCCGGCGTGACGTCCGGGGCGATGCTGACGAGGCCGAGCACGCGGATCGCGATTGGCGTGCCCGCGGCGCGGGCCGCTTCCAGTTCCGCCCGGCCGTAATGGCGCAGGCCGAGGTCGAGGCCCTTCCGCTCGACAGAGCGGCGGGCGGCCTCGGCGTGGCGCTCGATCTGGTTGCGGATGGCGGTGCGGATGAAGTCGGTTCGGTTGGCGTAGAAGCCTTCGGCCACAAGCAGGTCCACGTGGCCGAGATCCACAAAGCCCAGGTTGATCGTGATCTTCTCGCTGTCGCCCATACGAATGGCTCGTCCAGCCACGTTCGCCATCAGCTCACCATCCAGATACCATCCAACTGGATGGTAAATGGGCGCCAGACGGCGTAGGTTCAAGACGGCGCTTCACGCTGCCGTGCTTCGATCGGGGTTTTGGCCGCTCAAGCTGCATCGTCCGTCAAGGGCGGACCGTTGTGCAGGCTCGGAAAGCGGCCCCGGCACACGGCGCCTTTGCGGGCCCACCAGGGCCGCCCGCTCCCGGAACCAGGACGCGACGACATCGCGCCGCGCCGGGCGGCGCGGGGCGCGCACAGGAGAACCTCGCCATGGCCACACGCCCCCTCGCCCTCGTCACCGGCGCATCGTCGGGCATCGGCTTCGAACTCGCGCATCTCTGCGCCAACAACGGCTTCGACCTGCTGATCGTGGCGGACCGCCCCGAGATCGACGCGGCCGCCGACTCCCTGCGCGGCCTGGGCGGCGCCACGGTGGAGGCGGTGCAGGTGGACCTCTCCACCGAGGAGGGCGTGGACACCCTTCTCGCGGCCGCGAAGGGACGGCCGGTGGAGGCGCTGCTGGCGAATGCCGGCCACGGGCTGGGGCACGCCTTCCTCGACCAGGACTGGAAGGCGGCGCGCCACGTGGTGGACACGAACATCACCGGCACGATCTACCTGATCCACAAGGTCGGGAAGGAGATGCGCGCGCGGAAGGGCGGGAAGATCCTCATCACCGGCTCGGTCGCCGGCTTCACGCCAGGCGCCTTCCAGGCCGTCTACAACGGCACGAAGGCCTTCATCGACAGCTTCTCCCACGCGCTGCGGAACGAGCTGAAGGACAGCGGCGTGACGGTGACCTGCCTCATGCCCGGCGCGACGGAGACCGAGTTCTTCGAGCGCGCTGGCATGACCGACACGAAGGTGGGCACCGCGCCGAAGGATGATCCGGCCGACGTGGCGAAGACCGGGTTCGAGGCGATGATGCGCGGCGACGGCGACGTGGTTCACGGCCTGCACAACAAGCTGCAGACGACGGTGGCCAACGTCACACCCGCCGCGATGCTGGCCGAGCAGCACCGCAAGATGGCGGAGCCGGGCTCCGCGAAGTCCTAGCGCGCGGCGCCGGAACCGCCCCGGCAGGCCGACCCGGGAGGCGATGCCTCCCGGAGTCGACTCTCAGTCGTGCCCGGTGGCCTGGGCCACCTCAGCACCGGCGGGACGCCCGCCGTGCGAGCGCTGGCCGCCCTTGCGCCCGGCCTGCGCGGCCAGCGAGCGGTCCTGCGAGAAGGAACGGCTGCCGGCCGGCACGCTCTTTCCGCCCTTGCGCCCGGCCTCAGCCGCCAGCGCCGGGTTGCGGGCGAAGGATCGGTCCGCCGGCGCGACGCTCAGCCCGCCCTTGCGCCCGGCGGCAGCGGCGCGAGACGGATCGCTCGCGAAGTTGCCACGGTTGAGCGGCTTGCTGCGGGGCTGTTCCGCGGTCCGCTCGCGCGGAATGCCGGTCTCCGTGTTCATGGGGGTGCTCGTCATACAGGATCGTCCTTAAGTGACCGGGCCGGTTCTGTGGGGGGACGTTCCCGGCCGCATCCTCTTCCAAACAGCCGGCGGAAATGCGGGCATTAACATGCGGCACTCCCGCTTCACGTCGTGCCGCGCCACGCGCATGCTGATCGCGATGTAGATGTGTGGGACGGGAAAAACGTGGATCTCGGGCTTCGTGGGCATCGCGCCCTTGTGACCGGCGGATCGAAGGGGATCGGCCGCGCCGCAGCCGCCATCCTGGCCGAGGAGGGTTGCGACCTTCTTCTCGCGGCGCGCGATCCGGCGGCGCTGGACAGCGCGGCGGAAGCGATCCGCGCCCGGCATCAGGTGCAGGTGGAGGTGATCCCCGCGGACCTGTCCGAGGAGTCGGAGGTGCTGCGCGTGGCCGAGGCCGCCGGCGCCGTGGACGTGCTGGTGAACAATGCCGGCGCCATCCCGCCGGGCGGGCTGCTTCAGGTGGATGACGAGACCTGGCACCGCGCCTGGGAACTGAAGGTGCACGGCTTCATCCGGCTGACGCGCGCGCTCTATCCGCGCATGGCCGCGCGGCGGTCCGGGGTGGTGGTGAACGTGATCGGCGCGGCGGGGGAACGCTTCCCCGCGAACTACATCACCGGCGCCACGGGCAACGCGTCGCTGATGGCCTTCACCCGCGCGCTCGGCCGCGCCAGCCCGGCGGACGGTATCCGCGTCGTGGCGATCAACCCCGGCCCCGTGGCGACGGAGCGGCACGAACGCCTGGCCCGCGCCCAGGCGGCCGAGAAGTTCGGCGATGCGGAGCGCTGGCGAGAGTTGTCGAAGACCATGCCCTTCGGCCGCGCCGCGACCCCGGAGGAGATCGGCGCGGCGGTGGCGTTTCTCGCCTCGCCCCGCTCCGGCTACACGTCCGGCACGGTGCTGACGATCGACGGCGGGGGTGGCTAGCCCCGCATCAGCGCCCGGAACAGGGGCACGGCGGCGGCCAGCTCGGCCAGGGAGACGTGCTCGTCCGGCGCATGGGCGACGCCGATGTCGCCGGGGCCGAGGACGAGGCAGGGCGCGATCGCGTTCAGGCGGGACGCGTCGGTGCCGAACGGCACCGTGCCGGCCGTCCGGCCCGTCGCGGCCTCGGCGGCGCGCACCAGCGGGTGGTCGGCGGGCAGCTCGGGCGGAGTGCCGTCCTCGGTCAGGAACAGGGCCAGCCCGGCGGCGGAGGCGGCCTCCTCTACCGCCCGCTGCACGGGCGCGGGGTCCTGGGCGCGGGTGTAGCGGAACTTGATGCGACAGGTGGCGCGGGGAACGGTCACGTTCAGCGCGGTGCCGTGGTTGTCCAGCACGATGTTGAAGTCCGGGAAGGGCGGGTCGTAGGTCGGGTCGCGGAAGCCCGGATCGGTCCGCAGCCGCTCGTGCAGGTCCCGCATGGCGGACAGGAAGGGGATCAGGGCGAGGTTCGCGTTCGTCCCCCGCCCCGTGGAGGAGTGAGCCTGCACGCCGGTCGCCACCGCCTCGAAGTTGATGTTCGCGCGGTGGCCGCGGATGGGGGCGAGGCGCGTGGGCTCCGCGACCACGATGCCGCGCAGGGCGGCCCGGCGGGCCAGCTCAGACCGCTCGGCGATGAGGGCGGCGCCCTGCTTCGTCGTCTCCTCGTCGGTGGTGATCAGGAGGGTGGCGGGCACGTCCGCGGGCAGGCCGCGCGCGGCGACGACGCAGGCGGCGACCGGCCCCTTCATGTCGGCGCTGCCGAGGCCGTGCAGCACCCCGTCCGCATCCACCCGTCCGGACCAGGGGTCGTTCGTCCAGCCCGTGTCCGGCACGGTGTCCATGTGGCCCGACAAGGCGATCCCGCCCGGCCCGCCGCGATGGGCCACCAGCGCGCGCTTCGCGACGCCGGAGGCATCCGCGTAGTCCAGCCTCTCGATCTCGAAGCCGGGGAGCGCGGCCTCGATCCGCTCCGCGACCGCGAGGTTTGAGAGGGAGGACCGGCTGTCCAGCCGGACGAGGTCGGCGGCGAGGGCGGCGACCGCCTCGGCATCGGTAGGGGAGGTCATGGCCCGGTATCCCTTGCGGCCCCGGCGGGGGCAAGACAGGGTGCGCGCCCTTCCCTTCCCGCGCCAGGACGCCCCGTGACCGCTGCTGCCTATGTCGATCCCCGCACCGGTCGGACCTGGCCGCTGGCGACGCCGCGCTGGCGCGGCGATGACGGCCAGCCCCTGCTGCTGACGGATCTGCCGGGGATCGGGCGGGACAGCATCGCGCCCGATCAGCCCGGCCTCTGGCGCTACCGCGCCGCCCTGCCCTTCCAGCCCGCGGCACCGATCGCGATGGGGGAAGGGCGCACGCCGCTCCTGTCCCGCACGCTGCACGGGATCGAGGCCCTGCTGAAGTGCGAGTGGCTGATGCCCACCGGCTCCTTCAAGGACCGGGGAGCCTCGGTGATGCTCTCCCTGCTGCGGGAACAGGGGATCGGGGCGGTGCTGGAGGATTCCTCGGGCAATGGCGGCGCGGCGATCGCCACCTATGCCGCCGCCGGCGGCATGCGGGCGCGCATCCTGGTGCCGGACAGCACCTCCCCGGCCAAGACGGTGCAGTCCCGGGCCGCGGGGGCGGAGATCCAGCTGACGCCCGGCAGCCGCCAGGACTGCGCGGACGAGGCGCTGCGGCAGGGGAACGACCCCTCCTCCGGCTTCTTCTACGCGAGCCACAACTGGCACCCCTTCTTCCTCCAGGGGACGAAGACCCTGGCCTACGAGCTGTGGGAGGATCTGGGCTTCGAGGCGCCTGACGCGGTGGTCATCCCCTGTGGCGCCGGGTCCAACGTGCTGGGCTGCGACATCGGCTTCTCCGAGCTGCTGCGGGCCGGGCAGATCACCCGCCTGCCGCGCCTCTACGCCGCCCAGCCGGCGAATTGCGGCCCGATCGCCCGGGACGTGCTGGGCCTGCCGCCCGAGCCGCCCCGCCCCACCATCGCCGAGGGCACCGCCATCGCCCAGCCGATCCGCCCCACCGAGGTCGCGGGGGCACTGCGCCGCTCCGGCGGCAGCGCCGTGCTGCTGGAGGAGTCGGAGATCGCGGAGGCCGCCCTCTCCCTCGCTCGCGGTGGCGTCTATGTGGAGCCGACCTGTGCCCAGGCGGTCGCGGCGCTCGGGAAGCTGGCGGCATCGGGCGCCGTCCGCGCCGGAGAACGGGTGGTGGTGGTGCTGACCGGGACAGGGTTGAAAGCCACGCCGCGCTACGCGGAGATGCTGGGTCTCGGGCCGGTCTGACGGGCCGGTCTGACGGGCCGGTCTGACGGGCCGGTCTGACGGGCCGGTCTGACGGGCCGGTCTGACGGGCCGGAGACCCTGCATTCGCCGCAAATCTTCAAGGTTTCGCCCGCCGACGAAGTTTTCGCTTGGCCCGGCAACTGGCCGGGCCAAGGTTCCGTTTGTTGGACCATGATCCTCCAGCTTGATCCGCCGCTTCCGATGGACACCGTCCGGGGCCCCGGCCTGGCCCACTTCATGATCGACTACGGGCCGGAATCACACCTGATGTGGGTGGTGTTCATGGATGCGGACGGCGCCTGCTGGACGGTACCGAACCCGGAAGTTCGGATGCAGTCGAACTGGACGCTGCAGCGCCGCCCCAAGGGCCGGCCCTTTCAGGCGCCTCCCGCGCCGCAGCCCGCGGCCCCCATCCGCGCACCGGCAGGCGCCGATCCGGCCCTGGCCGCGCTGAACGGAAATGGTGGCCCCAATGGTCACCCGGCCGGGCTGAACGGGCATGGCGTGAACGGGACTCCGCGCTACGACGCAGCCCCGGGCTGACCGCGGGCGCGGCTTCTTTTGCGCGAGATGTATCGCTTGTAATGCACGGGGCGCCGCGCAACGTCGTAATGCGCCGGCCCCCGGGCGGAGCCTAGGGCGA
This sequence comes from Muricoccus radiodurans, assembly GCF_050154705.1. Taxonomy (GTDB): domain Bacteria; phylum Pseudomonadota; class Alphaproteobacteria; order Acetobacterales; family Acetobacteraceae; genus Roseomonas; species Roseomonas radiodurans. Next base: position 5,470,923 of record NZ_CP189561.1, on the reverse strand, counting down.
CATCTCGCCCGCGCCCGGGACAGGGTCCTATCCATGCCCAGGCGCGTCCTTTCCCTGCTCTACGTGCAGGTTCTCATCGCCATCGTCCTCGGCGTCGCGGTCGGCGCCCTCTGGCCCGAGACGGGCGCGGCCCTGAGGCCGCTGGGCGATGGCTTCATCAAGCTCATCAAGGTCGTCATCGCGCCGATCGTGTTCTTCACGATCGTGCACGGCATCGCGTCGGTGAAGGATGCGCGCAGCGTCGGGCGCGTCGGCGTGAAGGCCCTCGTCTACTTCGAGGTGGTCTCGACGTTCGCGCTGGTGATCGGGTTGATCGTCGCGAAGATCTTCCGCACCGGCGAGGGGTTCAACATCGACCCCAGCCAGATGAACGCGAGCGCCATCCAGACCTATACGCAGCGCGCGGCGAATGACAGCGTCGTCTCCCACCTGCTCGCGATCATCCCCGATACCTTCGTCGGCGCCTTCGCCACTGGCGACCTGCTGCAGGTGCTGTTCCTCGCCGTGCTCACGGGCTTCTCGATCAACGCCCTGCCGGACCGGCTGCGGGAGCCGGTGACCCACGCCATGGACGCGGCCGGCGCCGTGTTCTTCGGCATCGTCGCCATCGTGGTGAAGGCCGCCCCGGTCGGGGCCTTCGGGGCCATGGCCTTCACCATCGGCGCCTATGGCTTCGGGTCCATCATCAGGCTGGCCGAGCTGGTGGCGACCTTCTACCTGACCGCCCTGTTCTTCGTGATCGTGGTGCTCGGCGCCATCGCCCGGATCTGCGGCTTCTCCATCCTGCGCTTCATCAACTACATCCGGGAGGAGCTGCTGATCGTCCTCGGGACATCGAGCAGCGAGACGGTGCTGCCGCAGATCATGCGGAAGATGGAGAACCTCGGCGCCTCGCCGAAGGTGGTCGGGATCACCGTGCCGCTGGGCTATTCCTTCAACCTCGACGGCACGAACATCTACATGACGCTCGCGACGATGTTCCTGGCCTATGCCACGAACACCGAGCTGACCCTGACCCAGGAGCTGACCATCCTGCTGGTGGCGATGCTGACGTCGAAGGGCGCCTCCGGCGTCACGGGGGCGGGCTTCGTGACGCTGGCCGCCACGCTCTCCGTCATCCCGGACATCCCGATCGCGGCGCTCGCGGTGCTGGTCGGCATCGACAAGTTCATGAGCGAGGTGCGGGCGCTCACGAACCTCGTGGGCAACGGCGTGGCCTGTCTTGCCGTGTCGCGCTGGGAGGGGGAGCTGGACCCCGTACGGCTGCACGCCGCCCTGGCCGCCGGGCCGGCGGCCATCCCCGCGGCCGATGGGCCGGTGCTGCGGGAGCCTGTGCCGCAGGACTGATCCCCTGCCCTACCCCTCGGGACGCGTGCGCACGCGATAGGCCGGCAGGGACCACCCGCCGGTCAGCGCCGCCGCCCGGATGGCGAAGGCCAGGACCAGCCCGGCGGTGATGGAGGTCACGCGCTCCGCTTCCAGGCCGTTCAGGGCGACGGAAGCGGCGGCGCCGGCGGCGGCCGCGGTGGCGTAGATCTCGCGGCGCAGGATGAGCGGGATCTCGCCGCAGATCACGTCACGGATCAGACCCCCGAAGCTGGCGGTGATCGTGCCCATCAGGACCGCGACCCAGGGGGTGGCGCCGTGGCGGGAGGCCGCCTCGGCCCCGAGCACGGCGAAGACCGCCATACCCGCCGCATCCACCCAGAGCAGCATCGTCACCCGGCGCTCGATCAGGTGGGCGGTGAAGAAGACGGCCAGGGCGCAGGCCGAGGCGAGCATCACAAGGTCCGGCCGGTCCAGCCAGCCGACCCGCACGCCGAGGATCAGGTCCCGCACCGTGCCGCCGCCGAAGGCGGTCACGGCCGCCACCAGCACGAAGCCCACCGGGTCCATCCGCTTCCGCGCCGCGGTCAGCGCACCGGCCGTGGCGAAGGCGGCGGTGCCGGTCCAGGCCAGCGCCTCGATCAGCCCGTCGAAGACGCCGCCCATGCGGGGCGGCTACTCGGCCGGCATGGGGCTCGGCGCGGCGGTGCGGGCGGCGCGCAGCGCCTCCCCGCGCGCGGAGCCGGCGCAGAGGAGGGAGAGGGCCAGCAGCCCCGCCACACAGGGCAGGACCAGCCAGGGCATCCCCGCATCCAGCATCAGCCCGAAGGGCACCGGCGTGATCGCGCCCCCGAGCGGCAGGCCGGAGGAGATGAAGCCGAACACCTTGCCCATCTGCCCCGGGGGTGCGGCGTTCTTCACCATCACGTCGCGCGGCGTGCGCGATGCCCCGAGGGTAACGCCCGCCGCCAGCGCGACGACCGGAACCAGCACGTCCGGCAGCCGCACCATCCCCAGCATCAGCAGCAGGATGATGCAGGTGGCCGTGAGCCCGGCGACGAAGGTGTAGTGCCGGCTGAAGCGGTCCGCGTACCAGCCGCCGACCAGCACGCCGCCCGTGGCGCCGGCCATGTAGCCCGTCAGCGCCATGGAGCCGACCGCGATGGGCACGCCCCACATCTTGTCCATGACCGTGATGAGGAAGGACTGGATGCCCGACCCCGCCATGGAGGAGAGCAGGAAGAAGGCGAAGAAGAGCAGCATCGTGCGGGAGAAGAGGACATGTCGCGCCAGCTGCGCCTTCCCCTTGTCCTTCGGCTTCACCTGGTCCTGCAGGATGCGGGACTGCAGCACGATGGCGGCGACCACGGGCACGCCGATGAGCCCCACCAGGGCCAGCGCCGGCCGCCAGCCGATCCACAGGGTCAGCAGCGCGATGACCGGCGGCGCGGCGGCGAAGCCGAGGTTGCCGGTGAAGGTGTGCAGCGCGAAGGCGCGCCCCATCCGGCGGTTGTCGATGCTCGAGCCGAGGATGGCGTAGTCCGCCGGGTGGATGACCGAGTTGCCGACGCCCGAGATGACCGCCAGGACAAGGATCATCCAGTAGCTCGGCGCCATCGCCATGCCCGCGATCGCGAGCGCCATGATCGTGGTCCCGCCGACGAGGTAGGGGCGTGCCCCGTGCTTATCCACCAGGAAGCCGACCGGCGTCTGCCCGACGGCCGTCACCGCGCTCATCAGCGCGACCGAGAGGCCGAGCGCGGCGTAGGACACTCCGAACTCTTCCCGCCAGACGGGGAAGAGCGGCGCGAGGCAGAGCATGTAGAAATGCGAGAGGAAATGCCCGGTGCCGATCAGGGCGATGATCCGCCAATCCCTGTTGTCGGTGGCGCGCTGGGGATCACGGTTCTCGGACATGCTCCGAACCTGCTCCCGTGCCCCGGCGAGGGTCAATCGCGGAGACGGCATCGCCGGGCCGCGCTGGAGGCATCCTGGAAGGCTCCGCCTTCCCCAGCCCCCATCTGCCAGGGACGAGTCCCCTGGACCCCGTTTGATGAACCCTTCAGGCCGCGGGGCCCGGGGGGTCGCCAGCCCCCCGGCGGAGGGGTCTGGGGAGGCGGAGCCTCCCCAGGGCCACGTGCGTGGCATCAGGCCGCCAGGGCCGGCACCGGGCGGGCCACCTCGCGGATCGCCTCGACCAGCGGGGTGGCCAGGGGCGCGAGACGGGCGAGGTCGCCGAACACGGTCATCTCGGCCTGGCCGAGCGGCGGAAGGGCCGGAAAGGGCACGAGCCCGTCCGGCAGGCCGGAGGCTCCGATCACGGTGACCCCTAGCCCAGCCTGCGCCGCGGCGGCGACGCCAAGCAGGCTGGCGGAGGTGTAGACGATCTCGAAGGCCATGCCGGCGCGGGCAAGGGCCGCGAGCGCGCGGTCCCTGAACATGCAGCCGGCCGGGAGCATGGCGAGCGGCAACGGCCGGTCGGGCGGGGCGTCCCAGCCCGGGGCGGCGGCCCAGATCACGGGCTCGGACCAGAGGACGACGCCCTCCGCCTCCCCGTCCCGGCGCTTGCCGAGGACGAGGTCGAGGGCCCCGGCCTCCTGCGCCCGGCGAAGCTCGTGGGAGCGGCCGACCTCCACCTCCAGGCGGATGCCGGGGTGCAGCCGGGCGAAGCGGGCCAGCAGGGGGGCGAGGCTTCGGGGGACGAAGTGGTCCGCCACGCCCAGGCGCAGCCGGCCGGTGACGGGCGGGGCGACGAGGCGGCGTACCGCCTCCTCGTTCAGCGCGATCATGCGGCGGGCATAGGCGAGAAGGGTCTCGCCCTGTGGGGTGAGGGCGACGGAGCGGCTGGTGCGGTCCAGGACGCGCTTGCCCAGCAGATCCTCCAACCGGCGGATCTTCAGGGAGATGGCGGATTGCGTCAGGCCGAGGGCCGGCGCCGCCGCGGTGAAGCCACCGCGCTCCGCCACCTGCACGAAGCAGCGGAGGAGATCGAGGTCGAGATCCGGGATGCGCCCGGGGGGAACGGACATGGGGCACAGGCTTGCGCCCGCGCCCCTCTGCCCGTCAATGACGGATGCTGATGGTCAGGGCGACCGCATGAGCCGCCCTGATCGGTCAGACCTCGTCGTCGAAACCGCCGGCGTCGTCGCCGAAGCCGCCCGCGTCGTCATAGGCCGCGGCGTCGTTGCCGCCCCAGCCCGCATCCTGGTTGCCCCAGTTGCCCTGATCGGACACCGGGCTGGCATCCTGTCCGCCCGAACCGGTCGGGTCGGTCCAGGGGGACGCGGCCGGGGTCTGCACGGCCTGCTCCCCGAAGGCGCCGCCGCTGCCGGCATCGGCCGTGGGGCTCGCAGCCGCCGCCGTCGCGGCATGGGCGCCGCCGCCGCCGGAGAAGGCGTTCATCAGCACGTTGCCCAGCACCATGCCGCCCGCGACGCCCGCCGCCGTCATGGCCGCGGTGCGGAGGAAGCCGCCGCCGCTGCCCTGCTGCATCATGCCCGGGTTCATGCCCGGGGGCGGCTGGATCGGCTCCGGACGCGGGGTGTAGGGCACCTGGCGCTGGCCGCCGCCGAACATGCCGCCCAGGAAGCCGCCGCGGCCCTGGTTGGCCTGCATCTGGTTGCGGGTGTTCTCCAGCTCCCACTCGAGTTCCTGGATGCGGTTCTGCGCCTGGACCAGCGCCGCTTCCTGCACGAAGGCGGTCTGGGTGATGCGGTACCGCGCCTCGGGGTAGCGGTTGAACAGGTCGCCGATCAGACGATCCGATTCCGGGTCCACGGGGGGCAGGTTCGGCGTGGGCTGCGTGCCCATCCCCGATGTGTTGGGGACGCTGCGCGCGCCCCAGGGGCCGGACGACTGGGGCGCGGCCGGCTGCGCCACCCCGGCCACGCGTTCCACGTAGCCCGTGATGATGCGGCGTTCTTCCTCGGTCATGTCCCTCTGAAACTCCTTGCTCGGTCCCGAACGGGCCGACGCCGCGCCAGATGGCCCGGGCCGGCAAACCTTTCAAGATGTTAATGTGGCGTTCATGCGGCGATGCGGGACGGCAGGCCGAGCCGCCCCCACTCGATGACGGGGCAGCGATCCATGGCGATGGTGATGCCGGCCGCGCGGGCCCGCGCCGCGGCCGCCTCGTCCCAGATGCCGAGTTGCAGCCAGACGGACTTCGCCTTCAGGCGGATCGCCTCGTCCACCACGGCACCGGCGTCCTCGGAACGGCGGAAGACGTCCACCATGTCGAGCGGCCCGGCCTCCTCCAGCGCGGCGACGGAGGGGCGGCCATGCACGGCGCGGCCGTCCAGAGTCGGGTTCACCGGAGTCGCCTGGTAGCCGCGGTCCAGCAGAAAGCGGAACACGCCGTAGGAGGCGCGGCCGGGACGGTCCGAGGCACCGACGACGGCGATGTTCCGCGTCGTCAACAATAGGTCGCGCACCTGGTCGTCGGTCAGGCGGTCCACGGGCAAGGCGGTCACTCCCGGTGTCTTCCCGTCGACATGGGGTGTGGGGGGGCGGTGCCGCAACGGGGCCGTTTCCGCCCGCGCTCTGGCCGCTGGAAGCGGCCGCCGCTAAACCCGCTGTCATGTTCCCCTTGCGCCATGCCACGGCCGCCGCGCTCCTCCTCGGCGCGGCGATCACCCTCCTCGTCTGGTGGTTCCCGAATCGCGAGCAGGCGGCCGACGTGCCGATGCTGGCGGACCGGTTCAACTCCGTCTCCTTCGCGCCCTTCCGGGACGGGCATTCGCCGCTGCGCGGCGTCTTCCCGACGGCGGCGCAAGTGGAGGAGGACATCCGCCTGATCGCGCCGCGCGTGCGCGCCATCCGCTCCTACGCGAGCATTGAGGGCGACTACGAGGTGGCCGAGATCGCCGGGCGGAACGGCGTGCGGATGTGGAAAGGCGCTTGGCTCGGGCGGGACCTCGTGCAGAACGACCGAGAGGTGAACCGGCTGATCGAGATCGCGAACCGCCACCCGGAGGTGGTGGAGCGCGTGGTGGTCGGCAACGAGGTGCTGCTGCGCCGCGACCTGCCGGTGGAGGAACTGGCGCGGCAGATCGACCGGGTGAAGGCCGCCGTGCGCCAGCCCGTTACCTATGCCGATGTGTGGGAGTTCTGGGCGCAGTTCCCGGAACTCGCGCGGCACGTGGACATCGTGACCATCCACATCCTGCCGTATTGGGAGGATGAGCCGCTGGGCGTGGACGTCGCCATGGCGCATGTGCGCGACGTGTATCGCCGGATGCGCGCCCTGTTCCCGGACAAGCCGATCGCGATCGGCGAGATCGGCTGGCCCTCGGCGGGGCGCTGGCGAGAGGGCGCGGTGCCGTCCCGCGTGGACCAGGCGGTGTTCCTGCGCCGCTTCATCCAGCTCAGCCGGGAGGAGGGGTTCGACTACAACCTCATCGAGGCGTTCGACCAGGTCTGGAAGTACCGGAACGAGGGCACGGTCGGGGCCGCCTGGGGGCTCTGGACGGCGGATCGGGCGCCGAAGTTCGACCTGTCCGGCCCGGTGCGCGAGAATCCCTGGTGGTGGGCCTACGCCGTCGCCGCGCTGCTGCTGGGCGGAGGGATGTTCGCGGCGGCCACGCGCACCTTCCCGGCCGCGCCGCAGTGGCGGATGGCGGTGCTGTCGGCGGCGCTCGGGAATGCGCTGGCCTATGCCTGGTGCGGCGGGTGGCCCTACGCATTCGACGAGCACCTGAAGGCTGCCTTCGCCGTGAACCTTATCGGGCAGGCGGTCCTGGCGGCGCTGCTGCTGCGCCGCGCGGGGATGGTGCTGTCCGGCGGGCCAGTGGAGCCGGCACGGAACGGGGCGGAGGCCACGGCCAACCTGCGCTCGGTGCTGCACGGACGGTTCCGCTGGCGGGACTGGCGCGCCTTCGCCTTCGAGGACCTGCTGTTCCTGTTCATCTGGACGGCGGCGGTGCTGCAACTGCTGCTGCTGTTCGATCCGCGCTACCGCGACTTCCCCTTTCCCACCTTCGCGGTGCCGCTGGTCGCGGTGATCGCGCGCGCGCTGCTGCGGGACCTGCCGCGCCGGGGCGGCGGCTGGGCGGAATGGCTGGCGGGCGGGACGCTGCTGGCCTGCGCCGTGGTCAGCGCGGTGCTGGAAGGGCCGCACAACATCCAGGCGCTGGGCTGGTCCGCCTGCGCGATCGGGCTGGCCATCCCGCCGCTGCTCCGGGTGCGCCGGGCGTAAGCTCAGCGGTCCCGCTTCCGCAGGGGGCGGCAGCCTGACGGAACGAGATGAGAGGGGGTCCGGGGGAGAGAATGCCTTCTCTCCCCCGGGGCCACCCGCGGCTCAGGCCCGCCCGGCGCGGCGGCGCGTCAGGAACACGCGCCCGGCCTCGGTGAGGCCGATCAGGGCGGTGCCGTCCACGCCCGTCTGGCCGCGCGTGTAGCCGGCGTCCAGCGCGTCCTCCCACACCGGCAGGCGGGGGCAGGAGGTGCGCCAGGTCTCCTGCGTCTCGGCATAGGGGCGCGGGCCGGCGTGGAGGGATTCCAGCAGATCCAGCAGCAGCGGTTCGGGGGCTTCGGGCATGGGCGTCTCCTCTATCCTTGCACCAGCAGCCAGGTGCCGTGCGCGACGTAGTAGAGCGCGATCACGGTGATGATCCGGGTGGTCCAGGCACGGTACTGCCCGTCCGACAGGGCTTCCAGGATCGGGCGCGCGAGGGTGGTGCCGAGCATCGAGGCGGCGATCGCGAGGGCGGCGAGCCAGGGCTCGACATAACCGGAGTTCTCGATGAGGGCGCCGAAGTAGATCAGCTTCGCCCCGTGGCTGAAGATCTGGCAGGCCGCCTTGGTCGCCACGATCTCCCGCCGCTCCAGCCGGCCGCCGAGGAAGTAGGTGTCCATCAGCGGGCCGGAGACGCCGGTGAGCAGCATGAGCGTCATGCAGGCGGAGCCGTAGATCAGGCCCTGGCTGGGCTGTTCGGGATCGGGCTTCAGCCGCGGCGGGAAGGCCCGGACGAGGAAGGGCGTCACGCCGAGCAGGAGCAGCGCCACGGGCTTGGAGGGTACGTAGCGCCAGAAGCTCCAGGCCAGCAAGGCGAGCGCGCATCCAGCGACGTAGAAGAGGACGGGACGCCAGCGGATGTGCTGGCGCCAGAGGGCGGCGCGCCAGCCGTTGGAGGCCATCTGGGTGACGCCGTGCAGGAGCATCGCCTCCGGCACCGGCAGGAGAGCGAGGAGGACACCGACGAGCACGAGGCCGCCCGCCATGCCGAAGATGCCGGAGAGCAGGGACGTCCCGACCATCACGGCGAGCAGGGCGGCAACGAGGGCGGGCGACATCGGCGGGAACTCCTTGTGCGCTTCTGATGCGCCCCGTCGTTGCGCGGAGCAAACAGGAAGTTCTTGCGGTGAGCCTCAGCTTTCCTGATGCTGGAGCGATGCTGGCCGCCCGTCGCCTGCCCCATCTGAACGGCCTGCGCGCCTTCGAGGCGGCGGCGCGGGGGGGCGGCTTCGCGGCAGCGGCGAAAGAGCTGAACGTCTCGCCGGCCGCCATCAGCCGGCTGGTCCACCTGCTGGAGGAGCGGCTGGGCGTGACGCTGTTCGAGCGAGCGGCGAACCGGCTTCTGCTGACCCCGGCGGGGCAACGCTTCCAGGCGGGGCTGACGCCGCTGTTCGACCAGATCGCGGCCCTGGCGGAGGGGATCGTGGCGGCCACGGGCGCGCGGGTGCTGACGGTCGGCGCCGGGCCGACCTTCGCGATCCGCTGGCTGATCCCCCGCCTCGCCGCCTTCCAGCAGGAGGCCCCCGATGTGGAGGTGCGGATCGCCACGGGCGGCGCCGCCGCCCCCTTCGCGGAGGAGTGGAGCTGCGGCATCCGGCTGGGCGAGGGCGACTGGCCGGGGCTGGTGGCGGAGCCGCTGATCGCCGCGGATCTCTGCCCGGTCTGCGCGCCCGGGGTCGCGGCGGGGCTGCGGTCCCCTGCGGATCTGAAGAGCGTAACGCTGCTGCGCGTGGCGCATGCGGAAGACGACTGGCCGCGCTGGATGGCGGCGGCGGGGCTGGAGGCGCCGCGACGCTACGGGCCGGTGCTGGCCTATTACGGCCAGGCGCAGCAGGCGGCGGCGGACGGGGTCGGCGTGGCGCTGGGGCTGCGGCCCTATGTGGATGACGACCTGCGGGCGGGACGGCTGGTCGCGCCCTTCGCCATCACCGTGCCGAAGGGGCGCTGGTCCCTGGTGTATCGGGAACGCCGGGCGGAGGAGCCGGCCTTCGCGGCCTTCCGCCGCTGGATCCTGCGGGCGGCGCGGGGGGATGGCGGGCCGGACGCGCCGCCCGACCCGCGCCTGGCGCCCTGATCAGGTCTTCCGCACGCCCCAGAAGATCGGGAAGGACGCCTTCACGATGTCCACCACGTTCGCGCGGTGCGCTGTGGGGATGAAGTGCTGGCCCGTGGCGAGATAGGGCACCTCCTCGAAGTAGATCCGCTGCATCTGGCGGGCGATGGCCTTCTGCGCGTCGAGGTCGGGCGCCTCGAACCACTGGTCACGGAGCGCTTCCAGGCGGGGAGAGGTGGGCCAACCGAACCAGCCGCCCGGGCCGTTGCCGCGCAGCGGGACGTGGGTGGAGGGATCGGAGACGGTCAGCCCCTCATAGGTCGTGCAGAAGGCGCTCCAGCCGCCGCGCTCGATCGGCTCCTTGCTTGTGCGGCGCTGGACCAGCGTGCCCCAGTCCATGCTGGCGAACTCCACGTTCAGGCCGATGCGCTTGAACAGGTCCGCCGCCACCTGGGCGATGGCCATGGTGACGGGGTAGTCGGTCGGGGCCATGAGCACGACGCGCTCGTTGTTGTAGCCGCTCTCCCGCACCATGCGGCGGGCGCGTTCCAGATCGCGCGGGCCGGACAGGGCCTCGATGCCCTCGTCATTCGCCATGGGAAGGCCGGGCGTGAAGACGCCGGCGGGCACGTGGTAGAGTTCCCTCTCGTCGCCCAGCGCCGCCGTGACGAAGTCGAGCTGGTTGAGCGCGGGGATGATCGCCTGCCGCAGCTTCTGGTTGTTGAAGGGCGGCTGGGTGTGGTTCAGCGCCACCATGCCGATCACGCCGATGCGGTCGTTCACCACCACGCGCACGCCGCGGTTCCGGCGCATCATCGGCAGCAGGTCCACCTGGGGCTGCTGGACCCAGTCCACCTCGTTGTTGTTCAGCGCCGCCGCGGCTGTCGCAGCGTCCGGCATGATCTTCCATTCCACGCGGTCGAAGTTCACGACCTTGCCGCCGGCCTGGAAGCTCGGCGCCTCGGGACGGTGACGGTAGCCTTCGAAGCGCGTGTAGATCGCCTGGGATCCGGAGACCCACTCGTCCCTGACGAAGCGATAGGGGCCGGAGCCGACGAACTCCGTGATCTGCGTGAAGGCGTCGGTGCGCGCGATGCGCTCCGGCATGATGAAGACCTGGTCGGCCAGGGCGTAGAGCATGAGGCCGAAGGGACGCTTCAGGCGGATCACGAAAGTCCGCTCGTCCGGCGAGGACATCTCCTCCGTCAGCTCCTCCAGCTTCTGGCCGAGCGGCTTGCGCTTGGCCCAGCGGCGGATGCTGGCGATGACGTCCACGCCGCGGACCGGGGCGCCGTCATGGAAGAGGAGGCCCTCCCGCAGGCGGAAGCGCCAGGTCAGCCGGTCGTCCGAGAGCTCGTGCCCCTCCACCATGTCGGGCCGCGGGTTGAAGGCGTCGTCCCGGGCATAAGGCATGTCCCAGATCATCAGCCCGTGGTTGCGGGCCACGGTCGTGGTGGTCCAGATCGGGTCGGGGTTGTTGAGGTTGCCCTCCGGCACGAAGCGGAGGACGCGGTTGCTGGACTGGGCCAGGGCGGGCCTGGGAAGGGCGGGCGAGAGCGCCGCCGCCGCGGTCGTGCCGAGAAGGGTTCGTCGCTGCATCATCCGCGCTCTCCGCTGTTCAGAGGGATGGGTGGGGTTCCAGCAAGTGCCGCGCCAGGAAGGCGGTGACGGCGCGGTAGGCCGTTCGCCTGTTGTCGCGCTTGAGGAAGCCGTGGCCCTCATCGGGGAAGGACAGGTACTCCACGGGCACGTTCCGGCTCCGCAGGGCGGCGACGATCTGCTCGCTCTCGTGAGGCGGCACGCGGGGATCGGTCAGACCCTGGGCGACGAGCATGGGGCAGCGGATGCGGTCCACCTTGTGGAGGGGGGAGAGGCGTTCCAGCAGCTCGGCGTCCTGAACGGGGTCACCGTACTCGGCGGCGCGGTGGGCGATGCGCCAGGGGCCGGTGCGTTCGAAGAAGGTCTTCCAGCGGGCGATGCCGTAATACTCCACCGCGGCGGCCCAGAGGCCCGGATATTCGGTGACGGCCATCAGCGTCATCCAGCCTCCGTAGCTCTGGCCCATCACGGCGATGCGGGCGCCGTTCATCCCGGGGTGCGAGGCCAGCCAGGCCTGGGCGGCGGCGACGTCGTGCACCGCGTCCATGCGGAGCTCCCGGTCGTCCAGCGCGGCATAGGCACGGCCATAGCCAGTGGAGCCGCGGACGTTCGGCACCAGCACGGCGATGCCCATGGCGGCCACCGCCTGAAGGTCCGGGCGCCAGTTCGGCAGGGCCTGCATCTCCGGCCCGCCATGGACCCAGATCAGGACGGGCCATCCGCCCGTCGGCGGCTGGCCGGCCGGGCGGATGAGGAAGGCGGGGATCTGACGGCCGTCATGGGTGGGGAAGGCGACCTCCTCCCACTCCCGCATGGCGGCGGGGGCCGCGCCGGCGGCGAACAGGAGATGCGCCTCGTGCGCGCCGCGGTCATAGCGCCAGATCGTGCCGGGGCGGGTGGGGCGCAGCAGGTCGAAGGCGACCGCCGTGCCGTCCGGGTGCCAGGTGAGCTTCTGGATGACCCCGGGCGGGTGCACCGGCTCGGCCAGCACGGCGCCCGAGGCGGCGTCCAGCAGGCGCAGGCGGCTGTAGCCGCGCAGGTTCACCGTGACCGCGAGGGTGCTGCCGTCCGGGGAGGGTTCCAGCTTCTCCACATCGGCCTCCGGCGCGTGGAGGAGGCGGATCGTCCCGTCCGGCTCCATCGCGGCGGCGCCGAGATAGTCCCGGTCCCGGTCGGTCAGGAACCAGGCGCCCCCACCGGGGCGCGGCCGGGGGTTCGCGTGGCGCCAGTGGCCCTCGTGCGGCGTCACGGCCCGCACCTCGCCGCTGCTGGTCGAGACGAGCATCACGTCGCTGTCGAAGGCGCGGGGGGCGGAGACCACGGCCAGCGAACCGTCGGCCGCCCAGGCCGCGACCTCGTGCGGGCCCTGCACCTCCCGCAGGCGGCGGGTGGTGCCGGTGGACAGGTCCATGACGCAGGGATCAGCGTGGGCGGGATCGCGGCTGTTGGCGGCGAAGGCGATCTGCCGGCCATCCGGGGAGAAGGCGCCCCAGCCGTGCATCACCTTCGGGTCGGCGGTCAGGGGCCGCGCGGGGCCCTCGGGCGGCAGGGCGTGGAACTGCACGCGCTCATCCCCCGCCTGGTCGCGGCCGAAGACGGCGCTGCCGTCCACCGGGCTGCCGGCGACGAAGGACACCGCGTCCCGGTGGGCCGTGCGGGCCCGCGCCGGGCCGCCATCCGCCGGCAGTTCCCAGACCTGGAGCGAGCCGCCAGGGTCGCTCAGGAAGTAGAGCCGGCCGTCCGCGGCGTAGCTCGGAAGGGTCGCGGCCGCGGCGGAGAGGAGGCGGTCCAGCAGGGCGGAGGGATCGGTCATTCCCGCCATCGCAGCACCGCCCGCCAGTGGGCGGAAGGGGTGGCCGATCAGAACTCCTGGAGGAGGCGGCCGAAGCCCGGCATCTGGTCGTTGATCCCGTTGGCGCGCAGCGCGTGCCAGTAGGTGGCGGTGTTGATCGCCAGCACAGGCTTGCCGAGCCACAGCTCCGCCGCGGCCGCCAGCCGCACCATCGAGAGGTTGGTGCCGACCTGCACGATGGCGTCCACGTCGTCCCCGTCTAGGGCGCGCAGCTCCTCCCGCAGCCGCGCCTCCGTCACCTCCGCGATCGCGGTCCAGGAGAGACAGCGGAGGCAGGTATCCCGCACCACGTCGAATCCGACATCGTTGAAGTAACGGGCGACCTCGGTGTTCATGGCGGGCCAGTAGGGGGAGAGGACGGCGATACGGCGGACGCCGCCGATCCGGCGCAACCCCTCCGCGCAGGCGTGGCTGCCGACGGAGATTTTCAGGCCGGACTCCGTCTCCACCTCCCGCACGAAGCGGTCGGCGCCTTTGATGCCGTCGAAGAAGGTGACGGCGGACATGCCCATGACGAGGTAGTCGGGCGCCGCGGTCATGACGCTGCGCACGGCGTCCAGCGTGTTGCCGGCGATCACCTCGGCGCCGGCCCGGAAGCTCTCGTTGCTGATCGCGCTCGCGTTGGGGGTGAAGATGCGGGAGATGTGGTTCGTCACGCCCGGCGGCCGCATGTCGTCGAAGTCCGGCTGCACGACGGTGTTGGTGGACGGCGCCATGACGCCGAACTTCGCCCGCCAGCCCAGCACATCCCGCATCGTCGCGCGCTCCCCGGTCCGGCGCGCAGCCTGCCACGGCGGCGCGCGCGCCCCAAACCGCTTGTGCCCCCGCCCACCCCCGGGCAGGCTTCTTGCTGGAGCGGCGCCAAATCCGAGGGATGCACCCGATGACCCACCCCCTGCCCCGCCGCGCCCTGCCCCGTCGGACCTTTTTGGGCACCGCCGGATTGCTCGCCCTGCCGGCCATCGGCCGCGCCCAGGGCGACTGGCCGAACCGGCCGGTCCGCTACATCAACCCCGGCCCGGCAGGCGGCGCCGGGGACGTGCTGTCGCGGGTGCTGTGCGAGCGCCTGACGGCGCGGCTCGGCCAGCCTTTCGTCGTGGACAACCGGCCGGGGGCCGGCACCAACATCGGCATGACGATCGTCGCCCGGTCGGCGCCGGACGGCTACACGATGGGGCTCGGCTCCATCGCCTCCCACGCCGCGAACCGCTGGCTCTACCGCAACCTGCCCTTCGATCCGGAGAAGGACTTCACGGCGGTCTCCCTTATCGCGCTCGTCCCGAACCTGATGGTGGTCTCGCCGGGGCTGCCGGTCCGCACGGTCGCGGAGTTCGTGGAATACGCGAAGGCGCGGCCGGGGCAGATCAACTACGGCTCGGTCGGCGCGGGATCATCGCAGCACCTGGCCGGGGCGCAGTTCGGGATGGTGACGGGCGCGCGGATGCAGCACGTGCCCTACAACAACTCCGGCCAGCTCAACACCGACATGATCGAGGGGCGGGTGCAGGTGCTGTTCCAGTCCGTCTCCGCCATCGCGGAGATGGCGCGGTCGGGCATGATGCGGCCGCTGGCGGTGACCGGGACGGAGCGGCAGCCCGCCTTCCCGGAGGTGCCCACCTTGCGAGAGGCCGGGGTGGACATCGTCTCCACCGGCTGGTTCGGCGTGGTGACGCCGGCTGGCGTGCCGGCGCCGATCATCGCCCGGCTGAACGAGGCGACCGTCGCCTCCCTGCGGGAGCCGGAGGTGGTGGCGCGGATCGTCGGGCTGGGCTCCGTGCCGCGGCCGGGCACGCCGGAGGAATTCGCCCGCCACATGGCGGAAGAGAGCGAGAAGTGGCGCACCGTGATCCAGGCAACGGGAGCTTCAGCGGACTGACCGGCCGCGGCGTGTCAGGCCCCTGACGGCGCGCAACCGCCCGCGCGCCGCGGGCGTTTGAGAGGGAGGCGCGGCGCGCCCGCATCCCCCTCAGCACAAAGGTATGTTCCCATGGGCCTCTTCTCGAAGCCGATCAAGACGCTCGACGACCTGTTCGTCCACATGCTCCAGGACATCTACTACGCCGAGAACAAGATCACGAAGGCCCTGCCGACGATGATCTCCAAGGCGACGGACCCGCAGCTGCGCCAGTCCTTCGAGGTTCACCTTCAGGAGACGCGCAACCAGATCGTGCGGCTGGAGAAGGTGTTCCAGATGCACGGCCAGGAGGTGAAGGGCGTCACCTGCCCCGCGATCGACGGCATCATCGCCGAGGCGGAGGAGGTCATCTCCGACTCCGGTGACAAGGAGGTCATGGACGCGGCGATGCTCGCCTCCGCGCAGGCCGTGGAGCACTACGAGATCACGCGCTACGGCACGCTGATCGCCTTCGCCCGGCAGCTCGGCCGCAACGACTGCGCCTCCGTGCTGGAGGAGACACTGGCCGAGGAGAAGGCGACCGACAAGAAGCTGACCATGCTTGCCGAGAGCAAGGTCAACCGCATGGCGGCCTGAGCGTTTCCGCTTCTGCTCCCGGCGATCCACCAGGGGCAGCTTGGCGCCGGTCCGGCCCCGAAAGGGGCAGGCCGGCGCTTTTTTTATGGGCTGATCGCCCGGAGCGCGGCCTCCAGCGTGGCCGGGTTTCCCGCGATGCGGAGTGTCTTCTCGCGCGCGGTTGCGCCCGCCGTCACCGAGATGCGGGACGGCGCGATGCCCAGGACTCCGGCGAGCAGGGCACAGATCGCGCGGTTGGCGCGACCATCCTCCGGCGCCTCGGTCACGGCCAGGCGCAGGCGCGGTCCGTCCGCGGCGGGCGCGACGCCCAGCAGGGCGGCGCGGCGAGCCCGGGGCTGGGCCTTGATCCAGAGCTCCACCCCCTCCCCCACCGCGCGCCAGGCGGCGTCGCGCAGGGTCAGGGGGGCCAGGCGGCCTCGACCTCGGCGCGCGACATGAGGTCGGCATATTTCTGGCCCATGTCGAAGAGGTTGGCCTCGTGCGGGGCGATCGCGCGGTCTCCCACGCAGTCCGTGACGACCACCGTGCGGAAGTTGTGGGACACGGAGTCCACCACCGAGGCGCGGACGCAGCCGGAGGTGGTGCAGCCGGTCACGAGCACCGTGTCGACCCGGCGGAAGGCGAGGAAGGCGGCCAGTCCCGTGCCGAAGAAGGCGCTCGCCTGCTGCTTGCGGACCACCAGTTCCCCGGGGGCCGGGGTGAGTTCGGGCACGACCTGGGAGAGCGGGCTCTCCTCGGTCAGCTTTCGCAGGGACGGGGCCTTCAGCGCGAAGGCGCCAGCATCCGAGCCGTCCTCGGCATAGACCACGCGGGTATAGGCCACCGGCCAGCCGCGGGCGCGGGCATGGGCGAGGAGCGCGCGGGTCTGCTCAATGGCCGGGGCGATGTTGCCGCCACCGAAGTGCTCGGGATCGGCGAAGCCGACGACGAAGTCCACGATGAGCAGCGCCGGCGCGGCACCGAGGCCGGCGCGGGCGCCGAGGCCCTGGCGGGCGTAGATGTCCAGTTCGCTCACGATCCCTCCCCGCGCGTCGTCACGCGACCGCCTCCAGGTCCCGCAGCGACTGGATCATGGAGGACCGCAGCAGGAAAGCCCGGTGCCGCTCGGGATCGGCGGCGATGGCGCGGAGCTCGTCATGATGCGCCTCACGGACGGCGGGGTCGCGCTGGTTCAGGATCTGGCGGTTCCGCAGTGCCTGCTGCTGCACGACATCGAGCGCGACCTGCCGGCGCTGGCGCTCGTAGCGCCGCATCGTCTCCAGGGGCGCGCCCTGCCAGACGGCGGTCAGCTTCTCCGCCAGGTTCAGCGCGTCGTGGATGCCGCCGTTCATCCCCATGCCGCCGAGCGGGTTGTTCACGTGTGCCGCGTCGCCGGCCAGGAAGACGCGTCCCTGGACGTAGCGCTCCGCGACCCGCTCATGCACGCGATAGGCGGTGCGGTGCCGGATCTCGTAGGGCGTGGACTTCGGCAGGACCTGCTGCATCCGCTGCTCGATCCGGGCCTCGGACATCATCAGGTCCTCCGGCTCGTTCGCGTCGGTCGGCAGCAGAAGGCGCCAGAGGGAGCGCGTGCGGAGCAGGACGAACCATTCCTGCGGGTCCGAGATGTAGGCGATGTTCGCGAGGTCCGGGATGACCTCCTGGTACTGGAACGGCGTGGAGAGCGTCAGGTAGAGCTCGGGGATCGTCATCCCCTCGAAGCCGATGCCCAGCGACTTGCGCACCGCGCTGCGCGCCCCGTCCGCGCCGATCAGGAAGCGGCCGCGGATGAGGTGGGCGACATCCTGGTCGTCCATCGCGGTCAGCGTCACGCTGTCCGCGTCCTGCCGCACGGAGTCCGCCCGCAGGCCGTAGAGGAATCTGACCGCCGGGTTCGTCGCCAACCGGTCCCGCAGCAGCCGCGTCAGGCGCCATTGCTCGCATTGCAGGCGGTAGGGGTGGTTCGTGTCGGCGGAGAGGACCGAGAGGTCGAAGGTGGCGATCACCCCCTTCTCCCGGTCCCGGAACTGCCAGGTCGGGCAGACCAGCCCCTGCTCGATGAGGCTGCCGACCACGCCGAAGCGCTCCAGCATATCGAGCGTGGGGGAATGGAAGGTGGAGGCGCGCAGACCGTCCGGCAGGTCGGCCTCGGCCTCCACGACGGTGACGGGGATGCCGGCATCGGCCAGGGCGGCGGCGGCCACCAGCCCCACCGGGCCGGCGCCGGCCACGATCACGCGGCTCTCGGGCATCGCGCGATCAGCCCCGCGCCAGGGGCAGGGACCGCGACTGCCGGGCCAGGGCTTCCGCCCAGGCCCAGCCGCCGAGCGCGGCGCCGACCATCCCCCAGGTGGCGTTGAAGTTCAGCACCGCGATCACGCCCAGCGCCACCGCCGCCGCCTTCACCGCCCGCGGTGCGCCGAAGAAGGACCAGAGCCCGAGGGCCAGCGCGCCCGCGCCCCAGAGCTGCCAGTGCTGCAGCCAGAGCAAACCCGCCCGGGGGTAGCAGGCCGCCGGCGCGCGGGAGAGGTCGAGGCAGAGCGCGCCCCATGCCCGCGGCTCCACCCAGACGTGGCGGTAGATCACCATGGCGGCGATCGCGGCCAGGACGACCAGCAGGGCCATGAGGTCGGCCCGGTAACGTTGCGTCACGCTCATCTCCCACGGGATGGCTTGATCGCGCTCGGCACGCAAGCACATCTCGCGGATGAATCTTCCCTTTCTCTCGCGCCCGCCGGCGGTGGCCGTCGTGCGGCTGCAGGGCGTCATCGCGCCGCGTGCCAACGGGCTGGCCGGCCCCACCCTCTCCGCCGCGGCGCTCGACCCGGTGCTGGAACGTGCCTTCGGGCTGAAGCGCCTCGCGGCGGTCGTGCTGGCGGTGAACTCGCCGGGCGGGTCGGCGGCGCAATCCTCCCTCATCGGCGGGCGCATCCGCCAGCTGGCAGAGAAGAAGCGCGTGCCCGTCATCGCCTGCGTGGAGGATGCGGCGGCGTCCGGCGGCTACTGGCTGGCCTGCGCGGCGGACGAGATCGTGGCGGACCCGACCTCCATCATCGGCTCGATCGGTGTCATCGCCGCGGGCTTCGGCTTCGAGGAGGCGATCGCCCGGCTGGGCGTCGAGCGGCGGCTGGTGACGGCGGGGGAGGATAAGTCCTTCCTCGACCCCTTCCGGGCGCCCGATCCGGCGCAGCAGGAGCGGCTGCGGGATCTGCTGGCCGCCCTGCACCGGGAGTTCATCGCCTGGGTGGAGTCGCGCCGTGGCGGACGCCTGCGGGCGGAGGAGCCGCTCTTCACCGGCCGCTTCTGGACCGGACGGCGGGCGCTGGAGCTGGGCTTGGTGGACGGGCTGGGTGATCTGCGGGGGGAGGTGATCCGACGCTTCGGGGAGAAGGCGCGGGTGGTCCCGCTCGGCGCCCGCCGGCCGCGGTTTCCCTGGCGCCTGCTCTCCGGGGCCTCCTTCGATCCGGCCGCGTCCGTGGATGCTGCGCTCTCCGCGATGGAGGCGCGGGCGGTCTGGGGGAGGCTCGGGCTCTAAAGTCGGACGCGACGCGGGCGGTAGGGAGGACGGCCGGCTCCGGCCTTCACGGTGGTGCGCCCCGCCGCCCATCACCCCACGGACGGTGGCGGCATGCCCAGAAGCGGCCGGTGGTCCGGCGGGTTGATCGGGGCGAGTCCGCCGCCTTGCTGTCTTTCCATGCCGCTTCTGGTAGACGATCCCGTCTTGGCCGGATTGATCGATGAGCGGTGATAAGCGGGGTGTTGGTGTGCGAGAGACCCTCGATCAAATCGGGCGCAGGGCGGACACCGACAAATCCTCGAAGATCCATGATTATCTGAATTTCTATGAAAGCTTCCTGCACCCTCTTCGGGATGAGCCCGCCACGGTGCTGGAGGTCGGCGTGTTCAAAGGCTCTTCCATCCGGATGTGGGCGGAGTATTTCACCCGGGCGACGATCATCGGGGCCGATATCAATCTCAAGCGGCACACCCTCGGCGACCACCTGGCCGATCGGATCAAGCTGGTCCGGGTGGATCAGGGCAGTGCCGCCGACCTGACCGGCCTGGGCAAGGCCTACGGCCCCTTCGACGTGATCATCGACGACGGGTCGCACCGTTGGGATCACCAGATCCTCACCGTCCAGACCCTCCTCCCCTTCGTGAAAGGTGGAGGTTTCTTCATCATGGAAGACCTGCACACCAGCCGTCCGGAGGATGAGGCCAAATATCAGGGGACATCGCAGCGGAATACGGTCGATTATCTGATGGCCCTGACCCGCGACGTCTGTCTCAGCGCGAGTCCCGGCGTGATGAATGGAGAGCAGGACCCATTTCTTCGAAGCTTCATGAAGGAACTGGAATTCCTGGTCTGGCGGCGGTCGACCCTGCTGATGAAGCGGATCAAGCGCTAGATTTCGTCATTCCTGACCGACCGGCCGTCGGTGCCAATGCGCTCCGGCCATGGCGCCGGCCGGTTCTCCCATGCCCGGCATCCCTGGGAACGGCCCTGACCCGGCAGGCTACCCCACAGCATGGCCGCCCGGCCCTCCAACCCACGGGCCCGCTTCCGCCGCCGTCGGGCGCGGGTTATGGCTGCGCCGCGATCGATCACAGACCAGAATCCGAAGGCCTCTCGTGACTGCCCCCCTCTCCTTCCAGAACATGATCCTGGCGCTGCACGCCTACTGGTCGCGCCAGGGCTGCGCGATCCTGCAGCCCTATGACATGGAGATGGGCGCGGGGACCTTTCATCCGGCGACCACGCTCCGCGCCCTGGGGCCGAAGCCCTGGAAGGCGGCCTATGTGCAGCCCTCCCGCCGCCCCTCGGACGGGCGCTACGGGGAGAACCCGAACCGGCTGGGCCACTACTACCAGTACCAGGTGATCCTGAAGCCCTCCCCGCCCGATCCGCAGACGCAGCTGATCGAGAGCTACCGGGCGATCGGCATCGACCCTCTGCTGCACGACATCCGCTTCGTGGAGGACGACTGGGAGAGCCCGACCCTCGGCGCCTGGGGCCTGGGGTGGGAGGTCTGGTGTGACGGGATGGAGGTGACGCAGTTCACCTATTTCCAGCAGGTCGGCGGCATCCCCTGCGCGGTCCCCTCCTGCGAGCTGACCTACGGGCTGGAGCGGCTGGCGATGTACATCCAGGGCGTGGAGCGCGTGTACGACCTGCGCTTCAACGACGCCGGCCTGAGCTACGGCGACGTCTTCCTGCGGGCGGAACGGGAATACTCCGCCTATTCCTTCGAGAAGGCCGATACGGCGCTGCTGTTCCGCCACTTCTCCGAGGCGGAGGCCGAGTGCAACGCCCTGGTCGAGGCCGACCTGCCGCTGCCCGCCTATGACCAGTGCATCAAGGCGAGCCACAGCTTCAACCTGCTGGATGCCCGGGGCGCGATCAGCGTGGCGGAGCGCGCCGCCTATATCGGCCGGGTCCGGGCGCTGGCGAAGCGCTGCTGTGAGGGATGGCTGGCGGGGGAGACCGCCTGATGCCCCAGCTCCTGCTCGAGCTCTTCTCCGAGGAAATCCCCGCCCGCATGCAGGCGAGGGCGGCGGAGGATCTGAAGACCCTGGTCCTGGAAGGTCTCGGTGCGCTGGTCGGAGAGGGCGGCAGCGCGCGGGCGCTCGCCGGGCCGCGCCGCCTGACGCTGGTGCTGGACGGGCTGCGCGCGGAGGTGCCTGCCGTCAGACATGAGGAGCGCGGCCCGCGTTCCTCCGCCCCCGAGGCCGCGCTGGCCGGCTTTCTGAAGAAGCACGGTGCCGCGCGCGACGAGGTGGCGGAGGAAGGCGGCTACTGGGTGCTCCGCCGCGAGCGCCCGGCCGTCCCGGCGGCCCAGGTGGTCGCCGACACGATTCCGCGCGTCCTGCGCCGCTTTCCCTGGCCGAAGTCGATGCGCTGGGGGACGAGCGACCTGATCTGGGTCCGGCCGTTGCAGCGCATCCTCTGCGTGCTGGACGGACAGGTGGTCCCCTTCAGCCTCGCGCAGGACGGCGACGCGGCGCATGGGCTGGCCTCCGCCGACCTGACCGAGGGGCACCGGATCATGGCGGGGACCGAGCCCTTCGCCGTGACGGGTTGGGACGACTACGCCGCCGGCCTGGCGGCCCGCCACGTCGTGCCGGACGCCGCGGAGCGCGAGCGGATCATCGAGAGCGGCATCGCCGCCCTCGCCGCCGCCGAGGGGCTGGAGGTGGTTCCCGACCGCGGCCTGCTCGCCGAGGTGGCGGGGCTGGTGGAGTGGCCGGTGCCGCTGCTCGGCCGCATCGACGAGTCCTTCATGGACCTGCCGCCCGAGCTGATGCGGACCACCATGCGGGTGAACCAGCGCTACTTCGCGCTGCGTCACCCGGACGGACGCGCCGCCGCGCGCTTCGCGCTGGTGGCCAACATCACGGCGAAGGATGGCGGCACGGCGATCGTGGCGGGCAATGAGCGCGTGCTGCGCGCCCGCCTGTCCGACGCGCGCTTCTTCTGGGACCTGGACCGGAAGGGCCGGCTGGAGGACTTCCTGCCGAAGCTGCGGGACGCCGTGTTCCACGCGAAGCTCGGCACGCAGCACGAGCGGGTGGAGCGGCTGGAGCGGCTGGCCCGCCACATCGCGCCGATGGTCGGCGCCGATCCCGATGTGGCCGCGCGCGCGGCGCATCTCGCGAAGGCGGATCTGGCGTCCGGCATGGTGGGCGAGTTCCCGGAACTGCAGGGCGTGATGGGGCGCTACTACGCCCTGCACGGCGGCGAGGACCCGCGCGTGGCGGAAGCGATCGGGGCGCATTACCGGCCACTGGGTCCGGGGGATGCGGTGCCGAACGAGCCCGTCGCGGTCGCGGTGGCGCTGGCGGACAAGCTGGACCAGCTCGCCGGCTTCTTCGCGGCGGATGAGCGCCCGACCGGCTCCGGCGATCCTTTCGGCCTGCGCCGCGCGGCGCTCGGCCTGATCCGGATTATCCGGGAGAACGGGTTGCGCGTGCCGCTGGCCGACGCCGTGGCGGAAGCCTTCTTCGGCTACCCCGCCGCGCAGGGCACGACCGCCCGGCCGGACTTCGGCATGGCCGTCGCGACGGAGCGGATGAACGCGGGCTGGAAGCCGCCCGCCGGCAGCGCCCATCCGCCAATGGTCGCCGCCTTTGCCGGGGGCGTGGTGGAGTTCCTGGCCGAGCGCCTGCGCGTGCAGATGCGCGCGGAGGGCCGCCGCCACGATCTCGTGGCCGCCGCCTTCGGCACCTCGGGCGATGACGACCTGAACCGCCTGCTGGCCCGCGCCGACGCGCTCCAGGCCTTCCTGGCCACGCCGGAAGGCGCGGACCTCCTCACCGCCTATCGCCGCGCGGCGAACATCCTGCGGATCGAGGAGAAGAAGGACGGCCGGAGCTTCGCCGCCGCGATCCGCCCGGACCGCCTGCAGGCGGCGGAGGAGAAGGCCCTGGCCGACGCGCTAGAGGTCGCCCGCCCCGCGGTGGGGGACGCTCTGGCGCGGGAGGATTTCTCGGGTGCCATGGCCGCGCTCGCCCCGCTGCGCGCGCCCGTGGACGCCTTCTTCGACCGGGTGACGGTCAACGACCCGGACAAGGACCTGCGCGAGAACCGCCTCGGCCTGCTCGCCTCCCTGCGGGCGGCCATGGACGGGGTCGCCGACTTCGCGCGCATCGAGACGTGAGGATGATGGACGCATGACGGACTGGGTCTACGGCTTCGGCGCCGGCCGCAATGACGGGCGCGCGGACATGCGCAACCTGCTCGGCGGCAAGGGCGCGAACCTCGCGGAGATGGCCTCGATCGGCCTTCCGGTACCGCCCGGCTTCACCATCACGACGGAGGTCTGCACCTACTTCACCGAGAAGGGCGGCGCCTATCCGCCCGACCTGAAGGACCAGGTGAACGCCGCCCTCGCCCGCGTGGAATCCGCGGTGGGCGTGAAGTTCGGGGATGCCACCAACCCCCTTCTCGTCTCCGTCCGCTCCGGCGCGCGCGTGTCGATGCCCGGCATGATGGACACGGTGCTGAACCTCGGCCTGAACGACGAGACGGTGCAGGGGCTGGCGAAGGCGTCCGGCGACGACCGCTTCGCCTGGGACAGCTACCGCCGCTTCATCCAGATGTACGGCTCCGTCGTGCTCGGCGTGGATCACCACCGGTTCGAAGAGATCATCGACGACGCGAAGATCACCGCCGGCGTCACCGAGGACACGCAGCTCACCGCGCAGCACTGGCAGCAGGTCGCGGACGAGTACAAGCGCATGGTCGCCGACGTGACGGGCGCTCCCTTCCCGCAGGACCCGCACGACCAGCTCTGGGGCGCGATCGGCGCGGTGTTCGGAAGCTGGATGAACCAGCGCGCCATCACCTATCGCCGCCTGCACGACATTCCCGCGGACTGGGGCACGGCGGTGAACGTGCAGGCGATGGTCTTCGGCAACATGGGCAACGACTGCGCGACCGGCGTCTGCTTCACGCGCGACCCTTCGACCGGCGAGAACATTTTCTACGGCGAGTACCTGATCAACGCGCAGGGCGAGGACGTGGTGGCGGGCATCCGCACGCCGCAGCCCATGTCCGAGGCGCGCGCCAAGCCCGGCGAGCGGAGCATGGAGGCGGCGATGCCCGCCGCCTATGCCGAGCTGGTCGCGGTGCGCGCGACGCTCGAGAAGCACTACGCGGACATGCAGGACATCGAGTTCACGGTCCAGAGCAACAAGCTCTACATGCTCCAGACCCGCAACGGGAAGCGCACCGCCGCCGCCTCCCTGAAGATCGCGGTGGACATGGCGAATGAGGGTCTGATCGACCGCACCGAGGCGGTGCGGCGTGTGAACCCCGGCTCGCTCGACCAGCTGCTGCACCCCACCCTCGACCCGAAGGCGCCGCGCAAGCTGCTCTCCCGCGGCTTGCCGGCCTCTCCGGGCGCGGCGTCAGGTGTGGTGGTCTTCTCGGCGGATGAGGCGGAGGCGCGCGCCCAGAAGGGCGAGGCGGTGATCCTCGTGCGCATCGAGACCTCGCCGGAGGACATTCACGGGATGCACGCGGCCCGCGGCATCCTGACGACGCGCGGCGGCATGACGAGCCACGCGGCGGTGGTGGCGCGCGGCATGGGCCGGCCCTGCGTGGCCGGCGCCGGCGGCATCGTGGTGGATTACGCCGCCCAGGCCCTGATGGCCGGCGGCGTCACCGTCCAGGCCGGCGAGACGATCACGCTGGACGGTGCCACCGGGGAGGTCTTCGCCGGCACGGTCGCGATGATCGAGCCGAAGCTGTCCGGCGACTTCGAGACGCTGATGGGCTGGGCCGACGCGGTGCGCCGCCTGAAGGTCCGCGCCAATGCCGAGACGCCGCTCGACGCCGACACCGCCCGCAAGTTCGGGGCGGAGGGCATCGGCCTGTGCCGCACGGAGCACATGTTCTTCGACCCGACCCGCATCGCCGCCGTGCGCCAGATGATCATGAGCGAGACGGAGGGCGGCCGCCGCGATGCTCTGGCGAAGCTGCTGCCCTATCAGCGCGCGGATTTCGTGGAGCTGTTCCGCATCATGGCGGGGCTGCCCGTGACCATCCGCCTGCTCGACCCGCCGCTGCACGAGTTCCTGCCCCACAAGGAGGAGGAGCTGGCCGAGGTGGCGGAAAGCCTCGGGGCCGATCTGGCCACGATGAAGCGCCGCGCGGCGGACCTGGCCGAGGCGAACCCGATGCTCGGGCATCGCGGCTGCCGCCTGGCCATGACCTATCCCGAGATCGCGGAGATGCAGGCCCGCGCCATCTTCGAGGCGGCGAGCGCCGTCGCGAAGGAGACCGGCGCCGCGCCGGTGCCGGAGATCATGATCCCGCTGGTCGCGACGAAGAAGGAGCTGGAGATCAGCCACGCCCAGATCGACAAGGTCGCGGCCGAGGTCTTCGCCGAGGCCGGGACGACGATCGAATATCTGGTCGGCACGATGATCGAGCTGCCGCGGGCCGCGCTGATCGCGGACAGGATCGCGGAATCGGCCGACTTCTTCTCCTTCGGCACGAACGACCTGACGCAGACGACCTTCGGTCTGTCGCGCGACGACGCCGGCAAGTTCCTTCCCTTCTATGTGGAGAAGGGGATCCTGCCGAAGGACCCCTTCGTCTCCATCGACGTGGACGGGGTGGGCGCGCTGGTGAAGATCGCCTCCGAGAAGGGGCGCGGCGTCAAGAACGGCCTGAAGCTCGGCATCTGCGGCGAGCATGGCGGCGACCCCGCCTCGATCCAGTTCTGCGAGAGCGTGGGGCTCGACTACGTCTCCTGCTCCCCCTACCGCGTGCCGGTGGCCCGGCTGGCGGCAGCGCAGGCGGCGCTCAGCGGCGGCGGCGACCGCACGGCCTGAGCGCACGTGCCGGCGCGCGGCGGCCCCGGCCGCCGCGCGCCCGGGTCCCCCACGGCCGGCCCGGCAGGGATCAGCCGAAGCTGATACCGGTATCGCGGATGAGGTCGCGCAGCAGCGCCCTCTCCCGCTCCAGGCGTTGGCCCAGCGCGGCGGAATCGGCCGGCAAGGTGATAGTGCCCACGGCGGCCAGGCGCCGCTGCACCTCCGGGTCCGTGGTGGCGTGGTCCACCGCCGCCTCCAGCCGCCGGCGGATCGGCTCCGGCGTGCCGGTGCGGCAGAACATGGCGTTCCAGCTCGTCAGGTCGAAGCCGGGGAAGCCCATCTCCGCGATGGTGGGCACGCCCTCGATCCCCCCGCGCCGCTCGCCCGAGGTGAGGGCGATGGCCCGCGCCCGCCCGGATTCCAGCGCCGGCGCCAGCGAGTTCCCGCCGAGATAGCCGGAGGGCAGGTTCCCGGCCGCGAGGTCCCGCGCCACCTCGGCGCCGCCGCGATAGGGGACATGCTCCATCTTCAGGCCGCTGCGATAGGAGAGCAGGGCGCCGGCCAGATGCCCGGTGTTCCCCACGCCCGGAGTGCCATAGGGGATCCCGTCCTGCGACAGCCGCGCCGTGTCGAGATAGGCGGCAAAGTCCCGGATACCGCTGCGCGCGCTGACGGCCAGGATATAGGGCAGTTCCGCCACCATCGCGACCGGGACGAACGCCGTCTCGTAGTCGAAGGGCAGGTTGCGCGCGACGAACTGGGCGATGAGGAAGGAGGCGGCGTCGAAGAGCACCGTGTGGCCGTCCGCGGGGTTGGCGGCGACCACGCCGGCCGCCAGGGCGCCGCCGGCCCCGGTGCGGTTCTCGATCACCAGATTCTGGCCGAGGAATTCCTGCATCCGCGGCTGGATCAGCCGCACCATCGTGTCGGAGTTGCCGCCGGCCGCGAAGGGCACCAGGACGCGGATCGGGCGGTTCGGGAAGGTGTCCTGGGCCAGGATGGCGGGCGCATGCAGCGCGGTGGCCGATCCGGCGGCGAGGCGCGCGATTCCGCGGCGGGTGACGATCATGGAAGCTCCTCCGGCGCGGCCGGCGACTTGGCGGCGCCGGCCCTTGCCCCGATGTTGCGCCCGCCCGCCCGCCGGGTCGAGGAGAAGCGATGCCCGGGATCCTCCTGCGCCCGATGGAGATGGCTGACCTGCCCGCGGTGTGCGCGCTGCACGATCTGGCCTTCGCTTCATCGAGCTATGATCCGGCCCAGGCCGCGGCGCACGCGTCCCTGGTAGCCGCTCCCGACTACGCCGACGACCTGCGTTCCAGCGACCTGTGGCTGGCCGTGCGGGACGGCAGGGTGCTGGGCAGCGCGGGCTGGCTCTCCCAGCCGGACGGAGCCGCGCGCATTCGCAAGGTCTTCGTCCACCCGGACGCGGCGCGACAGGGTCTGGCCACCCGCCTTGTCCAGGCGGCCGAGCGGCGCGCGAGCGCCAAGGGTCACGCGCGCTTCGTCCTGCGGGCCTATCGCGACGCGGTGCCGCTCTATGAGCGCCTGGGCTACGCGGCGGATCGAGCGGGAGAGATGCCGCTCCCCGGCGGGGTGGCACTACCGGTGCTGTTCATGAGGAAGGACAGAGCGGGGCATTGAACCCTCCCGTGCCTCCCGCGTCCCTCGTCGGGCTTCGGCGGACCGGATGATCATCCGTCGCGCGGCAGCCTGAGAAAAATAGATGGGGGGTCCGGGGGGAATACCTTCCCCCCGGCCTTGCCTCTCACGTCGCGTAATCCGGCTCCTCCCGGTCCAGCACCCGACGCCAAGCGTCCAGATGCAGGCGGGCGTCGATCTTCTCGCCCCAGGCGCCCTGCCAGCGGCGACGCAGGCGGTCCGGCAGGGTGTGCATCGGCTGGCCAGTGGACATGGCGGTCATCTGGTACATGGCCGTCCGCTCGGCGATGAAGCACTCGTCGAAGGCGTCGTGCACAGTCGGGCCGACCACCGTCACGCCGTGACCGCGCATCACCATCACGGACTTGTCGCCCATCAGCCGGGCGATGCGGTCGCCCTCCTCGTTGTGGTGCACGGGCTCGTCGCCCTCGTGGTCATAGACCACGCGGTCGTTCAGCAGCAGGTTGTTGTGGTGGGACAGGTGCAGTTCCGCGTCCCGCAGCAGCGAGAGGGCGGTCAGCCAGCGCGGGTGGACATGGACCACGCAGGTCGCGTTCGGGTTCTGCACGTGGATACGGGCATGGATGTGAAAGGCCACCTTCCGCAGTTCGCCCTTGCCCTGGAGCACGCGTCCTTCAAGGTCGCAGACGATCAGGTCGCTCGCCTTCAGCTCCTGGAAGAGGTAGCCGCGCGGGTTGATCAGGAAGCGCGGCGCTCCGTCCCCCGGTAGCATCAGCGAGTTGTGATTGCCGATCTGCTCGTTCCACCGCTCCCGCGCGGCCACGCGGAAGACCGCGGCCATGTCGCAGCGCAGCGCCCACTCCCGCGCCTCGTTCTCGGTGTTGCTGAGCGCCTCGATCACGGCGGCCATGGCTGTCCCCTTGCCGGTTCGGGTCGGCAGCGTGACACGAAGGGGCGGGCCGGGGCTACAGGTCCCGTGCGATGACCGCCACCGGGTCTCCCGCCTTCACCCGCCCGGCGAAGCGGACACACCACAGAAGTCCGGTCGCGGCATAGGTCAGGGGGATCGGATCGGCGCCCGGGTCCTCGGTCCGGTGCAGACGGCCGGCTGGGGCGCCGGCCGTGACGTCGGTGCCCAACGGGTCCGCCGCCTCCCAGATGCCATCCACCGGGGCGAAGACGTAATGACCCATGTCGGGCACGGTCATGCGGCGGGACGGGCCATAGGGTCCGACCTCCGGCGCGCCCTCCAGCACGCCGGCGTGGCGCAGCACGTTCCGGGCGCCGCGCTTCGTGATCGCCAGGTTCTCCGGGTGCAGCCGGCCACCGCCGCCGAGTTCCGAGGAAAGCGCCACGATCCCCCGCCGCTCCGCCGAGGCGAGCAGCGTCGGGCCGGCATTCACCTCTCGCAGAACGAGGGTGATGGGCGCCCCGAAGGCGTCCGCCATGGCGAGCGTCCGCGTCATCATGTCCGGATCATCCAGCGCGTGCCCGACCGCGGAGGGCAGGATGTCCATGCCTGTGCCGCCGGAATGCAGGTCCATCTGCATGTCGCAGAGCGGCAGCAGCGCGCTGTCCACGTAATGCGCCAGGACCTGCGCGAAGCTGCCGAAGGG
This sequence comes from Muricoccus radiodurans, assembly GCF_050154705.1. Classification (GTDB taxonomy): domain Bacteria; phylum Pseudomonadota; class Alphaproteobacteria; order Acetobacterales; family Acetobacteraceae; genus Roseomonas; species Roseomonas radiodurans. The sequence goes on along the minus strand of NZ_CP189561.1, from coordinate 5,441,829 downwards.
ATCGCCGGGGAAGCAGCGGTTGAAGTCGCGCCCGTCGATGGGGGAGAGCCGCTTGCCCGCGGCGCAGGCCGGGTAGTGCATGGCGGGCAGCAGGATCACGCGGCCCCGCACCTCCTCCGGCCGAAGGCTGCGAGCGAGATCCAGCAGCGCCACCTGGCCCTCGTACTCGTCCCCGTGGTTGCCGGCGGTCAGCAGGACGGTAGGACCGCTGCCGTTCGCCAACACCACGATCGGGACCAGCTGCGTGCCCCAGCCGCTGTCATCGCGGGAGAGCGGCACGCGCAGCCGCCCGACCTGCTTGCCCGACCCGCCCAGGTCCAGCTCCGCCACCACCGGGCTTCCGGCCATCGACATCCCCCAGAACAGGCACGGGCGCGGCGATCCCGTCCGATTTGCCGCAACACCGCGTTGCTGCGCGGCGCGATCGAAGGCTAGCATCCTCGTGAGCGGCCGGGAGAGGGTGGGACGATGCTGACGCGACGGGAACTCGGGTTCGGGGTCGGGGCGGCGGTGACGGCCGGCCTCGCGCGGCCGGCGCTGGCGCAGCGGCCGCCGGTGGAGCTCGTCATGGCCCAGCAGGCGCAGCCGCCGACGCTGGACGCCCAGGTCACCACCGCCCAGGCCGCGCGCAACATCACCCTGCACTTCGCGGAGACGCTCTTCGCGCGCGACGAGGCCGGAAATCCGAAGCCCGACCTGGCCGAGGGCGTAGACATCTCCGCCGACGGGCTGACCTACCGCTTCGCGCTGCGCGAGGCGCGGTTCCACAATGGCAAACAGATGACCTCCGCCGACGTGAAGGCGAGCCTTCTGCGCTACGGCCGGGTCGGCGGCTCCGCCTTCATCATGCAGCCGGTGGAGGCGATCGACACGCCGGACGCGCGCACCGTGGTGGTGCGGATGAAGCAGCCCTCCCCCGGCTTCATCGCCGGCATCTCCTCCCCCCGCGCGCCCTGCGCCATCCTGCCGGAGGAGGAGGCGGGCAAGGAGGCGAACCGCGCCGATCCCATCGGCACCGGCCCCTACCGCTTTGTGGAGTACCGGCCGGACAGCCATGTCCGCCTCGCGAAGTTCGGCGACTATGTGCAGAACCGCGCCTATCAGGGGATGGACGGCTTCGCCGGCCGCAAGATGGCCAACGTCGACAGCCTGCTGATCCGCTTCGTGCCGGAGGGCGGCGCGCGCACCGCCGGGTTGCAGGCCGGCGAGATGCACATCCTGGAAGCCATCGCCGTGCCCGCCGCCCAGCGCCTGCGGAACGACCGCAGCCTGACCATGCACGAGATGATGCCCTGGTCCTTCCAGACGCTGATGCTGAACCACGTGGCGCCACCGATGGACAACCCGGTCTTCCGGCGCGCGCTGCAGGCGGCCCTCGACCTGGAGGAGATCATGGCGATCTCCACGGACGGCCTCTACCGCATGACCCATGGGTGGCAGCATCCGGGCACGGAGTACTTCGCCGGAGACGTGGGCAAGGAGCTTTACAACCTCTCCAACAAGGACCGCGCCCGCGCCCTGCTGCGGGAGGCGAACTACCGGAACGAGGAGATCATCCTTCTCGGCGACAGCAGCTTCAAGAACCACAACGACACCATCGTGACGGCGGCGGAGCAGCTCCGCTCCGTCGGCATCAACGTGCGCGTGGTCATCACCGACTGGCCCACCGCCTTCAGCCAGCGCACCCAGCGGACGGGCTGGCACATGTGGGCGCTGATGCTGGGCATCGAGCCCTACGAGGGCCCCTATGGCGTGGTCGGCTTCTTCTCCGGCCAGGCGCCCGTGCAGCACGCGCGGGACCCCGTGATCGAGGAGTGCCAGGCGAAGCTCAACAACTCCCTGGCCGAGGCGGACCGCAAGCAGGCGGTCGTGGACTTCCAGCGCCGCATGTACGAGCAGGCCATCGCCATCAAGTGTGGCGACGTCGGCATCGTGCAGGCCACGCGGGCGCAGGTGCGGGACTACAAGCCCTATCGCATTCCCCGGATGTGGGGGGTCACGCTGGGCTAGTGCTCCGCTATGCCGCGGGGCGGCTCGTCTCCGCCCTGCCGGTCCTGCTCATCGTCTCGCTGCTCTCCTTCGCGATCGTCTGGATCGTGCCGGGGGACGTCGCGGCGGAGATGGCCGGCCCCACCGCCACCGCCGAGGAACTGGCCCGGCTGCGGGACCGGCTGGGGCTGAACAAGCCCTTCCTGGAGCAGCTCTTCGGCTGGTACGGCGCGCTGGCCACCGGCGACCTCGGGCAGAGCATCCTGCTGCGCCAGGGCGTCGGCGCCGCGATCGTGGAGCGGCTGCCCGTTACCCTCTCCCTCACCTTCCTTGCCCTTGGCATCGCGCTGGTGGTGGGCACGGGGCTGGGCATCCTGGCCGCCGTGCGCGCAGGTCGGGCGGCAGATCGGGCCGCGATGGGCACGGCGCTGATCGGCTTCTCCCTGCCGGATTTCTGGCTGGGGCTGGTGCTGGTCTACGTCTTCGCGGTGCAGCTCGCCTGGCTGCCGACGGGCGGCTTCGTTCCCTTCCACCAGGACCCGATCGGCTGGGCACGCAGCATGACGCTGCCGGCGGCGACCCTCGCCCTGTCGCAGATCGGCCTCTTCGCCCGCATGACGCGCGCCGCCATGCTGGAGGTGCTGCGCCAGGACTACGTCCGCACCGCCCGGGCCAAGGGGATGCCGGGCTGGATCGTGGTGGGGAAGCACGCCTTCCGCAACGCGCTGATCCCTGTCGTCACGGTGGCCGGCATCTCAATGGGCGTGCTGCTCGGCGGCGCGGTGGTGATCGAGCAGGTCTTCTCCCTGCCCGGCGTCGGCCGGCTGATCGTCGGCGCCATCCAGCGGCGTGACTATCCGGTGATCCAGGGCGGGCTGCTGCTGACGGCGACGATCTTCGTCCTGGTGAATCTCGCCGTGGACCTGCTCTACGCGTGGCTCGATCCGCGCATCCGCCATGGCCGGCGCTGAAGGGAACCGCGGATGAGCGCCAGTGCCGGGGAACCCGGAACGGTCGTGCCGACGCGCCGCTGGTCGCTGCGACGGACGCGGCGGCCCGGGGACGCGCAGGGCACGCTGTCCCGCCTTCTCGCCCATCCCTCCATGCGGGCCGGCTTGCTGCTGTTCACCCTCGTCGTGCTCGCCGCGGTGCTCGCCACCTGGATCGCACCGCACGATCCGCTACGGAACAACTTCCGCGCCCGCTTCACCGCGCCGAATGACACCTATTGGCTCGGCACGGACCGCTTCGGCCGCGACATCCTCAGCCGCACCCTCTACGGCGCACGCGTCTCGCTCCGCATTGGCCTGTCCGTCGCCCTTTCCACGGCCCTGATCGGCGGGGCCATCGGCGCGCTGGCCGGCTTCGCGCGGCGCCTGGACGGGCCGCTGATGCGGGTGATGGACGCGCTGATGGCGTTCCCGGCCGTGCTCCTCGCCATCGCGCTCGCCGCGGCCCTCGGCCCGTCGGAGCTGAACGTCGTTCTGGCACTGACCATCGCCTACGCCCCCCGCACCGCGCGCGTGATGCGCGCGGGCGTCATGGTGGTCCGGGAATTCCCCTTCGTGGAGGGCGCGCAGGCCATCGGCGCCTCCGCGACGCGTGTCCTGCTGCGGCACGTGATCCCGAACGCGCTCGCGCCCCTGGTGGTGCAGCAGACCTATGTCTTCGCCCTCGCGATCCTGGCGGAGGCGGTGCTCTCCTTCCTCGGCGTCGGGCCGCCGCCGCCGACGCCCACCCTCGGCGGCATCGTGTCGGAGGGTCGCGACTACATCCAGGAGGCGCCCTGGATCTCCATCGTTCCGGGCATCGCCATCGCGCTGACAGTGCTCGGCCTGAACCTGATGGGCGACGGGCTGCGGGACGCGCTCGATCCCCGGCTGCGGCAGGCGGTGCGATGACGCTGCTCTCGGTGGAAAGCCTCTCCGTCTCCTTCGGTCCGCTGACAGTCCTGGACGACGTCTCCTTCACCATCGCCCCCGGCGAGGTGCTCGGCGTGGTGGGGGAAAGCGGCAGCGGCAAGTCCATGACCGCGCTGGCCGTCATGGGCCTTCTGCCGCCGGGTGGCCGGATCGCCCGCGGGCGCGCGGTGCTGGAGGGCACGGAGGTCACCGCCCTGCCGGAGCGCGAGTTGCAGCGCCTGCGCGGCGCCCGCATGGCGATGATCTTCCAGGAGCCGATGTCGAGCCTGAACCCCGTCCTGACCATCGGGGAACAGGTGGCGGAGGTGCTGCGCCGCCATCGCGGCCTGGATCGCCGCACCGCGCACAACGAAGCGGTGTCGCTTCTTCGCCTTGTCGAGATCCCCGGCGCCGAGCGGCGGGTGGACGATTATCCGCATCAGCTCTCCGGCGGGCAGCGGCAGCGCGCGATGATTGCCATCGCCCTCGCCTGCCGCCCGCGCCTGCTGATCGCGGACGAGCCGACCACCGCACTCGACGCTACGGTGCAGGCCGGCATCCTCGATCTGCTGCGCGGGCTGCGGCAGGAACTCGGGATGGCCGTGCTGCTCATCACCCACGATCTCGGCGTCGTCGCGGACTTCGCCGACCGCGTGGTGGTGATGTATGCGGGCCGCGTGGCGGAGACCGGCCGTGCTGCGGACCTCTTCGCCCGGCCGGCCCATCCCTACACCGCCGCCCTGCTGGCCGCGATCCCGCGGCTGGAAGGCCCCGTGTCGGACCTCCCCGCCATTCCCGGCACCGTCCCCTCCCCCTGGTCCATGCCGCCGGGTTGCCGCTTTGCCCCCCGCTGCCCGGAAGCCCGCCCGGGCTGCACCGCCGCGCCGCCACCGCTCTATCCCGTGGCGGCCGACCGCGCCGCGGCCTGTATCCTCCACGCGGGCGCCATCGCGTGAGCACGTCTCCCTTGATCGAGGCGCAAGGCATCGCCCGCTCCTTCGGCCCCGTGCGCGCGGTGGACGGCGTGGACCTGTCGATCCGCGCCGGCGGCACCATGGGCCTCGTCGGCGAGTCCGGCTGCGGCAAGTCCACCCTGGCCCGTCTACTGATCCGGTTGATCGAACCGGATTCCGGCACCCTTCTCTTCCGCGGGGAGGACCTGCGCGCCGCGTCCGCCACGCGGCTACGCGCCCTGCGGCGCGACATGGGCATCGTCTTCCAGGACCCCTATGGCAGCCTGAATCCGCGCATGAGCGTGGGCGAGCTGCTGGCGGAGCCGCTGGTGGTGCACGGCCTCGGCGACCGACGCGCTCGGGCGGCGCGCATCGCGGAGCTGCTCGGCCTCGTCGGGCTGCTGCCGGAGCACACGGCGCGTTACCCGCATGAATTCTCGGGCGGCCAGCGCCAGCGCATCGCCATCGCGCGCGCCCTGGCCTGCGGCCCGGCCTTCCTCGTCTGCGACGAGCCGACGAGCGCGCTCGACGTCTCCGTCCAGGCGCAGGTGCTAAACCTGCTGCGTGACCTGCAGGACCGGCTCGGGCTGGCGATGCTCTTCGTCAGCCACAACCTCGCGGCCGTGCGGAACATGGCGCCCGACGTGGCCGTGATGTACCTGGGACGCGTGGTGGAGCGCGCGCCGCGCCAGGCGATCTTCGGCGCCCCGCAGCATCCCTACACCCAGGCCCTGCTCTCCGCCGTCGCGAAGCCCGGCGCGCCATCCCGCCGCCGGATCGTGCTGCGCGGCGACGTGCCCAGCCCCGCCGATCCTCCAAGCGGCTGTCGCTTCCGCACCCGCTGCCCCCGCGCGCGGCCCCGATGCGCCGCGGAGGAACCCGCGCTGCAGGAGGGCGTGCCCGGCCACGCCGTCGCCTGCCACTTCCCCGGCCCGCTGACGGCCGCGGAGATCGGCGCGCCCGTTGCGGCCTAAGGGTCCTGCGCCGAGACGCTGCATGACGAAGGGCCGGGATCGCGTGCCGCGCTGATCCTGAGGCAGACGTGTTTTTGAACGCGAGTTCATCGCCGCGGCAATTCCACCCCGCATCCCGCCGCACTACCGTTCGGCGTGGGAGGATCTTGCATGCAGCGGATCACGCGTCGCACGGCGATGCTCGCACTCGGCCTCATTCCCACCGCGCGGGCCCAGGCGCCGGCCTGGCCCAACCGCCCGATCCGCCTCGTCGTACCCTTCGCACCCGGCGGCACCACCGACATCATGGCCCGCCTCGTCGCGGAGCGCCTCGGCCCACGGCTCGGCCAGACGATCGTGGCGGAGAACCGGTCCGGCGCCGGCGCCACCATCGGCGCGGATCTCGTCGCGAAGGCGGCGCCCGACGGCTACACGCTGCTCATGTCCAACAGCGGCTCGCACGGCGTCTCGCCTAGCCTCTACCCGAACCTCCCCTATGACCCGATGCGGGACTTCACCCACATCGCGCTCGTCGTCACCTCGCCGAGCGTGCTGGTGGTCAACGCCAACCACCCCGCCCGCACGCTGCGCGACTTCATCGCCCTGGCGCGGGAGAAGCGGGAGTTGGAATTCGCCGTCTCCGGCCTCGGCAGTTCCTCGCATCTGACGGGCGTCCGGCTTGGCCTCGCCCTCGGCGTGCCGGTGAACGCCATCCCCTATCGCGGTGCGGCGCCGGCCATGACCGACACCATCGCCGGCGTCGTGCCGTCCATGTTCGACAGCCTGCCCTCGGCCGCCCCGCACATCCTGGCCGGGTCCGTCCGCGCCCTCGCGGTGTCCTCCGCCGAGCGCAGCCGCCGCTTCCCGGACCTGCCCACGCTGAAGGAGTCCGGCGTGGACGTGGTGAGCAACGCCTGGTTCGGCCTCTCCGCCCCTGCCGGCCTGCCCGATCCGATCCTGCGCCGCTACGAGACCGAGATCCGCGCAGCCCTTCAGGAACCCGCCCTCATCGACCGCTTCGAGGAACTCTCGGGCGCCCGCCCGCCGGAGAGCACGCCGGAGAGCTACACCGCCTTCATCGCGCGCGAGATCGCGGAGTGGGCACCGATCGTGCGGGCGGCGGGAATCCGGCCGTAGAGAAAGGCCGGGGGAGGGTATTCCCCCGGACCCCCATCTATTCTTGTCAGGCTGACGCGGAACGGATGAGCCTCTGTTGCGCAACAGTCTGTCAGTTGATGCGCCCGAGAATGCCGCGCCCGATGATGTGGGCCTGCACCTCTGCGGCCCCCTCGAAGATCGAGAGGATGCGCGCGTCGCAGAGCACGCGGCTGATCGGGTACTCCATGGCGTAGCCATTACCGCCATGGATCTGCAGCGCGGAGTCCGCATTCGCCCAGGCCACGCGGGCGGCCAGCAGCTTCGCCATCCCCGCCTCGATGTCGCAGCGCTGGCCGGAATCCTTCTGCCGAGCGGCGAAATAGGTGAGCTGGCGCGCCATCATCGTCTCCGCCGCCATCATCGCCAGCTTCGCGTGCACCCGCGGGAAGGCGACGATGGCGCGCCCGAAGGCGTTGCGGTCCCGCGCATAGGCGAGGCCCAACTCCATCGCGTTCTGTGCCACGCCCAGCGCACGCGCGGCCGTCTGGATGCGCGCACTCTCGAAGGTCTCCATCAGCTGCTTGAAGCCCTGCCCCTCCGCCCCGCCGAGCAGGGCGGAGACCGGCACCTCGAAGCCGTCGAAGCCGATCTCATACTCCTTCATCCCCCGGTACCCGAGGACGTGGATCTCCGTTCCCGTCATGCCCGGCGCCGGGAAGGGATCGCCCTCCGTCCCGCGCGGCTTCTCCGCCAGCAGCATCGACAATCCGCGATAGCCCGGCGCGTCCGGATCGGTCCGCACCAGCAGCGTCATCAGGTCGGACCGTGAGCCGTGGGTGATCCAGGTCTTGGCCCCGTGGATGCGATACACGTCACCGTCCCGCACCGCGCGGGTGCGCACGGCGCCGAGGTCGGAACCCGTGCCGGGCTCGGTGAACACAGCCGTCGGCAGGATCGCGCCGGACGCGATGGCCGACAGGTACTTCTCCCGCTGCTCCGGGGTGCCGTTCGCGCGGATCAGCTCCGCCGCGATCTCGGACCGCGTGCCGAGCGAGCCGACGCCGAGGTAGCCCGCGCTCAGCGCCTCCGAGACGAGGCACATCGCCACCTTGCCAAGGCCGAGGCCGCCATGCTCCTCCGGCACGGTCAGGCCGAAGACGCCCATCTCGGCCATCTCCTGCAACAGCTCGATCGGGATGAGCTTGTCCTCGCCGTGGATCTCCTGTGCCAGCGGCGTCACCTTGGCGGCGGTGAAGCGCAGGAACTCCTCGCGGATCGCGACCATCGCCGGGTCGTCCAGGCCGACGGCGCCGAAACGGCCGGCCAGCATCTCGTCCGCCAGGGCCAGACGCGCGGCCGCCAGCGCGGCGGGATCGGACAGGGCGGCCAGCGCGGGCGTGGCGCGGAAGGCGGCCACCGCCTCCTCCACCACGCCGAGGTCCGCCGGCCGCACCACCTCCGACTGGCTCATCGGGATGCCGCCTGCGAGCTGCACGAGGTACTCCGCGAAGCCGAGATGCAGGATTGCTCGCTCCGCCGCGGCGAGCGCGCCCTCCCCCTCCAGCGTCGTCGCCCAGCGCAGGGTCTGGCGCAGCGCCTCGACATAGGTCGCCTGCCAGGCGAAGCCGTGGACGGCGAACTGGTGCGCATCCAGCAGCGCCGGCTCTGCCTTGCCATTGGGCGCGACCAGCGCGGCGACGGCCCGCCGCCCCGCATCCAGCAGCCGCTCCGCGGCTGAGAGGCCCGCCCCGCAGAGCGGCAACAGGTCCGGAAGCCCGCGCATGTCAGCGTCCAGCGGCATCGGCCACCACTCCCTCGTCATGCAACCGCCCGATGGCCTCGGCGGAGAGACCCAGCACCTCCGCCAGCACCGCGTCGGTCTGCGCGCCCAGCTTCGGTGCGGGCCGGGGCACCGGGCGATCCGCGCCGATGGCCAGCGGGCTGCCCGGCATCAGCACGCGCCCGACGCCGGGCTGCTCCACCTCGGCGAACATGGGATTCGCGGTCGAGCAGCGCGGGTCCTCCCGCACGAGTTGCCCGAAATCCTGGTACGGTCCCCAGAGGATGCCGGACCCGGTGAAGGCCGCCGTCACCTCCGGCAGCGTCCGCGCCGCGAACCAGGGGGCGAGCACGGCGGCGATGGCGTGGCGCGCGGTGAAGCGGCCGCCCTCGTCGTCCATGTCCACGTCGAGCATCGGCCCGATCATCGCCAGCTTCTCGGCCAGCCCCGTCGCCTTGCCGATGGCGCGCCACTGCCGGTTGGAGATGGCGACGAGCATGACCCGCCGCCCGTCCTTCGTCTCGAAGTCGCGGCCGAAGGCGCCGTAGAGCTCGTTCCCCATCGGCGGCCGCACCGTGCCGTTCACCTGCACGTCCGCGACGTAGCCGAGGTTCGCCGCCGTCGCGATCGCGACATCGGACAGGGCGAGGCCGATCTCCTCCCCGCGTCCCGTGCGCGCCCGCACCCGCTCGGCGGCCAGCAGCCCGGTCGCGAGGTACAGGCCGGCCGCCACGTCCCAGGCCGGCAGCACATGGTTCACCGGCGCCCCGCCCGGTCCCGTGGCCATGGGGAAACCCGCCGCGCAGTTCACCGTGTAATCCACCGCCCCCGCGCCGTCGGACGATCCGGTCAGCCGCAGGCTGATCAGGTCCGCCCGCCGCGCCGCCAGCTGCGCGTGCCCCATCCAGCCCGAGGCCGGCAGGTTGGTGAGCAGGATCCCAGCCCCGTCCCCGGGCGTGCCGGCGGTGATGATCGCGGCCGCGATCTCCTGCCCCTCCGGCCGCCGCAGGTCGAGCGCGACGGAGCGCTTCCCCTTGTTCAGCCCGGTCCAGTAGAGGCTGTCGCCCTCCGGCGAGAGCGGCCAGCGGCGGTAGTCGATGTTGCCGCCGATCGGGTCGATCCGGATCACGTCGGCGCCCAGCTGCGCCAGCGTCATCCCGCCCAGCGGCGCCGCGATGAAGGCGGTCACCTCCACCACCCGGAGATCGGTCAGCGGGCCGGTCATGCGTGGCGCTCCGCGCGCGCGATCAGCGCGTCCGCCATGACCACGCCCTGCCCCTCCAGCAGCACGATCAGCGGGTTGATCTCCGCCTCCGACACCTCGCGATAGGCGACGAGGCGTGACACCGCGGCTACCGCGGACGCCAGGGCCGAGAGGTCGCCGCGCGGGAGGTTGCGATAGCCGCGGATCGCGGCAAAGGCGCGCACCTCCTCGATCATCTCCCGCGCCTCGGCCTCGCTGACCGGCGCGACGCGCAGGACCACGTCGCGCGTGATCTCCGCCAGTACGCCGCCGGCGCCGAGCGCCACCATCGGCCCCACCACCGGATCGCGCCGGTAGCCCAGGATAGCCTCAGACAGGCCCTTGGCCATGGGCTGGGCGATGAAGCCAGTGATCTGGCCTCCGAGCCGCACCCGCATGTCCGTCGCCGCCGCGCGAAGCGCCGCCGCATCCGCCACGTTCAGCGCCACCGCGCCGCTCTCGGTCTTGTGGGCGATCTCCGCGGAGACCGCCTTCAGCGCGACGGGATAGGTCAGCGGTGGCGGATCATCCGGGTCCACAGCCATCGCTGAATTCGGCACGCCGAGTGCCGCGAAGACGGCCCGTGCGCCGGGCTCGTCCAACGCAGCCTCGATCAGCGCTGCCAGGGCCGGATCATGCGGCGCATCCGGCACCGCGCGCGGCGCGCGCCAGTCGAGATAGGCCCGCACCGCGTCCGCGCAGGCCTCCGGCGTGCGGAAGGCGGCGATCCCTGCCTCCGCCATCAGCCGCAGCGACACGTCCGCCTGCGGCACGAGGAAGGCGCAGACCGGCAGCGCGCCGGTCGAGGTGGTCACGCCCGCCACGGCCTCATGCGGCTGGAACTGCGCGGAGGAGCCGACCACCGCGATGGCGAGGTCCGCGTCGGGAGCAGACCGCGCCTCCGCGATTGCGGCGCCCATGCTCGCCCGGCTGGCACCGGCGAGGGTCACGTCCTTCATGTGCGCGGCGATGCCAGCCAGGCCCAGCCGATCCACCACCATGGCGCCGCCGCCGCCCGTGGTGGTGACCACCTCCACGGCGCGCTTCGGCGCCTCGGGCGGCCGACGTCCTAGCAGCAGGGGCGGCAGTTCCAGCAGCGTCTCCAGCATGTCCACGCGGATGATGCCGGCGGCCCGTAAGAAGGCGTCCACCGCCGCATCCGCCCCGGCCAGCGCGCCGGTGTGGGTAGCCGCCAGCTGCGCCCCCATCTCGGAGCGGCCGAGCTTGTAGGCGATCACCGGCTTGCCCGCCGCGTGTGCCCGGCGCGCGGCCTCCTCCAGCCGCTCCGGATCGCGGATCGTCTCCAGGAAGAGCAGGATGGCGTCCGTCTCCGGATCGTCCACCAGCGCCGCGGCGAGTTCGCCGGCGGTCAGGTCCGCCTCGTTCCCCGTGCCGATCAGCTTCGCGAAACCGAGGCCGCGCGCCTCCGCGCGGGACACCAGCGTGCCCATCACGCTGCCGGACTGGGACACGAGCGACCAGCGGCCCGGGAGCAGCTTCTCCGCCGCCAGCGCCGCGTTCACGCTGCACGCCGTGCGCGAGGGGACGTTGATCACGCCCATGGAATTGGGGCCGAGCAGCCGTAGTCCCCCCGCCCGCGCGGCCGCGACAACGCGATCCTGCAAGGCGCGCCCCGCCGGCCCCGCCTCGGCGAAGCCGTCCGCCAGGATGCAGGCGGACCGTGCGCCGGCCGCAGCGCACGCCTCGACGGAGGACTCCACATGCTGAGTGCCGACGAGGATGTAGGCGAGGTCCACCGGACCGCCCGGCACCGCCTCCAACGACGGAAAGGCCGGCTCGCCCAGCACCGTGTCGGCCCGCGGATTCACGGGGAAGAGGTCCCCGTCGAAGCCGTGGCGGCGCAGGTAGATCTGCGCCCGCGCCGTCAGCCGCTTCGCGTCGGAGGAGGCACCGATCAGCGCGATCCGGCGCGGGTTGAGAAGGGCCTCGGACCAGCTCACGCGCCGGTCCTCAGGACTTCGGCGCCCGGGGCGGGCGCTGGTTGAAGTGGCGGCCGAAGACGCCCTCCGCGATGCGGTTCTTCATCATCTCGAGCGAGCCGCCGGCGATCATCCAGCCCCGCGTCTTCCGGACGCAGTACTCGATCAGCATGTCCTGCGAGTAGCCGGTGCCGCCCATCACCTGCATGGACTCGTTCGCCGCCATCCAGCCCGCCTGGTTGCAGGCATACTTGGCGATCGCCACGTCCTGCGCGTCCGGCAGGCCGCCGCCCGCCCGCGTCGCGGCGCGGTAGAGCAGGAGCTGCGCCGCATCCAGCGCCACCCGCATCTCCGCGAATTTCCACTGCAGCCCCTGGAACTCCATCAGCGGCTTGCCGAACTGCACCCGCGTCTCGGCATGGGCCTTGGCCTGGCGGAAGCAGTACTCACCCAGCGCCAGCGCGCGCGTCGTGTTCCCCGCGCGCTCCACGTTGAAGCCGGCCACCTGCTTGCGGAAGCCGCCTTCCTTCAGCAGCACCATCTCCGGCGGGATGAAGACGTTGTCGAAATACAGCGCGCACCAGGTCTCGCCATTCATATAGCGGCTGGGCTGGCCGAGCCGGAAGCCCTCCATCCCCCGCTCCACCAGCACGCTGCCGATCCCGTCCGTGCCGGGTCCGAAGCGGCAATAGACGAGGAACACCTCGGCGTCCTCGGTGTTCGAGGTGAACACCTTGCCGCCGTTCAGGCGGTAGCCGTTGCCGTCGGGCACGCAGTTCGATGTCAGCTCCGTCAGCGCCGACCCGGCCTCGGGCTCCGTCATGCCGACGGCGGCGATCGTCTCGCCCTTCAGCAGCTTCGTGAAGAAGCGCTCCTTCTGATAGGGCGTGGCGTACTCCGCGAAGGTGCGGAAGGCGCCGAAATTGCCGGCCTGGAGCACGTCCGCGCTGCGCGGACAAACATAGGCGATCTGCTCCATCGCCAGCACCGCGTCCATCAGCGTGCCGCCGGCGCCGCCATCCTCCTCCGGCACCATGATGCCGAAGAGCCCGACCTCGGCCATCAGCTTCGCGATGTCCCAGGGAAAGCGCTCGTCATGGGCGCGGGCCAGCGCGCCCTCGGCCAGATGCCGCTCGGCGAAGCCGCGCACGCTGTCCTGGAAGGCGCGCTGCGTCTCGCTCAGTTCGAAGTCCATGCCCGGCCCGTTTCCCCAGCTCCGCCGGCACCACGAGGCCGGCCTTGGCCCCTGTATGAACCGGAGGCGGACGGGGCGGAACCCCGTCCCGACCGTTCAGTTGGTCAGCAGGGCCGCGAGGCTGTAGCAGGCCGCCCCCACGGCGGCGGCCGCCGGCAGGGTGACGACCCAGGCCCAGACGATCCGGCGCGCCACACCCCAGCGCACCGCCGAGGCCCGGCGCGCCGCGCCGACCCCCACGATGGCTCCCGTGATTGTGTGGGTGGTGGAGACCGGGATGCCGAGCCAGGTCGCGCCGAACAGGGCCATGGCGCCGCCCGTCTCGGCGCAGAAACCCTGCATCGGGCGCAGTTCCGTGATCCGGGACCCCATGGTGCGAACGATCCGCCAGCCGCCCATCATCGTTCCCAGCCCCATCGCCGCCTGGCAGGAGATGACCACCCAGAAGGGCACGTGGAACTCCGCCCCCAGCAGCCCCTGCGAGTAGAGGAGGATGGCAATGATGCCCATCGTCTTCTGCGCGTCATTCCCGCCGTGCCCGAGGCTGAACAGCGACGAGGAGACGAGCTGAAGGAATCGGAACCGCGTATCCACCGCGAAGGGCGTGGATCGTCGCGCCGCCCACGTGGTCGCCAGCACGAGGATCAGCGCCAGAATGAAGCCCACCACGGGCGAGATGACGACGAAGGCCGCGATCGTTCCCACCCCGCCCCAGAGCACCGCGGAGAAGCCGGCCTTGGCCACCGCCGCCCCGATCAGCCCGCCCACCAGGGCGTGGCTGGAGGAGGAGGGGATGCCCCAGATCCAGGTCACCACGTTCCAGGCAATGGCGCCCAGCAGCGCCCCGCCGACCACCAGCGGGTCCGCCACGTCGGCCGCCACGATCCCCTTGCCGATCGTGCTCGCCACGTGAAGCCCGAAGAAGAGGAAGGCGATGAAGTTGAAGAAGGCGGCCCAGAGCACCGCCACCCGCGGCGACAGCACGCACGTGGAAACGATGGTCGCGATGGAATTCGCCGCGTCGTGCAGCCCGTTGAGGAAATCGAAGGCAAGGGCGACCAGGATGAGCGCCACCAGCAGCGGCATCCCGATGGTCATGGCCTCCATGTCGGGGGCCCCTCAGACCTGCTCGATGACGATGCCGTGGATCAGGTCCACGATGTCCTCGCAGCGGTCCGCGACGGCCTCGATCCCCTCATAGACCAGCTCGACCATCAGCTTGTGGCCGGGGGAGGTGGTCGCACCGCCGAACACCTCGTCCAGCCCGGCCTGGAGCGCCCGGTCGGCCTCGCTCTCGATCGCGTCCACCGCGTCCCGCACCGCCGCCAGCCGGGCCGCGTTGCCGGCAATGTCGGACAGCAAGGGCATTCCGTCCCTCAATTGCTCGCAGGCCCGGACGATGCAATCGGCCATCGCGAGCATCGGCGGCATGACCGGCACGCGGTAGAGCAGGATGCGCCGGCTGCCGGTCTTCATCAGGTCGATGATGTCATCCAGCCCGTTCGTCAGGGCCAGGATGTCCCCGCGGTCGAAGGGCGTGATGAACACGCGGTGGATGGAGCCCACGGTAGTGCGATTGACCTCGTCCGCCTCCCGCTCGATCCGGATCAGGGTCTCATGATGCGCTTCCGCGTTGGCGGCGTCCGCCAGTACGTTCCGGAAGGCCTGCGCGGCCTCCACCGCCTTCGCCGCCTGGGCCGCGAAGGCCGGCACGAAGACGTCGTCCCGCGGCATCAGGAAGCGGAAAAGGTTCAGGAGCATGCGGGGGACTCCGTTCCGTCGCGTCGCCGGGGCTGCCACGTCTGGCAGGGACATGCGGCGGGCTCAAGCATCGGGAACGCGGGCTTCCCGTCCTGGTTCAGCGGGGCCGGCGCTCGGCCCGCACTCCGTCGGCCTCCGCCGCTCCCTCAGGACGGCAGGCCGAGGATCTGCCTGAGTTCCGGGGCCGTGACCTGCTTGCCGTACCCGCGCGCCCCCATCGCGAACTCGCTCGCCCGCGCGAGCGGCCCGACCACCACCGGGTCGAATCCCGCATCGCGGACGAGGGCGGAGGCGATCTCGAGGGCCGCGGCGTCGTCACCGGCCAGGGGGATGGCCATGGGCGCGCCTTGCCGATGCGCCTGCTCGGTCAGGACGCGCGAGCCGAGCGTGTTGAAGGCCCGCACCAGCCGTGTGCCCGGCAGGTAATGGGCGGAGGTGATCCCGATGCCGCGTTCCGCCACCTCCTGCGCGATGGCACCGTCGCGCGCCGCCACGGCGTTGCAGGCGTCCAGCACCACCTTGCCGCGCAGCGCTCCCGCCAGGTCGCGCCCGACCTGCGGCAGGGCGCCGTAGGGCACGGCGACGAGGACGGCATCCCCGAAGGCGGCGGCCTCGGCCGGCGTGCCCGCCCGGGCGTTCGGCCCGGCCGCCTCCACCAGCTCCCGCAGCCGCTCCGGGTTGCGGGAGGAGAAGAGCACTGGAT
Source organism: Muricoccus radiodurans (assembly GCF_050154705.1). Lineage (GTDB taxonomy): Bacteria > Pseudomonadota > Alphaproteobacteria > Acetobacterales > Acetobacteraceae > Roseomonas > Roseomonas radiodurans. Next base: position 5,426,313 of record NZ_CP189561.1, on the reverse strand, counting down.
GCCCCGCCTTGGCCCAGAGCGTCCCGACCGCGCCGCCGAGCCGCCCGGACCCGATCACGCCGATCCGGGACGGCCCGCTCTGCGCTCGGGCACGCGGCGCCAGGGTCCCGGCCAGGGCGGCAGCAAGGGCGGTGCGGCGCGCAAAGGGGATCATGAGGGTCATGGCGACGTCCTCCCGGATGGCCCGATCGGGCCGGAGCCTATCGGGACGGACCAAGCCGGCCGGTTCCGATCCGCCGATCCTACGACGCCCTCTCCTTCGGACGAAGCCTTCCGAGTGGCCGCGGCTTGACGCGCCTCCCGCCCCCCGGATGATCGGGCGATGACCACGTCCCACCCCGCCCCGGCCGCGCCCGCATGAGGCTGGACGATCCCGCCCTGACCGCTGCGGTGCTGGACGGCACCACCAAGGGCCTGCCCCCAGGGTGCCACGTGACGCTCCCGGAGATGGGCCGGCAGGGCTGGAACGTCCTTCGCGGCGACCTGCCATTCCCCGTCGCGGTCATCCGGCAGTCGGCCTTGCGCGACAACGCGGCCTGGATGCGCGACTTCACCGGCCTGAACGGGCTGGACCTCTGCCCCCACGGCAAGACAACGATGGCGCCCCAGCTCTGGGCGATGCAGCTGGACCACGGCGCCTGGGGCATCACGGTCGCCACGATCCAGCAATTGCAGGTCGCGCTCCACTTTGGCGTGCCGCGCGTCATCCTGGCCAACCAGCCGATCGGCCGGCTGGCGGTGGATGCCTGCTTCGCGGCGCTCGCGAGCACGGACCTCCATGTCCTGGCCGATAGCCTTTCCGTGGTGGAAGGCCTGGCCGTCGGGGCCGCCCGCGCCGGCGCCGCGCGCCCGCTGAAGGTGCTGCTGGAACTCGGGGTACCGGGCGGCCGCACCGGGGCGCGCGATCCGGCCTCCGCCCTCGCCGTCGCCCGCGCGGTGGCGGCCGCCCCCGGGCTCGCGCTCGCGGGGGTCGAGGCCTTCGAGGGCATCCTGCCCGACACCGCCGCCGTCGACGCCTTCCTGGACGCGCTGGTCGAGACGGGCCGCGCCTGCGGGGCGGAGGACCTGTTCGGAACGGAGGACGCGCTGCTCACCGCCGGCGGCACGGCCTTCTTCGACCGCATCGGCCTGCGCTTCGCCGGCGTGGATTTTGGCCGGCCGACGCGCAAGGTGCTGCGCAGCGGCTGCTACCTCACCCATGACAGCCTCGGCTACGAAGCCGCCTATCGCCGCATGCGGGACGAGGCCGCGCTGCGCTTCCCGAACGGCGACCTGACCGCCGCGATGGAGGTCTGGACCGCCGTCCAGTCGGTGCCGGAGCCCGGCCGCGCCATTCTGACCGCCGGCAAGCGCGACATCTCCGCCGATATCGGCAACCCCGTGCCGCTCTGGATGCTGCGGGCCGGCCGCGACGCGGCGCCGGTACGCGTCAGCCCTTTCCACAAGATCTCGGCGCTGAACGATCAGCATGCCTACCTCACGGGGCCGGACGATCTCGGCCTCGCGGTGGGAGATTTGGTGGCCCTCGGCCTCGGTCATCCCTGCACGACCTTCGACAAGTGGACGGTCATTCCGCTGGTCGATGATGACCTGACGGTGACCGGGGCGGTCCGCACCTTCTTCTGAGGGGGCGGCCCGCCATATCGGCGGGATGACGACCCTCTTCACGGCCGACACGCATTTCGGCCATGGCAGCCTGCGCGCCCTTCTCCACCGTCCCTTCCCCGACGCGGCCGCGATGGATGAGGGGCTCATCGCCGCGTGGAACGGCGCGGTCGGCCCGGAGGACGAGATCTGGCACCTCGGCGATTTCGCGGTCGGGCATCGTGACCCCGCCGGGATCCTCAGGCGGCTGAACGGACGAAAGCACCTCATCTGGGGGAACAACGACCCGCCCGAGATCCGCGCGCTGCCCGGATGGGCCAGCGTTCAGCCCTATGCCGAACTGACCGTAGAGGGCCAGGACCTCGTCCTCTGCCACTACCCCTTCCGAAGCTGGTCCGGCTCGTCGCGCGGCACGCTGAACCTGCACGGCCATAGCCATGGTCGCCTGAAGCCGCTGCCCCGCCAGCACGACGTCGGCGTGGACGCGCAGGGCTACCGGCCCGTCCGCCTGTCGGATCTCCGCCGCCCGGCCCGGCGCGCCGCGTGAAGCGCCTTCCCGCCCTCGGGCTGCTGCTGCCCGCGCTGCGGCCCTACGCGCTCCAGTCCGTCGCGGCGGCCCTCGCCATGCTCACTGCGGCGAGCCTCGTCCTCCTGCTCGGCCAGGGGCTGCGGCGGATCATCGACCAGGGGTTCGGCGCGGGGGATGCGGCGCATCTCAACACCGCGGCCCTGCTGATGCTCGGCGTCGTGCTCCTGCTCGCGGTCAGCACCGCTGCGCGCTTCTTCCTCGTCTCCTGGCTCGGCGAGCGGATCGGCGCCGACCTGCGCAATCGGGTGTTCCGGCACGCCCTGCGCCTGCCGCCCAGCTTCTACGAGGCACGCCGCACCGGCGACGTGCTGACCCTCCTGACCACCGACGTGGAGGTGCTGCGCGGCCTCGTTGGCTCCGCCATCTCGCAGTGGCTGCGGGCCTTCGTCACGGCCGTCGGCGCGCTGGTGATGCTGGTCATCACCAGCGCGAAGCTCGCCCTTCTCGTCGTCGCGGTGACGCCGCTGGTCGTGGTGCCGCTGATCCTGTTCGGACGGCGGGAACGCAAACTGAGCCGCGTCGCACAGGAGCGCGTCGCCGACCTGAGCGCCCATGCGGAGGAGACGCTGAACGCAATCCCCACCGTCCAGGCCTACACGCACGAGGACGCGGACCGCGCCCGCTACGCCGCGCGCGCATCCGACAGCGTCGCCGCCTCGCTCGCCCGCATCCGGGTGCGCGCGATGCTGATCCTGGCGGTCATCCTGCTCGGCTTCGGCGCCATCACCCTCTCCCTCTGGGTCGGAGGGCGGGAGGTGCTGGCCGGGCGGCTGACCGGCGGGGAGCTCTCGGCCTTCGTCTTCTACGCCGTGCTCGTCGCCTCTTCCGTCACGAGCCTGTCGGAGCTGTGGGGGGAGGTGCAGCGCGCGGCCGGGGCGGCCGAGCGCATCGGCGAGTTCCTGGGCGAGGTTCCGGCCATCCAGGTCTCCGGGAGTCCCCTGCCGCTCCCATCCCTGGGCCTCGGCCGGGATGGTCGCCTCGGCTTCGAGGCGGTCGACTTCCGTTACCCGGCCCGGCCGGACCGCCTCGCGCTCGACGATGTCAGCCTGCGCGTGGAACCGGGCGAGACGGTGGCCCTGGTCGGTCCCTCCGGCGCGGGAAAGAGCACGATCTTCCAGCTGGCGTTGCGATTCCACGACCCCGAGGCCGGGCGGATCACGCTGGATGGCGTGGACCTCCGGCGCGCAGACCCGGCGGCGGTCCGGGCGCGGATCGGCCTCGTCGCGCAGGACCCGGTGATCTTCGGCGCGGATGTCTGGGAGAACATTCGCTACGGCCGGCCCGACGCGACCGACGCGGAGATCCGCGCCGCGGCCCGCGCCGCCGATGCCGGCTTCCTGGACGACCTGCCCCAGGGCTTCGGCACCTTCCTCGGCGAGAAGGGCGTGCGCCTGTCCGGCGGTCAGCGTCAGCGCCTGGCGATCGCCCGCGCCGTGCTGCGCGATCCGCCCCTGCTTCTGCTGGACGAGGCGACGAGCGCGTTGGACGCCGAGAGCGAGGCCGCCGTGCAGGCGGCACTCGCCCGGCTCTCGCAAGGCCGCGCCGTCCTGGTCATCGCCCACCGGCTGGCCACCGTCCGCCGGGCCGACCGCATCCTGGTGATGGAGGAGGGCCGCATCGTCGCGGAGGGCACGCATGACCGGCTGGTGGCGGCGGACGGCTTGTACGCCCGGCTGGCCCGGCTGCAATTCGCCGAGGCCTGACCGGGCGCAGGGTTGATCAGCGATAGCCCCAGCCGGAGGACTGCCGCCAGGCATCGCGCTGCCCCGCCTCATAGGCGCGACGCTCCGACAACTCGCGCTGCTGGCGCCAGAATTCGCGGCGGTGCATGCGCCACTCCATCCGGCGTTGCCACTCATCGCGCTGCCAGTCCGCCGCGGGCGGCGGGGCGAAGCCGTAGCCGGGCCCGTAGCCGTAGGGCTGGGCCTGGGCGGTGGGGGTGCCCCCCAGGGCGCCGCCGACCGCGATCATCACACCGAGGATTGCGCTCTTCATCGTCTGCCTCGGGCCGGGACCATTCCCGGCCTTTCAGCGACGTATCATGCCGGCCATTCCGGCACGCCTATGACGCGGTGCGCCTGCTTTCCGTCATGATGAAGGCAGGTGCGCCCGAATGGGCTTCCCGGGATGGGTGTTCGCCTTCAGGTCCCGCGCCGGAGACCGGGCCGGACGGACGGCTCAGTTCACCTTTCCCTCGACGGTGACGCAGGCCTGCTGGTTGCGAACCGTGAGTTCGACCCACTCGTCCCCGTTCTGCCAAACCTCGATGCGGGCCGAGAAGAAGGTGGCCCAGTTGGAGTTCGAGATGCGGAAACCCCGGTTCCACAGGGTGCTGAACAAGACGTTGTGATCCTGACAGGTGCCGATTGTCAGGCGATGCGTTGACGGAAACGGGTATAGGAACTGCTGCGCACGGGCCGACGAAAAGCCTGCCAGCAGTATGGCTGCGACGACAAGCATCCGCTGGAAACACGGGTGACGACGCACGACAGATCTCCCCCACTGCCCACCGACCGGTGGTCACCTCTCCCTGCGGCCAGAGGGCCGCTGCAAGCGCCGCGGCCCTGATCGGTTCGGATCAGGAGGCCCGGGCACGTCGCAGCCTAAGACCGAAGCAAGGGATATGCCGATGGAGAAAGGTTGCCGTCGCTCGCGAAAACGTCATCCGTTCTGCAGGCGTGTTCTGGCCGTCACAGGCACAGCTCTGTCTGCGGGCCTGCTCCGGGGCTGAGCAGGTGCCGTACGACTATGCAGGGGAAGCTGGCGGACCCGACACGATTCGAACGTGCGACCTTTGCCTTCGGAGGGCAACGCTCTATCCAGCTGAGCTACGGGTCCGTCGGCCCCTCCATACCGCGACGTCGTCGCCGCGCAAACCCCCCGGCCGGGCAAGCGGCCAGGGGGCTTGGCCTCGTCAGGCGGCCAGGGGCGCCGGCGCCCCTTCGCCCGCCAAAGTCAGAGCCGTCTGGCGCATGTGGTCGTTCCGGCGCGTCCACCCCCGCCCGAAGACAGGGAAGGTGCTCAGGCTGCGGTAATGGGCCATCCGCCCCTCGGCCAGATGGGTGATCAGCGCCGCGGGGCGGCAGGCCCGCACGGCCGCGAGGGTGATGGGCCCGATCGCCCCGTCCTGCTTCACTCCCACGCAGCGCTGCAGAAGCTTGGCCGACCGCCCCGGGCCGGCATTCACCCCGAAGTCGAAGACCATCAGGTCCACGCCCAAGGGCAGGTCGGCGCAGCGAAGCGGCGTCCAGTAGCGGGCGCGGTAGATCTCCCGCGCCTCGGACCGCGTGAGGTTGCGCACGTCGTCCTCCGTCACCTCCGTTTCCCGAAAGTCGGCCAGGGTGCGATGGGTGATCCCCATGTTCGTGGCACCCCCCGGATCGCGCGGATCGTTCACGAAGCCGCCCTCCATCTCGAGGACCGGGGAGAGGCAGCGGTCGAACCGGTCCTCGGCATTGGCGGCGGTGGGGCGACCGGACAGGGCCGCGAGGCCCAGTGCCCCGGGGGACGGGGCGACCGGCGCCGAGGCCGCTTCCCGCAAGGTCCGGAGGGCGGCCTGTGCGTGCTGCGCCTGGGCGTCACCCAGCCGCCCGACGATCGCGTCCTTGTCCCGCGACGACTGGGAGGACCCGATCCAGAAGTTCACCACGGCCGCGAAGGCCGCGCCCAGCGCTCCCACGGTGATGTTGATGATGGACCCGACCTGCGGGTCGAAGCGCGCGCCGCCGTCCGGCCCCACGTCTAGCGTCACCAACAGGATGAGCACCGCGAAGAAGCCGAGCACGACGAGCGTCGACACCATCGCCGGTCCCCAGGCCAGGCGCGACCCGCCACGCACCAGCTCCGCCATGCTCCGCCGCGCCGAATCCCTGTCGACGAGGGTCGCGCGGAAGGTTTCGAGTTCGGCGTTCCGCTCGCCCGCGGCGCGGTCGGCGGCCAGCCGCTCGCCCTCCAGCGCGATCTCCGCGAGGCGGATGCGGAGGGCGGCGGCCTTTTCCGGATCGGCGGCCAGGGTGGCCTGGGCGGCGGCGGGGTCGTCGGTGCCGGTGGCCTGCCGCACGGCCTCGGTGACGCGGCCCGCGACGTCGCCGGCGCGGTCGCCGGCGATCAGGCGAATGAGTTCCGGTGCCAGCGCGGCGGCGATGGCGATGAGGGGAAGAGCCATGAGGGGATTCCTGCCGGGGAGCGGAAGGAATTTAAGCCTAAGTCGAAATAGGAAATCAAGCCCAATCCTTGTCCGCGGAGGGCGGCCGCGCGAGACTGTGGCGTTCCCGAAGGTCGCTGCCCCATGAACGAGATGTCGCCCTCGCGTCCGAACAACCTCGACGCGTTCTGGATGCCCTATTCCGACAACCGCTACTTCAAGTCGAACCCGCGCCTGCTCGCCCGCGCGGAGGGCATGTCCTACTTCACGCCCGAGGGCCGGGAGATCCTGGACGGCACCGCCGGCCTCTGGTGCTGCAACGCCGGCCACGGGCGGCGGGAGATCACGGAGGCGATCCAGAAGCAGGCGGCGCTGATGGATTTCGCGCCCACCTTCCAGCTCGGCCACCCCATCGCGTTCGAGGCGGCGGCCCGTGTCGCCGAGATGACGCCGGACGGGATCGACCGCGTCTTCTTCACCAACTCCGGGTCGGAGAGTGCGGACACCGCGCTGAAGATCGCGCTGGCCTATCACAAGGCCCGTGGCCAGTCCTCCCGCGTGCGGCTGATCGGGCGGGAGCGCGGCTATCATGGGGTCGGCTTCGGCGGCATGTCGGTTGGCGGCATCGGGGCGAACCGCAAGCAGTTCGGCGCCCTGCTCCCCTATGTGGACCACCTGCCCCACACCCACCTGCCCGGGCAGAACGCCTTCACCAAGGGCCAGCCGGAGCACGGCGCGGAGCTGGCGGACGTGCTGGAGAACCTCGTCGCCCTGCACGGCGCCGAGACGATCGCGGCCGTGATGGTCGAGCCGGTGGCCGGCTCCACTGGCGTGCTGGTGCCGCCCAAGGGCTATCTGGAGCGGCTGCGGGCCATCTGCGACCGCCACGGCATCCTGCTGATCTTCGACGAGGTGATCACCGGCTTCGGCCGCATCGGCGCCGATTTCGGGGCGGAGCGGCTGGGCGTGACGCCCGACATCATGACGATGGCCAAGGGCCTGACGAACGCCGCCGTCCCCATGGGCGCGGTGGCCACCACCAACGCGGTGTACGAGGCGATCGTGGACGGCTCCCCGGCGGGGATCGAGCTCTTCCACGGCTACACCTATTCCGGCCACCCGCTGGCCTCTGCCGCCGCCATCGCCACCCTCGCCTTGCACCGGGAGGAGGACCTGCCCGGCCGGGCCCGCGCGATGGAGCCCTACTGGGAGGAGGCGACCCACTCCCTGCGGGACGCGCCGGGCGTGATCGACCTCCGCAATTTCGGCCTCATCGCCGGGATCGAGTTGGAATCCCGCGCGGGCAAGCCCGGCGCCCGCGCGATGGACGTGTTCCGGAAGTGCTTCGACGACGGCGTCCTGGTCCGCGTGACCGGCGACATCGTCGCCCTCTCCCCGCCCCTGATCGTGGAGCGGCCCCATGTGGACCGCCTCTTCGGCACCCTGCGAGAGGCCATCCAGGCGGCCGCCTGACCTCTCACCGGCCGGACCGCTCGGTCCGGCCGACGGCTGCCCGCCGGCCCCGCGCGAAAAACCGCGAGGCCCACCGGCCAGGAACCCGCTTCGGCGTTGTGGGAGGGCAGGTCCGAGAGGGGCGCCCCGCATGAGCCAGACCACACCACCCGAGCCGCGCCGGCCCGCCCGGGTCGAGCCCCCGTCCAGCCCGGAGCTGGGGCACCTCTTCGCCCTCATCGTGGCCGTGGTCATCGTCGCGAGCCTCTACCTCGCGCGCGAGGTGCTGATCCCGATCACGCTGGCGATCCTTCTCTCCTTCGTGCTCGCGCCCGTGGTGCGGCTGCTCCGCGGGCTGAACCTTCCCAGGGCCGCGGCGGTGCTCCTCGCCGTGGTTCTCGCGCTCGGGGTGATCACGACCATCGGCAGCGTCATCGGCCTCCAGGTGGCCGGCCTGGCCCAGGAGGCGCCGCGCTACCAACGCGCCGTGATGCAGAAATGGGAAGCCGCGCAGGGCGGCATCCTCAGCCCCCTGAATGACCTGATCCACCGCCTGGGCAGCACCGGGTCGCCGGTGCCCGCCGCGGTCCCCGACCCCGGCCACCCCGCGCCGCCCCCGGCGGCCCCCGCCACCCTGCCGCCGGCCGGCTCCGCGGCCCAGCCTGACCAGCGCCCCGTCCCCGTCCAGATCCGGGAGGCGGAGTCCACCGCGGTCGAGACCCTCCGCCGGCTGATCACCCCGGTCATCGGCCCCCTTGAGACGACGCTGATCGTCTTCATCGTGGCGGTCTTCATCCTCATGCAGCAGGCGGATCTGCGCGACCGCCTCATCCGCCTCTTCGGGTCGAGTGACCTGCACCGCACGACCGAGGCGTTGGACGATGCCGGCCGGCGCCTGAGCAAGTACTTCCTCGCCCAACTCATGCTGAACGCCGGCTTCGGCATCATCATCGCGGTCGGCCTCTTCTTCATCGGCGTGCCGAGCCCGCTGGTCTGGGGGATCCTCGCGGCCCTGCTCCGCTTCATCCCCTATATCGGCGCGCCGCTGGCGGCCTTGCCGCCGCTCATCCTGGCGGCCGGGACGGATCCGGGCTGGGCCATGGTGATCTGGACCGCGGCCCTGTTCTTCGTGACCGAGCCGGTCATGGGACAGGTGGTGGAGCCGATGGTCTACGGCCACAGCACCGGGCTCTCGCCGGTCTCGGTCGTGGTCGCCGCGATCTTCTGGACCTGGCTCTGGGGACCGATCGGCCTCATCCTCGCCACGCCCCTGACGCTCTGCCTCGTCGTGCTGGGACGGCACGTGGAGCGGATGGAGTTCCTCGACGTCATGCTGGGGGACCGGCCGGCGCTCACGCCCGTTGAGAACTTCTACCAGCGGGTTCTCGCCGGCGACACGGACGAGGCGCTGTCCCAGGCGGAGACGCTGCTGAAGGACCGCTCCCTGTCCGCCTATTACGACCAGGTCGCGCTGAAGGGCCTTCAGCTCGCCGCCAACGACGTGGAGCGGGGCGTCCTGCGTGACGAGAAGCTGGACCGCGTGAAGAACGCGGTGCGCGGTCTCGTCGCCGACCTCTCCGAGGTGCCGGACCTGGAGCCTTCGACCGAGGAGGCGCCGGCCCCCGAGGCGACGAGCGTCGCGGAGAAGGCGGTTCCCCACCAGCACCCGCCCGAGCACCAGGCGCGGCCGCCCGCAGAACGGGAGGGGTCCTGGGCTTCGGAGATGCCGGTGCTCTGCCTTGCTGGGCGGGGGCCGTTGGACGAGGCGACCTCCGACATGCTGGCGCAGCTCCTCAACAAGCACGGCCTGGGCGCCCGCGTCGTCCCGCACGAGGCGAGCTCGCGCGACCAGATCGCGCGGCTGGACCCGACCGGCGTGGCGATGGTCTGCGTTTCCTACCTCGATATCTCGGGGAGCCCGGCGCATCTCCGCTACCTCCTGCGGCGGCTGCGCTCCCGCATGCCGGGCGTGACGCTGCTCGTCGGCCTCTGGCCGGAGGGAGAGGCGGTGCTGAGCGATGCGGCGACCGCCAAGGCCGTGGGCGCGGATCTCTACGTCTCGTCGCTGAAGGATGCGGTGATCGCCTGCGTGAAGGCGTCCTCCAGCGAGGGCGCCGAGGCGGCACGGGCGCGTCCGGCCCTGACCCCGGCGGAACCTGCCCCGGGCTGAGGGGGCGACCCGCCGGGGCCGGGGCGGTCAGCCCGCCTTGCGGGCCGCGTTGGCCTTGCGGGTGGCGGCGGCCTTCTTCGCGGCGGCGGACCGCTCCGCCGGGCTCCGGGACGCCGCAGCCTTCTTCGCGGAGGCCGAACGGGCCGATGCGGGCCGCGCCGCGCTGGCAGCGCCGCCCCGCTGGCCGCCGGTGCGGGACGGCTCCTTGTTCATCGGCCTGCCGCGGCCGGAGCCGCTCTTCTTTCCGCCGCCGGTCTCCTTGTTGACCGTCGCCCAGGCCCGGCGCTCGGCCTCCTCCTCAGGCAGGCCGCGCTTCTCGTACCCCTCCTCGATGTGCTCGGCCATGCGCTTCTGCTTGTCGGTGTAGGCGGATTTGTCGCCACGGGGCATCGCTCTGCTCCTCCGGAACGCCTCGTGCACAACAACGCGCGATCAGGTGCCGCGCTTCGCCGGACCGGTGGGGATGGCGCATGGCTGCCGTCGTCGGGCGGGGCAGCCATGCGCCCCGTGGCCCTGGCGGGGCGGCGTACTATATAACGCCGCCCCATCTCCCTCCCTGCCGAGGCCCCCTCCATGTCCGATGCCGCGCGCGCCGCCGAGGCCGCCCCGATTCCCGTCACCGTCCTCACCGGCTATCTCGGCGCCGGCAAGACCACCCTGCTGAATCGCATCCTCACCGAGAATCACGGCCGGAAGTTCGCCGTCGTCATCAACGAGTTCGGCGAGATGGGCGTGGACCAGGACCTCGTCATCGACGCGGATGAGGAGGTGTTCGAGATGAACAACGGCTGCATCTGCTGCACCGTCCGCGGTGACCTCATCCGCATCATCGGCGGCCTGATGCGCCGGAAGGACCGGTTCGACGGGATCATCGTGGAGACCACCGGCCTCGCGAACCCCGCCCCCGTCGCCCAGACCTTCTTCGTGGATGAGGACGTGAAGCGCGCCACCCGCCTGGACGCGATCGTGACGGTGGTGGACGCCAAGCACCTGCTGACCCGCCTGGGCGACAGCCCGGAGGCCGAGGAGCAAGTCGCCTTCGCCGACGTCATCGTCCTCAACAAGATGGACCTCGTGTCGGAGAACGAGGCCGAGGAGGTCGAGCGCCGCGTCCGCGCCATCAACCCGACCGTCGAGATCCGCCGCGCCACGAAGTCCGACGTGCCGCTGGACGCCGTGATCGGCCGCGATGCCTTCCGCCTGGACCGCATCCTCGAGCGCGAGCCGGAATTCCTCTCGGGCGAGGACGACCATACGCATGACAGCGCCGTGCAGTCGCTGTCCTTCGAGGTGGACCAGCCGATCGACCCGGAGAAGTTCAACGCCTGGATCTCCGAGCTGCTCCAGACGAAGGGCCAGGATCTGCTGCGGACGAAGGGTATCCTCGCCTACAAGGGCGAGGACCGGCGCTTCGCCTTCCAGGCCGTGCACATGATCGCGGATGGCGACTACATCGGCCCTTGGAAGGAGGGCGCCCCGCGCAAGTCGCGCATCGTCTTCATCGGCCGCGACCTGAACCGGCCGCGCCTGCGCCGCGGGTTCGAAGCCTGCGTGGCCGCCTGATGTCGGGCGTCGCCGAAGCGGACTTCCTGCTGAACCAGCGGGGAACCGGCCGGGATCTCGGGGCCTGGGTGGCGGGGGTCGCGTTCTCTCGCGACGGCCGGAGCATGGGCTTCGCGCTGTCGGACGGAACGGTCCACCTGGCCGACACCGCCGACCACAAGGCCGAATGGCGCAGGCTGGAGGCGCATGAGGGCGCCGCCCTGTCGCTGGCGCCGGACGTCACATCCGGCCTGCTCTCGGGCGGCGACGACGGCCGGCTGCTGCGGATCGCCGCCGACGGCACGACGGAGGAGATCGCCTCCTTCGGGATGATGAAATGGGTGGACCATGTCACCACCCATCCCTCGGGCCTGCGCGCCGCGGCGGTGGGCAAGCAGGTCCACCTCTTCGACGGCAAGGGCGCGAAGCTGAAGGCACTCGGCCCGCATCCCTCGACGGTCGGCGGCGTGGCGCTGGACGCGAAGGGCAAGCGCGTCTTCGCCTCGCATTACGGCGGCGTCTCGATCTGGTTCGTCGCAGCGAAGGAGGACAAGGCGCGGGTCCTCACCTGGAAGGGCAGCCACCACGCCATCGCCGTCTCCCCGGACGGCGACAGCGTCGTGACCGCGATGCAGGAGACGTCCCTGCATGGCTGGCGGCTGAGCGACGGCCAGCACATGCGCATGTCCGGCTATCCCGCGAAGTCGCCCTCCCTCGACTTCACGGCGAAGGGCAAGTGGCTGGCCACATCGGGCGCCGACTCCCTCGTGCTCTGGCCCTTCACCGGCGGCGGCCCGATGGGCAAGGCCCCGACGGAGCTGGCCGGCGGGGACGGCGTGGTGTGCAACCGCGTTGCCTGCCACCCGCAGCACGATGTCGTGGCCGCCGGCTTCGCGGACGGGCTGGTCCTGATGACGGAGATCGCCAGCGGCAAGGTGGTTCCCGTGGCCGCACCGGGGCGCGGCGGCATCTCGGCCCTGGCCTGGAACGCGGCCGGCACGCAGCTCGCCTTCGGGACGGAGGACGGCTTCGCCGCCCTGCTGGACTTGGCGAAGCGCTGATCCCGGCCCACCCTGGCGGGATGAGCGACACGATCACCACGCCCCAGATCACCCTGCCCCGCCTCGGCCTGGGGACCTTCCGGCTGGATGGGCCAGCCGGGCAGGCCGCGGTGGAGCGGGCCCTTCGCCTGGGCTACCGCGCCCTCGACACCGCCGAGCGCTACGAGAACGAGGAGGTGGTGGGCGCCGGCCTCAAGGCCTCGGGAGTCGCCCGCGCTGACGTGAAGGTGACCAGCAAGGTCTGGTGGGACCATCTCGGCCCCGGCCAGATCCGCGCGGCCTGCGAGGCGTCGCTCGGGCGTCTCGGAACCGATTACCTCGACCTCTACCTCGTCCACTGGCCGGCACCCGGCATGGACCTGCCGCGCGTCCTGGCGGACATGGCACGGCTGAAGGAGGAGGGGCTGGTGCGCGCCATCGGGGTGGCGAACTTCCCGGCCAACCTGCTGCGCCGCGCCCTGGCGGTGGGCGTGCCGCTGGCCGCGAATCAGGTGGAGTACCACCTGATGCTGTCGCAGAACCGGCTGCTCGCCGTCACCCGCCCGGCCGGCATGATCCTGACGGCCTACACGCCACTCGGGAAGGGCAAGCTGGCGAGCGATCCGACCGTGCAGGCCATCGCAGCGCGCCACGGCGCCACGGGCGGGCAGGTCGCGCTCGCTTGGCTGCTGCGGCAAGACGGAGTGGCGGCGATCCCGAAGGCGGCCCGGGAGGAATCGCAGCGCGAGAACCTCGGCGCCGTCGCCCTTGCCCCGAAGCTGACCGCGGAGGATGTGGCGGCGCTGGATGCGCTGCCGAAGGACCAGCGGATGGTGAACCCGGACTTCCGCCCGGACTGGAACGACTAGCTCCGGATCAGGTCCACGGCATCAGGTCCACTGGGCCGGACCGCGAGACCCGCCGGGCGTCAGGCAGTAGTGCAGCGCCGGCCGGAGCGACGCCTCCGGCTCCACCGGCGTCTCCTGGGTGGAGGCGGGCAACTCGGTCCGGGGGGCCGGCCGCGCCGCGGCCGGAGCCCGGCGGCGTGCCTGGGACGGGGCCGCTTCCGTCCGGCCCGCCTTGACCTCCCGCCGCAGCACCGTCGCGCCGGCGGCAATCGGGCCGGCCGCATCGCAGACCGTCGCGCGAATGAAGGCCGGTGCCTTGGCCTGTGCCGGAAGCGCCAGAGCCGTCAGGCCGAGCAGCGCGACCCATCCCATCTTCATCATCCCCGCGCCCCCATTCCTGCGAAAAATCAGACTGTTGCTGGCAATACTTGCCGTCGGTTCTGCAGAAAGAACGCGATGTGGATGATGGGGTTTCGCGCAGCCAAAACCCGGCTGCCGCGTTGGGCGGGCGGACGCAACCCCTGACCCGATCGGCACCCCCCATGAGCGATAGCCCCGGCGGCATTCCCGGCCTTCCGAAGGACGACGACGAGGTGGATCTCGGCATCAGCATCCAGGCGGTCGCGAACATCATCGACGCCGCCCGCGCCTCCGAAGAGGGCGAGGAGGACGACGTCAACGAGGACGTCGAGATGGAGTCGGCCGACTCGACCAAGCCGGACCTGACCGAGGACAACCTCGAGACCCTGATCGACGAGCTGAACGAGGACGAGCAGGCCGCCCTCATCGCCCTCGTCTATGTCGGTCGCGGCGACTTCGAGCCGGATGAGTGGGAGGAGGCGCTGAAGCTCGCCCACGAGCGGAACGAGAGCAACGAGAGCACCTCCGGCTACCTAACCGGCATGGAGCTCCTCGGTGACCTGCTGGCCGAGGGCCTCGCCGCCTTCGGGATCGTGGTCGAGGAAATCCAGCGCTGACACCGCGCGCGTGCGCCTGACGTCATCCGGGGGGACAGGCCGCGCGCCGTCGCGCGCGCCACTGCCCTACGATTCCGGCATCGAGCACGCCGAGCCGGACGAGGCACGCACGGCAGCACGGTTGCGCGCGATGATGCGCGACATCCGGGAGACGACGCTGCGCCACACCGGCCACGCCCAGCGCGGCCTGCATACGAAGAGCCACGGGCTGCTCGAAGGCGAGCTGCGCGTGCCCGATGGTCTGCCGACGCCGCTGGCCCAGGGCCTGTTCGCGCGGGCAGGTCGCTATCCCGTCATCCTGCGGCTCTCGACGAACCGGCCAGACGTCCTGGACGACGACATCTCCGTCCCGCGCGGCTTGTCGATCAAGGTCATCGGCGTCGAGGGTGAGCGGCTGGAGGGCTCTGAAGGCAGCACGACGCAGGACTTCGTGCTGGTGAACCAGCCCTTCTTCACCGAGCCCGACCTGCGTGTCTTCGCCCGCAACATCCGCTTCGTGGACGCGACGACGCAGACCGGCCTCGCCTGGAAGAAGACCCTCGCGGCGGCGTTGCGTCCCGTTGTCGCAGCGGTCCGGGCGTTCGGCGGGACGGCACCGACCCTGACAACCCTGGGCGGCCACCCGCTCACGCATCCCCTGGGCGAGACCTATTTCAGCCAGGTGCCTTTCCGCCACGGCGATTACGTCGCGAAGCTCTGCCTCACGCCCGCTTCACCGGAACTGCGGGCCTTGCGGAACGCGCCGGTGCGGCTGCGCGGACGGCCGAACGGCCTGCGGCAGGCGGTGATCGACTTCTTCCGCACGCAGGGCGGCGAGTGGGAGCTGCGGGCGCAGCTTCGCACCGACCCCGCGACCATGCCGATCGAGGATGCCTCGGCGCAGTGGCCGGAATCGGAAAGCCCCTACCTGACGCTTGCCCGAATCGTCGTGCCGCCCCAGCCCGCCTGGAACGAGGCGCGCGCCCGCCGGGTGGATGACGGCCTCGCCTTCAATCCGTGGAACGGGCTCGCGGCGCATCGGCCACTCGGCTCGGTCAACCGTGCGCGTCGGCAGGCCTACGCGCAGTCGTCCGCCTTCCGCGCCGAGCATAACCGCTGCCCCATCCATGAGCCGGTCGGGCGTCCCGCACTCCCCGGCGATCCGCCGGAGACCTATGGCACCGATCCCGGCCGCGAGGGGCGCCGCCGCGGAACGCCGGACGCTCTTCCCGGCCGCTGGGCGACGCCGATGCGCCCTACCGCGCAGGCTCTGCACGCCGTAGTGCTGGGCGCTCTGGTCCTGACCGGCGGCGGCCTGGTCCGGTCCGCGATCCGGCCTGTGCTCCCGCGCCTGCTGCTCGCGGGCGCCCTGGGATGGGCGCTCCGCGGCCTCGCGTGGCGTCCGCCTCAGCCGTAGACCGGTCCGGGCAGTCCCGCGATCTCCCGCACCAGCTTGCGCCGCACGGCGCTGCCGAAGGCGTCGAAGTCCTCGGCCACGATGAGGAAGGCGCCGTCGCCGCCGATCACCGACTGCTGGTAGTACTGGTCCAACGGCACGATCGGCGGGCGGCCGAAGGTCGGGCGGTCGTTCACGATGGGCAGGCCGTTGATGGTGATACCCTCCGCGACCAGCCGGTCCCGCACCTCCTCCACCGGACGGCCGGAGTTGTTCACCCCGTCGCCCGAGACGTCGATGACGCGGCGCGTTCCCTCGAAGGCGCATTCCTCGAGCACGCGGCGGGAGAATTCGAGCCCGCCGGAGATAGATGTCCAGGACAGCGCGATGCGCGGCGCGCGGGAGAGGGTCTCGGCCCAGGAATCGGCGTCCGCCTGGCTCGCGATCCGCGTCCACGGGATCACCAGGCGCTGGTACTCCGACCCCGCCCACTCGACATAGGCCACGGCGATGGCGCCGGTCATGCCGGAGCGGATCGCCTCCACCACCCGCGGGTCGGAGACGGCGTTGCGGTATCCCTCCCGCTGCAGCCGCGCCTCGTCCTCGTCGATCGAGCGGGACACGTCCACAGCCATCACGAGCAGCAGGTCCACCGGTTCTTCCGCCCGCGCGGCCGCAGCCGGGAGGAGCGCGGCGCCACTGGCCGCGAGGAGGGAACGACGCCGCATGGAGCACGCCCTTCTGACCGTGATCCGTCATGGAAGCGTGCGGCTTCACGCCGGCGCAACGGTTTTCTCGTCGCATTGCAGCACGGTGACGCGATCAAACCGGCAGCGCGGGCCGTGATGTCAGTCCGGCCGGATCACCGCCGGCCGGGTGGCCTCATCCGGCGCCCAGCCACCGGGGACGCGGCGCAGCAGTGGCGTGGCGAAGGCCGCCGCCACGGGAACGTCCGCCGGCCACTCCGCCCGCCACCGGTCGCCCTGCGCCATGGCGACCAGCAGCGCCACCGGCCGCACCCCGGCCGCCGCCAGCAGCGCCAGCCCCGCGCGCGCGGAGGATCCGGTGCTGATCACGTCGTCCACCAGCAGCACGCGCCGCCCCTCCAGCCGCGGCAGGATGCGCGGATCCAGCCAGAGCCGCCGTTCCCCCGGCGTGGTGGAGGAGGAAACGGGGACGGAGAGACGCCGGTCGTACCAGCGCTTCTCCGAGTAGCCGGCCGCGACCCAGTTCGAATGGTCCAGCGCTTCCGCCACGAGCGGCGCGAAGACGTGGCCGAGGGTCGGGAGACCGCAGACCACCTCCGCCCCCAGGGGCCGGGCGGCGATTGCCATCCACCCGGCCAGCCGCCGCACCACGGCGAAGGAGGCCTGGTTCGCGATGAAGCCGGTCACCGCCACGTCCCCGTAGTCCCGCAGGGGCAGCCGCAAAGCGTGGCCGTCGGGCATGGGAACGGGCATGCTGCCGCCATAGGGGGGCGCCGCCCCGCCCGGCTCGAATTCCTGCCAGAACTCCATACATCCGCCTCCATGGGCCGCTTGGCACGCCCCCCCGGCGCGGTCCAGCCTTGCGGCACGCGCCCTGCCAGGGCATGGACGATTCACCCCTTCCCCCCTCGGGAGTCCCCTCGATGACGACCAAGCTCACCCGCCGCGACGCGATGCTCGCCGCCGGCGCGGCCTTCCTGCCCTGGGACGGCCTGATCCGGGCCGCCTGGGCCCAGACGCCCCCCGGTGTCATCGTGATGGCGAAGCAGATCGACGACATCACCAGCCTCGATCCCGCCGAGAGCTTCGAGTACACGGGCGGCGAGATCTGCGGGAACGTCTACCAGAAGCTGGTCACCACCCCGAACGAGGAGCCGTCCCGCCTCGTCGGCGACCTGGCGGAGAACTGGACCGCCAGCGCGGATGCCAAGACCTTCACCTTCACCTTGAAGGCGGGCCAGCGGTTCGCCAGCGGCCAGGCCGTCACGGCCGACGACGTGGTCTATTCCTTCCAGCGCGTCGTGGCGCTGAACAAGAGCCCGGCCTTCATCATCAACCAGTTCGGCTTCACCAAGGACAACATGGCGCAGACCATCCGCGCCACCGACCCGCGCACCGTCGTGCTGACCACGGCCGAGCCGACCGCGACGTCCTTCCTCCTCTACTGCCTCTCCGCCGCGGTGGGCAGCATCGTGGAGAAGGCCGTGGTGTCGGGCCGCGCCCAGGGCGACGACTGGGGCAATGGCTGGCTGAAGCAGAACTCCGCGGGCTCCGGCGCCTACCGCATCGTCACCTGGCGCGCGAGCGAGAACGTGACGCTGGAGGCGAACCCGAACGCCAGCACGGCCCCGGCCACGCGCCGCATCATCATGCGCCACGTGCCCGATCCCTCCGCGCAGCTCCTCGGCCTGCAGCGCGGCGACTTCGACGTGGCGCGCAACCTCTCCTCCGACCAGATCCGCGGCGTGGCGAGCGACAACCGCTACACCGTGCTGAACCAGCGCAAGGCGAGCCTTCTCTACATCTCGCTGAACCAGAAGCACGCCGCCCTGTCCAAGCCGCAGGTGCGGCAGGCCATCAAGATGGCGATCGACTACGAGGGCATCCAGCGCAACATCGTCCCGAACAACTACGCCATCCACCAGGCCTTCCTGCCCGAAGGCCTGCCCGGCGCGCTGCTCGACAAGCCGTTCAAGAAGGACATCGACGCCGCCAAGCGCCTGCTGGCCGAGGCCGGTTTCCCGAACGGCTTCGAGGTCTCCTTCGACTTCTTCTCCGGCGCGCCGGTGGGCGACATCGCCCAGGCCGTGCAGGCGAACCTCGCCGAGATCGGCATCCGCCCGCGGATGCTGCCCGGCGAGATGCGCGCGGTCATCACCAAGACCCGCGCCCGCCAGCACGACATGGCGCTGCTGCGCTGGGGCTCCGACTACTTCGACCCGCACAGCAACGCCGAGGCCTTCTCCATGAACCCGGACAACGGAGAGGATGCGCGGAACAAGACCCTGGCCTGGCGCGCGAGCTGGGAGATCCCCGAGCTGACGCAGCGGACGCTCGCCGCCGTGCGGGAGACGGATGCCGAGAAGCGCATCACGATGTACGAGGAGCTGCAGCGCGAGCACCAGCGGGTCAGCCCCTTCGTGATGATGCTGCAGGAGCTCGAGGTCGCGGTGGTGCGCGCGAATGTGCGCGGCATGAAGATCGGCGTGCTGAGCGACCGCACGAACTACGCCGCCATCGCGAAGGCCTAGAAGGCTCGGTTTGCAGACCCTCCGCGCCCGCCTGGGGCCGCTGGCGGCCACCGCCGCCAGCATCCCCATCACCCTCTTCGGCCTCGCGCTCGTCACCTTCTTCATCGGGCGCGTGGTGCCGATCGACCCGGTGCTGGCGGTGGTCGGCGACCGCGCCCCGGCCGAGGTGGTGGCGCGTGCCAGGATCGAGCTCGGGCTGGACCAGCCGCTCTACGCGCAGTTCTGGCGCTACCTCGGCGACATCCTGTCCGGGAATCTCGGCCGGTCCGTGATGACGGCCAACCCGGTCTGGCAGGACATCGCCCGCTTCTTCCCCGCCACCTTCGAGCTCGCCACGGCCGCCATCCTCGTCGCGGCCGTGCTCGGCATCGCCCTCGGCGTGCTGGCGGCGACGCGGCAGGGCACGCTGCTGGACCAGGCGGTGCGGATCTTCTGCCTCGCGGGCCATTCCCTGCCGGTCTTCGTGCTCGGCCTGCTTTCGCTGCTGGTGTTCTACGCCTGGCTCGGCTGGCTACCAGGGCCGGGGCGGCAGGGGATCGTCTTCCAGGACATGGTGGACACGCGCACCGGCCTGCTGACGGTGGACGCGCTGCTGGCCGGCGACTGGCCGGCCTTCTGGGACGCGCTGGCGCATCTGGCGCAGCCGGCGGGGGTGCTGGCCTTCTTCTCCCTCGCCTACATCGCCCGGATGACGCGGGCCTTCATGCTGGCGGAGCTGCGGTCCGAGTACGTCATCACCGCCCGCGCCAAAGGCCTGTCGGCGATGCGGATCGTCTGGCGCCACGCCTTCCGCAACACCCTCGTCCCCCTCGTGACCGTTCTCTTCCTCACCTATGCCGGCCTGCTGGAGGGCGCGGTGCTGACCGAGACGATCTTCGCCTGGCCCGGGCTGGGCCAATACCTGACCGTGTCCTTGCTGAACGCCGACATGAACGCGGTGCTGGGCGCGACCCTGGTGGTGGGGCTTATCTACGTGGCGCTGAACCTGCTGGCGGACCTGCTCTATCGCCTGATGGACCCGCGGACCAAATGAGCGGCACGGCCGAACCCGGCGCATCCCATGGCGGCGTGGTGGCCGACGCCGCCACTGCGACCGCGTCCCTGGAACCCATGGACCCCACCGCGGTGCCGGAGGCCGCCGGCGCCCCGCCCGTCCCCGGCCCGGGCGCCGGCCCCGCGCGCTTCTCCCGCGGCTGGCTGCTGACGGACACGCCGGCCTCCCGGTCCCAGGCCGCCTGGGGACGGCGGTATCAGGCGTGGCTCGCCTTCCGGCGGAACCCGCTGGCCATGGCGGGGCTGGGCGTGATCCTGCTGATGCTGGTGCTGATCCTGCTGGCGCCGGTCCTGGCCACCCATGACCCGGGCGTGCAGCAACTCGGCAACCGCCTCGCCGCCCCCACGGCCGAGCACTGGCTCGGCACGGACGAGTTGGGGCGGGACGTGTGGTCGCGGCTGCTCTATGGCGGGCGGATCACCCTCGGCATGGTGGTGGCGGTGGTGGTGCTGGTGGCGCCGCTAGGGCTGATCGTGGGCTGCATCGCGGGCTATGCGGGCGGGCTCTGGGACCGGCTGCTGATGCGGGTGACGGACGTCTTCCTCGCCTTCCCGCGGCTGATCCTCGCGCTGGCCTTCGTGGCCGCCATGAAGCCGGGCGTCGAGAGCGCGGTCATCGCCATCGCCCTCACCGCCTGGCCGCCCTATGCGCGCCTTGCGCGGGCGGAGACCCTGACCATCCGCCGCACGGACTACGTGGCCGCGGCGCGGATGACGGGCGCGTCCCACCTGCGGATCATCCTGCGGCATGTCATGCCGATGTGCACGCCGTCCCTCGTGGTCCGGGTCACGCTGGACATGTCCTCCATCATCTTGACGGCAGCGGGGCTGGGATTCCTCGGCCTCGGCGCGCAGCCGCCGCTCCCGGAATGGGGCACGATGATCGCGACGGCCCGACGATTTATCCTGGAGCAATGGTGGGTCGCGGTGATGCCGGGGATCGCGATCTTCTCCGCCTCCCTCGCCTTCAACCTGCTGGGCGACGGCCTGCGCGACGTGCTGGACCCGAAGCAGCGATGAGCGACGCCCCGCCCTTCGTCGAGATCCGCGACCTCCGCGTGGACTTCCCCAACGCGACGGGCGTCACCCATGCCGTGCGCGGCGTCTCCTTCTCCCTCGGAAAGGAGAAGCTGGGGATCGTGGGGGAGAGTGGTTCGGGCAAGTCCGTCACGGGACGCGCGCTGATGCGCCTGCTGCCGCCCTCCGCCCGCGTCAGCGCCGCCGCGCTGCGCGTGGGCGACGTTGACATCCTCCGCGCCTCCGAGCGGCAGATGCGCGACCTGCGCGGCGGGAAGATTGGTCTGATCCTGCAGGACCCGAAATTCTCCCTCAACCCCGTCATGACGGCCGGCGACCAGATCGCCGAGGCGCTGCGCGCCCACACCCGCCTCGGCCGGCGGGAGGCGCGGGAGAAGGCCCTCTCCCTGCTGGAGAGCGTGAAGATCCGCGATCCCCGCCGGGTGCTGGATGCCTACCCGCACGAACTCTCCGGCGGCATGGGGCAGCGGGTGATGATCGCCATGATGCTGGCGCCCAACCCTGCCCTGCTGATCGCGGACGAGCCGACCTCCGCCCTCGACGCCACCGTGCAGGCTGAGATCCTCCGACTAATCGAGGAGCTGGTGGATTCTCGCGGGATGGCGCTGATGCTCATCTCCCACGACCTGCCGCTCGTATCCCGCTTCTGCGACCGGGTGGCCGTGATGTATGCCGGCCAGGTGATGGAGGAGCTGCGGGCCTCCGACCTGCACCGCGCCACACACGGCTACACGCGCGGCCTGCTGGAATGCCTGCCCAGCCTGTCCGAGCGCCGGGACCGCCTTCCGGTCCTCCGCCGCGATCCGTCCTGGCTGGAGCCGCGGGCGTGATCCAGGTCCGGAACCTCGACGTCCGCTTTGGCCCGAACCACGCCGTCCGCAACGTCTCCCTGCACGTCGCACGCGGCGAGACCTTCGGCCTCGTGGGCGAGAGCGGCAGCGGCAAGTCCACCGTGCTCCGCACCATCGCCGGCCTGATCGAGAGTTGGGACGGCGCGATGATGGTGGACAACATCCCCCTCGGCCGCCGCCGGGACCGAGCCTTCTTCCGCACGGTGCAGATGGTCTTCCAGGACCCCTACGGCTCCCTGCACCCGCGCCAGACCGTGGACCGCATCCTGTCCGAGCCCCTGGCCGTCCACGCCATCCCGGACGCCGAGCGCCGCATCGCCCGCGCCCTGGACGAGGTGGCGCTACCCCGCGCCGCCCGCTTCCGCTACCCGCACCAGCTCTCGGGAGGTCAGCGGCAGCGCGTCGCCATCGCCCGCGCCCTGGTGGCCGATCCCCGCGTGCTGCTGCTGGACGAGCCGACCAGCGCGCTGGACGTGTCCGTGCAGGCCGAAGTCCTGAACCTTCTCTCCGACCTCCGCGCCGCGCGGGGTCTGACCTGCATCCTCGTCTCCCACAACCTCGCGGTCGTGGCGCATCTCTGCGGCCGGCTGGCGGTGATGCAGGGCGGCCAGATCGTGGAGGAGCTGGACGAGGCCGCCCTGCGCGAAGGCCGCGCCGTCCACCCCCACACGCAGGAGCTGATCCGCCTGTCGCGGGACCTGGAGGAAGCCTAGGCCCCCAGCCGCCCGGCGAGGTCCAGCAGCCGGTCCGCGGCGCGCCCGATCGCCGCCGCGCCGTGGTTCGTGTGCGCATGGGCGAAGGCCGCGCGCCCCATCGCCTCGATCCGCGCCGGATCAGCCAGCAGCGCCTCGACCTCCGCTTCCAGCGTCTCGGGCGTCACCAGCAACCCGTGCTCGCCATGGACGATGCCGCTCGGGATCACGTGGCGATAGGCGACGACGGGCCGCCCACAGGCCATCGCCTCCACCGCCGCCCGCGGAAACCCCTCCTGCAACGCCGGATGAACCATGATCCGGGAGTCCAGGAGATAGCCGTAGACCCGGTCCGGCGGGCGGTGTCCGTGGAAGCGCGCCCGGTTCTTCGGCGGCGCCATCGCCTTCACCTCCTCCAGCCGCGCCCCGCCGCCGACGAAGCCGACGACATGGCGGCGCGACAGCGGCAGCAGCGCGGCCTGGTTCTTCCGGACCCCGTGGAAGGTGCCGACGTTGATGATGTCGTGCCGCGCCGCCGGATTCGGCGCGCCGTCCCCGCACAGCGCTGCGTCGAAGAACTTTGGCAGGATGAGCGTCCGCCCGGCGGCATGATGCGCGGGGAAGGCGCGCTCGGCCTGGACGTCGTGCTCCGCCAATACCATGGCCGCGCGGCCCAGCAGCGGGTCGGTCACCGCGCCGCCGACGATGAAGCTGAAGGCTGGCTGCGGCCACAGCCGCTCCTGCAGGAAGCTGGGAATCGCGTAGAACAGCCCCTTGTAGAGCACGAGGTCCGGCCGGAAGGCGGACAGGGCGTACAGCATCGGCGTGCTCACGCGCCGAGCGTGCGGCTCCTCCGGGTTGTCGGCGGGGAAGAAGGCCGCCGTGACCTGCCCGTCGAGATAGCCCTCCTCTTCCGCCTCTCCGCCATGTATCCGGAACAGCCGCACCGCCACACCCCGCTCGCCCAGGGCGCGCAGGAGGTGCAGCTCCCGCCGCGCGCCCTCCATGCGCCGCTCGGCGTGGCACATGACGATGGCGATGCGCACGGCCCGCCCCTTGGCACTCAGGCGAGTTTTCGGACCACCCGTGCCGGGTTGCCCACGGCCAGCACCCCGGACGGCAGGTCGCGATTCACCACGGCCCCGGCGCCCACGACCGTGTCATCCCCGATCGTCACCCCCGGGAGTACGATGCACCCGCCGCCCAGCCAGACATTGTTCCCGACCGTCACGGGGTGTGCGCTCTCGATCCCCGCGCGACGGGGTGCGGCTTCCAGCGGGTGGGTCGCGGTGTAGATCTGCACGGCCGGCGCGACCTGGCAGTGGTCCCCCAGGGTAATGGGCGCGCAATCCAGGAAGACGCAGTTGAAGTTTACATAGGACGCCGCGCCGATCCGGATGTTGGACCCGTAGTCGCAGCGGAACCCCGGCATCACCATCGTGCCCGCCCCGATCCCGCCCAACAGCGCCTCCAGCGCGGCCCGGCGAGCCGCCTCGTCCTCCGGCACCAGCGCGTCCATGCGCAGGATCAGGGCCCGGGCGCGATACCGCTCGGCCAGGAGGTCGGGGTCCATGCCGTTATAGGGCAGGCCCGCCAGCATCTTCTCGCGTTCGGTCATCCGGGACCTATCGCCCAGGCGGCCGGGCGCGCCAAGCCGGGTCTTGTCGCCCCCTCCCCGCTCTCGCAGAGTGCGGCCAACAATCGGGGATGGAAACGATGACCGCACCGCTGACCCGCCGCGCTCTGCTGGCGGCCGGCGCCGCCCTGCCGGTGCTCGCCGCGCCCACGATCGGGCGCGCCCAGGGCCGCTACAAGCCGGAATACAAGATCACCGTCGTCGGCAACCGGCCCATCGCCCTGTCGGAATCCGCCTTCGTCTGGGCCGACCTGGTGAACCAGCGCTCCGAAGGGCGGCTGAACTTCAAGGTCTATCCCGGCTCCTCGCTGGTCGGCGGCGACCAGACGCGGGAGCTCCTGGCCATCCGCCAGGGCGTGATCGACGGCGCCGTTTTCTCCACCATCAACATCTCCCCCCAGGTGCGGGAGATGAACCTCTTCTCCCTGCCCTTCCTCATGCCGAACCACGCGGCCTTCGACGCGATCGTCGCCAGCGACGTCGGCGCCGAGCTCTTCCGCGTGCTGGCGCAGCGCGACGTGGAGCCGCTGGCCTGGGGCGAGAACGGCTTCCGCGAGATCAGCAACTCCCGCCGTGCGATCCGCGCGCCCGCCGACCTGCGCGGCCTGAAGATCCGCTTCGCCGCCGGCGCGATCTTCTCCGAGATCTACACGGCCATGGGCGCCAACCCCGTGCAGATGTCCTTCGCCGACCTCCAGCCCGCCCTCTCCACCGGCGCGGTGGACGGGCAGGAGAACCCGGTGAACCTTTTCCTCGGCTTCCGCATGGACACGCTGGCCCAGAAGCACCTGACCCTGTGGAACTACTGCGCCGATGCGGGGATCGTCTCGCTCGGCAAGCAGGTCATGTCCACGCTGGAGCCGCGGGACCGGGAGATCGTGGTCGAGTCCGCGCGGGAGGCCGGGCGTGCCGGCAACAACGCGGCGCGCCGCGGGCTCGGCCTGGACGGCAACCGCTCCTCCCTCGACGAATGCGCCCGGCGCGGGGTGGAAGTCATCGACCTCTCCGCCGCGGAGAAGCAGGCTTTCGCCCGCGCGACCCGCCCGGTCTTCGACAAATGGGCGGCCACCGTGGGCACGGACCTCGTCCGGCGCGCGGAGGCGGCGATCGCCCGCACCGCCTGACGCCGTGACCGAGCCGCACGCCGACATCCAGGCCCCCGGCCTGCAACTGGGGGAAGCGCCGCCGCGCATCCCCGTCACGCTGGAGGGGGCGCTGGCGGCCGTCGCCATGGCCGCCCTGGCGCTGATCACCTTCGCCAACGTGCTGGTGCGCTACTTTACCAGCATCTCCTTCGCTTTTACCGAGGAGTACTCGGTCGCCCTCATGGTGGTGCTCGCCTTCCTCGGCACCGCCGCCGCCTTCGGGGCGGACCGCCACATCCGCATGACCTTCTTCACCGAGCGCCTGCCGCGCCACGCCGCGCAGCGGATCGAGATCGGGCTGCTCCTCGTCTCGCTTGTCCTCTTCGGCCTGATCGGCTGGCTTGGCGCCCTCTACACCTGGGACGAGTACCGCTTCGAATCCCTCTCGCCCGGCCTCGGCGTGCCGCAGTGGCTCTACACAGTCTGGATGCCGGTGCTGTCGGTGGTCATCGTGCTCCGCATCGTCGGACGCATGATCCGGGTGGCGCGCGCGCCGTGATCCTCGAAGGCTCGGCGATCCTGCTGCTGGCCTTCTTCGGCCTGCTCTTCCTGGGCGCCCCGATTGGGGTGGCGCTCGGGGCCGCCGGCATCCTCGTCATCGGGGTCGAGGGCCTGGGCGTCATGGCCCTCCCCACGAATGTCTGGACGGGAATTGCGAAATACCCGCTCCTCGCCCTGCCGATGTTCGTCCTGGCCGGCATGGTGTTCGAGCGGTCGGGCGTCGCGAAGCGGCTGGTGGACTTTGCCGCCGCCCTCGTCGGGCCGCGTCGCGGCGGGCTGGCGATCGTCGCGGTGCTCGTCTGCATGGTGCTCGGCGGCATCTCCGGATCGGGCGCCGCCGACGCCGCCGCCGTGGTGGCGGTGATGCTGCCGCCGATGCTGCGGCAGGGTTATCCCCGGCCCTACACCGCCTCCCTCGTCGCGGCCGCCGGCTCCACGGCGGTGCTCATCCCGCCCTCCATTCCCTTCATCGTCTACGCCGTGCTGGTGCCGGGCGTCTCCGTGCCGGCGCTGTTCATTGGCGGGATGGTGCCGGGGGTGCTGGCCGGCCTGTCGCTGCTGCTGCCCGCCGTCTGGCTGGCCCGGCGCGGCGACTTCGGCCTGCCTGCACCGGGAGAGGTCCGCATCCCCCTCTGGCAAGCCTTCAAGGGCGCGATCTGGGGCTTGGCGGCCCCGGTCGTGATCCTCGGCGGCCTCCGCTCCGGCGCCTTCACACCGACCGAGGCCGCCGTGGTCGCCGTCTTCTACGGCCTCTTCGTCGGCCTCGTGATCTACCGAACCCTCTCCTGGCGCGACATCTACGCGGTGCTGCGCGATTCGGCCGAGGTCTCGGCCGTCGTCCTCATCATCATCGCGCTCGCCACCATCTTCGCCCATGCCGGCAGCACGCTCGGTGCCTTCGATGCCCTGGCGCGCTCCCTCATCGGCCTGACGGACAACGGCACCATCATGCTGTTGATGATCACGGTCATCATCCTGATCGCCGGGATGCTGATCGACGCGATCTCCATCTTCCTCGTCTTCCTGCCGATCCTCCTGCCCATCGCGGCCGCTTTCCACTGGGACCTGACCTGGTTCGGCATCATCCTGACGATGAACGTCGCGATCGGTGCCTTCACCCCGCCGATGGCGGTGAACCTGATGGTCACCTGCAAGGTGGCCGGCTGCTCCATGGAATCCACGATTCCCTGGGTGCTGTGGTTCGTCGCCGCGATGACCGGGGCGCTGCTGCTGGTGACCTTCGTGCCGGAACTCGCCCTCTTCCTGCCCCGGCTGACCGGCGCGATGTAGGGCGGGACCTCGCCCAGCCGCCAGCCTGCCCAAGCGGCAGGCCATCTGCCCAACACCGCGCCAGCCGACCGTTGCGCAGCCGTCCGCTCCCGCGTTCCACCATGGCACGCTTCTCGCACCCGTGATCGCCGGACCGGGCTGGCGCGGGGGGAACCGCGGGCGCGCCGGGCCAACCGAATGCAGGACGGAACCTCCATGACGATCAACCTCACCCGCCGCGCCGCGCTGGCCGGCCTGGGTGGCGCGCTGGCCCTGCCGGCGATCCGCCCTTCCTTCGCCCAGGCCGCCCCGATCAAGGTCGGCGTCCTCCACTCCCTCTCCGGCACCATGGCGATCAGCGAGACGGCGCTGCGCGACACGGTCCTGATGATGGTCGAGTGGGCGAATGCCCGCGGCGGCGTGCTCGGCCGGCGCCTGGAGGCCGTGGTCGTGGACCCCGCCTCCAACTGGCCCCTCTTCGCCGAGAAGGCGCGGGAGCTCCTGGCGGTCGCGAAGGTGGACGTGACCTTCGGCTGCTGGACCTCCGTTTCCCGCAAGTCCGTCCTGCCGGTCTTCGAGGAGCTGAACGGCCTCCTCTTCTACCCCGTCCAGTATGAGGGCGAGGAGCAGTCCCGCAACGTCTTCTACACCGGCGCCGCCCCGAACCAGCAGGCGATCCCGGCGGTGGAGTACCTGATGGGCGCCGATGGCGGCGACGCGAAGCGCATCGCCCTCCTCGGCACCGACTACGTCTATCCCCGCACCACCAACCGCATCCTGCGCGCCTACCTGAACAGCAAGGGCATCAGCGACGCGGATATCATGGAGGAGTACACGCCCTTCGGTCACTCCGACTGGCAGGGCATCGTCTCCCGCGTGAAGCGCTTCGCCGGCGAGGGCAAGCGCACCGCCATCGTCTCCACCATCAACGGCGACGCGAACGTTCCCTTCTACCGCGAGCTCGGCAACCAGGGCATCAAGGCCGAGGACATCCCCTCCGTCGCCTTCTCGGTCGGTGAGGAAGAGCTGGCCGGCATCGACACCCGCCCGCTGGTCGGCCATCTGGCCGCCTGGAACTACTTCATGTCCGTCCCCGGCACGCCCAATGACGAGTTCAAGGCGATGTGGCGCGCCTACATCAAGAACGACCGCCGCGTGACGAACGACCCGATGGAGGCCACCTACACCGGCTTCCGCATGTGGACCCAGGCCGTCGCCCAGGCCGGCACCACCGCGGTCGATCAGGTGCGGGAGGCGATGTACGGCCAGAAGGTGATGGCGCCCTGCGGCTACGAGGAGGAGATGCGCCGCAACCACCACCTCACCAAGCCCGTCATGATCGGTGAGGTGCAGGCCGACGGCCAGTTCAACATCGTCTACAAGACGCCGAACGCCATCGCGGCCGAGAACTGGTCGCCCTTCATCCCCGAGAACGCGTCGCGCCGCGGCTGACGTTCGGATCCAAGGCCGGGGGAGTGAACTCCCCCGGTCCCCCTCCTTCTTTGATCAGGCTGCCGCGTTCCATCGGCAGAAGTGGGCCGCGGCAGCCTGATGAAAGTAGATGAGGGATCTGGGGAGGCGAAGGCACTGCTTGAGCCATTCTCCCCAGCCTTTTCTCGTCATCACGACAGATCAGGATCGATGCACGTCCTCATGAAACGCGTCCTGCTTCTGATGCTTCTCCTGCTGGCCCATCCCGCGATGGCCCAGGACGCCTACATCGCTGCGCTGCCCGGCCTCGCCGGTGGCTTTAACACGGTGGCGGAATCCGTGGATCGCCTCGGCGCCTCCGGTGACCCGCGTGCCCTGCCGCTGCTGCGGGCGCTGAACGACGGCCGCCTGACCCGGCGCGGCGAGACGATCATCCTGCCCGGCAACCTGGACGCCGCGACCGGCACTGCGACGGACGCCGCGGGCGCGGAGCCCATCCGCATCAACAACCGCGTCCGCGTCGCGCTGCGCGGCGCGCTCGGCCGGCTGCAACTCGTCTCCACTGATCCCGCGGAGCGACGCACCGCCGCGGAGTCGGTCTTCCGCTCCCGCTCCGCCGAGAACATCCCGGCGCTGGAAGCCGCCATCGCGCGGGAATCCCTCCCGGGCATCCGCGCCCGGCAGGAACTCGCCCTTGCCGCCTCCCGCCTCGTCGCCGAGGACGCCGCGGTGAAGCGGCAAGGCATCGCGGCCCTGGGCGAAGCCTCCTCCGAAGACGCACGCGCCCTGCTGCTGGAAGCCCGCGCCATCAACGCCGCCCTGGCCGGAGAAATCGACGCGGCCGTTGCCTCCATCGACAGCCGCCTCGCCTTCAAGCGCGCGGCGGAGACGCTCTTCCAGGGCCTCTCCCTCGGCTCCGTCCTGCTGCTCGCCGCGCTGGGCCTGGCCGTCACCTTCGGCGTCATGGGCGTGATCAACATGGCGCATGGCGAGTTCGTCATGCTCGGCGCCTACGCCACGTACCTCGTCCAGGAAGCCTGCCGCGGCATTCCGGCGCTCGCGCCCTGGTCGCTCCCCCTCTCCGTCCCCGCCGCCTTCCTCGTCGCCGCGGCGGCCGGCGCCATCCTGGAACGCGGGCTGATCCGCCACCTCTACGGCCGCCCGCTGGAAACCCTGCTGATGACCTTCGGCGTCGGCATGATCCTGCAGCAGGCCGTTCGCCTGGCCTTCGGCGCCCAGAACCGCGAGGTTCTCTCCCCCGCCTGGATGCAGGGCACGCTGGAACTGCCTGGCGGCATCCTCATCACCCAGAACCGGCTCTGGGTGATCGTCTTCTCGCTGCTGGTGCTCGGCCTGACGGTGGCCGCCATCCGCTTCACCCGCTTCGGGCTGGAGATGCGGGCGGTGGTGCAGAACCGCCGCACCGCCGCCACCATGGGCATCCGCACCGGCCGGGTGGACGCGCTGACCTTCGCCTTCGGATCGGGCATCGCCGGCATGGCGGGGGTGGCGCTGAGCCAGATCGACAACGTCTCCCCCAACCTTGGCACCGGCTACATCATCGACAGCTTCATGGTCGTGGTCTTCGGCGGCGTCGGGTCGCTGGCGGGCACGCTGGTCGGCGCGCTCGGCCTGGGCGTGCTGAACAAGGTGATCGAGCCATGGGCCGGCGCGGTCTTGGCCAAGGTCGCGGTCCTGGTCATCATCATGCTCTTCATCCAGCGTCGCCCGCGCGGCCTCTTCGCCCTCAAGGGGCGGGCGGCCGAGGCATGAGCGACATCGCCGCCCCCGCGCCCGCCTCGCGCCTTCCCAATTCCCGCGCCCTGCTGCGCGCGGGGATCATCGTCGCGATCGCGCTGCTGGCCCTCCTGCCGATCCTGAACCGCCTGCCGGCCGACAGTGCCTTCTACGTGTCGGACTTCACCGTCTCCGTGACGGGCAAGTGGATCTGCTACGGCATCCTCGCGCTCGCGATCGACCTCGCCTGGGGCTATGCCGGCATCCTCTCCCTCGGTCACGGCGCCTTCTTCACGCTCGGCGGCTACTGCATCGGCATGCACCTGATGCGGCTGATCGGCCCGCGCGGCGTCTACGGGCACCCGGTCCTGCCGGACTTCATGGTCTTCCTCGGCTATCGGGAGCTGCCCTGGTACTGGTTGGGCTTCGACCACTTCCCCTTCGCGCTGCTGATGGCGCTGCTGGTGCCGGGGTTGCTGGCCGGGATCGTCGGCTACCTCTCCTTTCGCAGCCGCATCACCGGCGTCTACTTCTCCATCATCACCCAGGCGATGACCTACGCCCTGATGCTTGCCTTCTTCCGCAACGACATGGGCTTCGGCGGCAACAACGGCTTCACCGACTTCAAGGAGCTGCTGGGCGTTCCCCTGAACACCCCCAACGCCCGCGCGATGCTCTTTTACGCGGCGCTGGCCGCGCTCGGCGGCTCCCTGGTCCTCTGCCGCTATGTCGTCGGCACGAAGCTCGGCCGCGTGCTGGTCGCGGTCCGGGATGCCGAGAGCCGGGTGCGCTTCCTCGGCTACTCGGTGACCTCCTTCAAGCTGACGGCCTTCGTGCTCTCCGCCGTGCTGGCGGGGCTGGCCGGGGCGCTCTACGTGCCGCTGGTCGGCATCATCAATCCCGGCGAGTTCTCCCCCGGCAACTCGATCGAGGCGGTGGTCTGGGTGGCCGTCGGCGGCCGCGGCACGCTGGTCGGCGCGATCCTCGGCGCCTTCTCGGTCAACGCGCTGAAGACCTGGCTCACCTCCTTCGCGCCGGACTTCTGGCTCTTCGCGCTCGGCGGCCTCTTCGTGGTCGTGACCATCCTCCTGCCGCGCGGCCTGATCGGCCTTCTCCAGGGACGCCGCAAGTGAGCGCCAATGCAGCCAAGGGGCCGACCCTCTACCTCGACGGCGTCTCGGTGGTCTTCGACGGCTTCCGGGCGCTGAACAACTTGTCCCTGGTGGTGGACCCGGGGGAGCTGCGGGCGGTGATCGGCCCGAACGGCGCGGGCAAGACGACGATGATGGACGTCATCACCGGCAAGACCCGCCCGACCGTCGGCACGGTCCGCTTCGGCGATCACGACCTGACGAAGCTGGACGAGGCGCGGATCGCCAATCTCGGCATCGGCCGCAAGTTCCAGAAGCCGACGGTCTTCGACGCCCTCACGGTGTTCGAGAACCTGGAGCTCGCCCTGAAGGCCCCGCGCGATCCCCTCTCCTGCCTCCGCTGGATGCTGGGCGACGCCTCCCGCAAGCGGATCGAGGGCGTGATGGAGGAGGTCGGCCTCACCGCCCGCGCCGCCGACCCGGCGGGCATCCTCTCTCACGGGCAGCGGCAATGGCTGGAGATCGGGATGCTGCTGATGCAGGACCCCGACCTGCTGCTGGTGGACGAGCCGGTCGCCGGCATGACCGACCAGGAGACCGAGCACACCGCCGCCCTGCTCCGCCGTATCGCCGGCACCCGGAGCGTGGTGGTGGTGGAACACGACCTGGAGTTCGTCCGCGCGCTGAACAGCAAGGTGACGGTCCTGCACGAGGGCACGCTGCTGTCCGAAGGGTCGATCGACACCGTGCAGAACGACCAGCGCGTCATCGAAGTGTATCTGGGGCGCTGAACCGATGTTGAGAGCCACCGGCCTCCGCCTCTCCTACGGCGCCAGCCTCTGCCTTCGCGGCGTGAGCCTGGCGGCCGATCCCGGGAAGATCACCTGCGTCCTCGGCCGCAATGGCGTCGGCAAGTCGTCGCTGATGCGCTCGATCATGGGGGTGGAGCGCGTCTCGGACGGCCGGATCGAGTGGGAGGGACGTGACATCGTCGGCCTCTCCTCCGCCGACCGGGCGCGTGCCGGCATCGGCTACGTGCCCCAGGGCCGCGAGATCTTCCCCTTCCTGACCGTGCAGGAGAACCTGGAGACGGCGCTCGCCGCCGCCCCGCGCGGCAGCAAGGTGTCGTCGGAGATCTTCGATCTCTTCCCGATCCTGCGGCAGTTCCTGCGCCGCCGCGGCGGCGACCTCTCGGGCGGGCAGCAGCAGCAGCTCGCCATCGCACGCGCGCTGACGGCCCGCCCGCGCCTGCTGATCCTCGACGAGCCGACCGAGGGCATCCAGCCCTCCGTCATCAAGGACATCGCCCGCGTCATCCGGCACCTGGCGAAGGACCGCGGCATGGCCGTGGTGTTGGTGGAGCAGTATTTCGAGTTCGCCCGCGACCTGGCCGACCGCATCGCCGTGATGGTCCGCGGCGAGGTGGCGCTGGAGGGCGAGGCGGGCGCCCTGGACGAGGACGCCGTCCGCCGCCTGCTCACCGTCTGAACCGATGCGGGGGTCCGGGGGGCCATAGGCTCCCCGGCGGAGGGTCGGGGAGGCAGAGCCTCCCGGGGGCTACGCCGTCACCCGCTCAACCCGCGGCCCTGCCGCGAACTGCGGCATGTCGAGCGACGCGACCTCCCGCACGATCTTGCGGCGCACCGCGCCCTCGAAGGCGTCGAAGCCCTCGGCCACCACCAGGAAGGCGCCGGGGCCGGCGATCACCTCGTCGCGGTAATACTCCTCCAGCGGGATGCTGACCGGGGAGATCGGCGCGCGGTCCAGCACCGCGAGGCCGTTCATTACCACCCCGGCCTCCAGCAGCCGGTCACGCACCGACTCCACCCGCCAGCCCGCGTTGTTCGGCCCGTCGCCGGAGATGTCGAGCACGCGGCGCGTTCCCTCGAAGCGCGTGCCGTAGAGCTCCAGCGCGTGCAGCATGGCGCCGGAGATGGAGGTGTAGTTGCCCGGCAGGCGCGGCGCCGCGTCGATCGCCTCGGCGAAGCGGCTGGCGGCGGCGGGTCCGTCGATCCGCGTCCAGGGCACGATCTCCCGCTGGTCGTCGGCGTCGGACCAGGTGAACAACGTGCAGGCGACCGCGCCGACCTCCCCGCCGGAGATCGCGCGGATGAGCGCGGGATCGCGGAAGGCGGCCGCGTAGCCGCGCATCTGCATCTCGTGCTCCTCGGCATCGATGGAACGGCTGACATCCACGGCCAGGACCAGCTCCACGTCGACCGGCTCGGGCGCTTCGGCCCGTAGGATGTTGGGGGTGCAGAGCACCCCGGCGCCGGCAAGGCGCAGCAGTTCGCGTCGTCGCATCGGACCCGTCCGTCAGGATTGGGCCGCGGACCGGCAGTTATTCGGCCCCGGTCGTCGCCGGGTTTGTGCAGTGCAGCATGAACCGGGATCGGGCGGCGTGCCAAGGCGTCTTGCGCATTTCCCGAAGATGTCAGTGCCGTGCGGCGCGGGCCGCTCAGGCCCGCAGCCGCAGCAGGCTCACGCAGGCGCCCAGTGCCGCCAGACACGCCCCGATGGTCAGCGCCGTGGTCGGCCCGCCGACCGGCATTCCCGGCATCCAGGACAGGACCAGCCCGACCAGCGCCGCTCCCATCGTCTGTCCGAGCAGCCGCGCCGTGCTGAGCATCCCGCTGGCCCCGCCCGCCCGGTCCGGCGGCGCGGCACCGACCAGCGTGCGGTTGTTCGGCGTCTGGAACAGGCCGAAGCCCGCGCCGCAAAGGGCCATGCGCCAGACGATGTCGAAGGGCTGCGGGTGCTCGGGCAGGAAGGCGAGCAGGCCGAGCCCCGTGCTCATCGCCGCCAGCCCGATCCCGCCGAGCAGCCCGGCCGGGATCCGCTCCACCAGCCGCCCGCCGATGGGGGCACAGGCGGCGGTCGCCAGGAACCAGGGCGTGGTCAGCAGCCCCGATTGTATGGCCGAGAAGCCGAATCCCGTCTGCAACAGGAAGGGCAGGGACGCGAAGGCCAGCATCTGCGCCATGAAGCTGCAGATCGAGGTCGCGATGGACAGGGCGAAGATCGGGATGGCCAGCAGGTCCACCGGCAGCAGCGGCCGGCGGCGCCCGATCTGCCGCCGCACGAGCCAGGCCCCGGCGATCGCCGCCCCCAGCCACTGCGCCCCAACGGTGACCGCCGATTGCCCATGCGCCACCCCATCCAGCCCGAGGATCAGCAACCCGAAGGTGGAGGCCGAGAGGAAGGCGCTCAGCACGTCGAAGCGCTCCCCGGCGCGCGGGCTCTCGGGCAGGTTGCGCCAGCCAAGCAGCAGCGCGGCGATCCCGAAGGGCACATTCACCGCGAAAATCCAGGGCCAGTCCGCCACGCTGAGGATCAGCCCCGCCACGGTCGGTCCCGATGCGGCGGCGGTCGAGACCACCATGGCGTTGAAGCCCAACCCCCGCCCCAGCCGCGCCCGTGGCTGTATGAACCGGACGAGCGCGGAGTTGATGCTCATCAGCCCCGCCGCCCCGAAGCCCTGCATGGCCCGCGCGATGACGAGGGTCTCGAAGCTGTGCGCCATGGAACAGGCTAGGGAGGAGAGGGTGAACACCACCAGCCCCGCGAGGTAGATCCGGCGGTAGGTGACGATCTCCCCCAACGCCGCCAGCGGCAGCAGGCTGACCGTCACGGCCAGCTGGTAGGCGTTGGTGGCCCAGATGGCGGTCGCCGGCGGCACGTTCAGCGTGCGGGCGATGGTCGGCAGCGCCGCGCCGGCGATGGTGCCGTCCATGACGGCCATGACGATGGCCAGGGCCACGGCGATGGTGGCCCAGGTCCGGCGCGGGGTGGGAAGGCCGTCCTCGTAGATCTCTCTGGAAGGGATGATCGCGATCCTTACCCGCGCAGCGCCACGTCGGCCCGCCGGCCGCCGCTGATCCGCAGCAACTCTCCTGGCGTGGAGGCGAAGACATGCCGCGGGCTGCCGGCGGCGGCCCAGATCCGGTCATGGGCGAAAAGGTCCTTGTCCACCAGCACCACCGGCAGGGTCTGGTGACCCAGCGGAGCGACCCCGCCGATGGCGAAGCCGGTCACTGCGCGGACCCAGGCCCCCTCCGCCCGGCCGATCTTCAACCCGGTCAGGGCGGCGACCTTCGCCGTGTCCACCTGGTTGGCGCCGCTCGCGATCACCAGCACCGGCCGCTCCCCAGCCCGGAAGACGACGGACTTCGCGATCTGGGCGACCGTGCAGCCCACCGCCGCCGCGGCGTCCGCGGCGGAGCGCGTCCCCTCCGGGAAGGCCTCGACCGCGTCGGGGTGGCCGGCGGCGCGCAGGGCGGCCCGAACCCGCTCGACCGAGCCGCCCTCGGCCGCCATGGGTGGGACGGAGACGTCGCTCATGACCATATGCTCTCCGTGACCGAGACCCTGACCGCGCTCACCCGACCTCCGATCGTCGCCCCCGGCCCGCAGGCAACCCCGATGCCAGACCCGATGGCAGACCGGGCCGCCGAGCCGCTCGCCCTCTACATCCACTGGCCCTTCTGCGCGGCCAAGTGCCCGTACTGCGATTTCAATTCCCATGTGCGGGAGCGGGTGGACGCCGCCGCCCATGCCCGCGCCCTGCTGACGGAGCTGGAATCCGAGGCCGCCCGCGCCGGCCGCCGCCGCCTTGCCTCGATCTTCTTCGGCGGCGGCACCCCCTCGCTCATGCCGCCCGAGGGGGTGGCGGACCTCATCGCCCGCGCTCGCGCCCTCTTCGTCGCCGACTCCGGGCTGGAGATCACCCTGGAGGCCAACCCGACCTCCGTGGAGGCCGGACGCCTGCGCGCCTTCCGGGAGGCCGGGGTGAACCGCCTCTCCCTCGGCGTGCAGGCACTCGACGCGGCAGCGCTCGGCTTTCTCGGCCGCAACCACTCGGCCGGCGAGGCGGTGGCGGCGCTGGAGCACGCCCGCGCCACCTTCCCCCACCTCTCCTTCGACCTCATCTACGCCCGCCCCGGCCAGTCCGAGGCCGAATGGCGCGCCGAGCTGCGCCGCGCCCTGTCGCTCGCGGCCGACCACCTCTCGCTCTATCAGCTCACGGTCGAGCCGGGGACGCGCTTCGCGACCGAGCACGCCCGCGGCGCCTTCCACCTTCCCGAGGGCGAGGAGGCCGCCGCCCTCTACGCCGCCACGGCCGAGGAGGCCGCCCGCTTCGGCCTGCGGCCCTACGAGGTGAGCAACTACGCGAAGCCCGGGGCGGAGAGCCGCCACAACCTCGCCTACTGGCGCTACGGCGACTACCTCGGCATCGGTGCGGGCGCGCACCAGCGGCTGACGCTGGACGGGCAGGTCCTCGCCGCCCGCCGCCACCGCGCCCCGGAGATCTGGCTGGAGCGCGTGCAGCGCGACGGCCACGCCCGCGTGGAGGAGACGGCGCTCACCCCCGTGGAGCGCGGCCGGGAGGCGATGCTGATGGGCCTGCGCCTGTCCGAGGGCGTGGCCCCCGCCCGCATCACCGCCCGCAGCGGCCTGCCCTGGGAGGAGGTGGTGGACCCGCCGATGCTCGAGGCCCTGGCAGAGGAGGGCTACCTCGAATGGCTCCCGGAGGGCAGGCTCGCCGCGACGCAAGCGGGGCGGCTGCGCCTCGACGCGCTCCTGCCCGTGCTGCTGCGCTGACGGGCTTCACCCCACCGGCGGCACCGGATTGGCGCCGCGGAACTCGCGCGCCGCGAGCAGCGCGCGCCGCAGCGCCTTCGGGGTCTGCCGGCCCACCAGGTCCGCGTAGTCGCCGGCCTCCGGCGTGCGGCGGAGGAAGACGCGGTAATGCGCGTCCACATCCTCCCGCGTCAGCGGTGCGTCATCGTCGAAATGCGTCTTCCGGTAGTTCGCCAGGAAGGGCGCCAGTTTCTTCTCGCGGTACCGGCCATAGCCATCGCGGCGATGCGCGAGGATGGCGCCGACCTGCGTCTCCAGCCCCTCCGCCAGCCGGAAGTCCGGCCCCTCCTTCCACGCCATGCGATCATAGCCCATGGACTGGAACCGCTCGTCGCGGAAGGACGCGCCCTGGGCGCCGATGTAGCGGCCGAAGCAGACATCGGTCATTACGCGTGCGATCCCCAGTGCCGCGCATCCCAGCGACTTCACCGCATCCTGGGACGAGAAGTTGATCGCGACCGGCAGGCTCTCCATCCAGCGGAAGACCGCAAGGTGGTCACGATAGGTGTAGTCCGTGGGCTCCAGGATCGCGTCATAGGGCGCGAGCCAGTCTCGCAGCCGCCGCCAGGGCTCGCGCCGCAGCCCGAAGGCCCAGTGGTGCTGCAGTGGCACAAGGTAGCATTCCGGCCCCGGCGCCTCCGCCTTGTGGTCGCCATAGGCCGCGAAGTAGCCGATGCGCGGATCGGCCTCCGCCAGCCGCGCCATCTCCTCCATGATGCGGAGGTAGTCCGGGCCGAGTTCCAGATCGTCCTCGAGGAAATAGGCGTACTCCGCGTCCAGCGCCTCGAAGGCCAGCGCCTCCCCGCGCCGGATGTTGCGGGACACGCCGAGGTTGGCGCGCGCCGCGGCCACCTGCCCCTGCGGGAAGACCTCGCGGAAGGCGGCGATGGAGGCGGCGACCGCCGCATCCTCCGCATAGCGCACGCCGGTGCGCGGCGACACGGCGCCGTCCTGCACGAGGAAGACGCGGCGCGGATCCACCGTCACGCCGTTCTGGCGGAGAAGGGAGGTACAGACGCGGAGGAGGTAGTCCGGCCGGTTGAACGCGAAGAGGATGACCGGCCGCTCCAGCACGGGCGCCGCGCGGCCCGTGCGCGCGGCAGGCGCCGCCAATCCTCCGCTCATCCGGTCCCGGCCTCCGTCTCGGTGGTCCCTTGCCCTAGGGCCCGCGCGGCCCGGTTGCAACCGGCGGGCCGCGGTCGCGCGGGCGGTGCGTCAGCCCGCCCGGTCCAGGGAGAGCGCGTGCGCATAAACCTGCCGTCGCGGCAGGCCCGTGGCCGCGGCGACGAGCGCCGCCGCGTCGCGCAGCGAGTGCCCCGCCGCCAGCGCCGCGCGCAGCCGCGAATCGAGCTCCGCCTCGCCCGCCGGCGCCGCCTCCCCGGCGGGGCCGACGACGACGACGATCTCGCCGCGCGCGGGATGCGCGGCGTAGTGGGCGGCGAGCTCCGGCAGACCCGCGCGGCGCACCTCCTCGAACCGCTTCGTGAGCTCCCGCGCCACGGCCGCCGGACGGTCGCCGAACCCCTCGGCCAGCGCCGCCAGGCACTCCGCCAGCCGGTGCGGCGCCTCGAAGAACACCATCGTCGCGGAAAGCCCCGCGCCTTCCGCCGCGCGCAGCCGAGCGATCTCCGTCGCGCGCGCGGCGGCTTTCGGCGGCAGGAAGCCGACGAAGAGGAAGGGCTGCGGCGGCAGGCCCGACAGGGTCAGCGCCATGACCGCCGCGTTCGGTCCCGGCACGGCGGAGACCGGCAGCCCCTCCGCCATCGCGGCCCGGGCCAGGCGGTAGCCGGGATCGCTCACCAGCGGCGTCCCGGCATCGGACACCAGCGCCAGCCGCTGCCCCGCCCGCAGCCGCTCGATCAGCCGCGGCGTCTCCGCGCCCTCGTTGTGGTCGTGCAGCGCGACGAGCGGCGCGGCGATCCCGTGGCGCGCCAGCAGCGGCGCCGTCACCCGCGTGTCCTCGCACAGCACGGCATCCGCCGCGCGCAAGGTCACGACCGCGCGGGGTGACAGGTCCCCCAGGTTGCCGATGGGGGTGGCGACCAGCCATAAACCCGGGGCAACAGCGGCCGGTCCAGCGGCCGCGGCCCCGAGGGGAGTTTCGCGTGACGTCCCATCCTGCTCCGTATCCCCCTCCGACGCGTCCTCATCCGGCAAGGCCTGCCCTCCGTCCTGTCGCCGCGTTGCTCGCGTCCGTCGCGCTCATGGGGCTCGCCGCCTGCGCCCCGCAAGTGGCGACGCGTCCCACCATCACCGGCGGCGCCTTCGTCCGGACGCTCGCCCCTCTGCCGCCGGAGCGGCCGCGAACCCAGGTCGCGGTGCTGCTGCCCATGACCGGCGCCCAGGCACCGCTCGGCCAGTCCATGCTGAACGCGACGACCCTCGCCCTGTTCGATGCCGGCAGCCCCGAGGTGGAACTCGTCCCGCGGGACACCGGCGGCACCGCGAGCGGCGCCTCCGAGGCCGCCCGCGCGGCCCTGTCCGAGGGGGCCCGCGTGGTGGTCGGCCCGCTGACCGGCGCCGAGACGGGCGCCGCCGCCGGCCAGGCCCGCGGCGCGAGCGTGCCCGTCCTCGCCTTCACGAATGATGCGCAGCAGGCCGGTGGCGGCGTCTGGGCGCTCGGCGTCACGCCAGCGCAGCAGGTGCGGCGCCTCATCGTGGCCGCGCGGACCGCCGGCATCACGCGGGTCGCCCTCGCCGGGCCGGAGGGCCCCTTCGCCCGACAGCTCTCCTCGGCGCTCACCGGCGCCATGGTGGATGCCGGCCTGCCGCCGCCGATCGTCGTCACCTACCCCGCCCGCAGCTCCCGCGCTGCCGCCGCACGGCAGCTCAAGACCGAGGCCGGAGAGGAGGGGATCGGCCTGCTCATCCTCGCCGAGAGCGGGTCGCAGGCGCGGGAGATGGCCGCCGCCCTCTCCGCCGCCGGCTTGCCCGTGCCGCCGCTGCGCCTCGCCGGCCACGCGCTCTGGGTGACGGACACCGCGCTCGGCAGCGAACCCGCCCTCGCGGGCGCCTGGATCCCCGGCCCCGACGCCCTCGCCCGCGCGGGCTTCGAGAGCCGCTACGCCGCCGCCTTCGGGGAGCGCCCGCCGCGCCTCGCCGCCACCGCCTATGACGCCGCGGCCCTCGCCATCCGCGGCGTGCGCGGCGGCCCGCCCGGCGCCCCGGCCCGCCTGCCGGTCGGCGAGACGGTGCAGGGCGCGGACGGCGCGCTGCAGCTCCTGCCGAATGGCGGGGTGCTGCGCGCCCTCGCGGTCTACGCGCTGGAGCCGGGCAGCGAGCCGCGCCTGGTGGAGCCCGCCGTCCTGCCGGGCGCCGCCGGCTCCTGATCCGTCGCTGAGGAAAGGGCGGCGTGCGCCTGCCATGGCCGCGCCCGCCCTGGGCCCCGTTCCTCCGGGCCTCCCTGCTGATCGGCGGGGTGCCGTCCCTGGCGCTCCTGCTCCTGATGCTCCTGGGCTACGCCGATCCGGGACCGGCCGCTCTGGCCCTGCTCCTGGTCGTCACGGCCTCCACGACCCTCGCCCGGATCTGGCTCGGCACCCTCGCGCAACTCGCCGCCGACCTGCGCCACGCCGCGGAGGGGGCCGTCCCCTCCCTGCCCCGCGTCCCGCTCCTTCCCTCCGCCGCCCTCGTCGCGGAGGCCGCCGCGCGCCTTGCCCGCAGCCTGGCGGAGCGGGAGGCGCTGGTGGAGCGGCTGCGCCGCGCCGACAGCGCGATCGTGGAGGCGCTGCCCGATCCCCTCCTCGTCCTCGGCGCGGACCGGAGCCCGCTGCGCGCCAACGCCGCCGCCCGGCGATTCTTCGGGGAGGCGGGGGACGCCGCCGACACCGCCGCTTTCCTGCGCCATCCCGGCATCGCCGGCGCCGTGGACCGGGCGCTGGCCGAACGGGCGCCGCAGACCGCGGAGGCGGTCCTGCCCGTGCCGGTGGCGCGGGACCTGTCCACCCACGTCATCCCGCTGGACCCGCCGCTGGCGGATGGCGGACGGCTGCTGATCGTCCTTGCCGACCGCACCCAGGCCCGCGCCGCCGAACGGATGCGCGCCGACTTCGTGGCGAATGCGAGCCACGAGCTGCGCACCCCCCTCTCCTCCATCATCGGCTTCGTCGAGACGCTGCGCGGCCCGGCGGCCGGCGACCCGGAGGCGGGGGCGCGCTTCCTCGGCATCATCGCCGAGCAGGCGGAGCGGATGCGGCGGCTCATCGAGGACCTGCTCGGCCTTTCCCGGATCGAGATGACCGAGCACCAGGCCCCGGGCGGGGAGGCCCGGCTCGACGAGCTGGCGCGGGCCGAGGCCGCCGCGATGGCCCCGATCCTCGCCACGCGGAACGCTTCCCTCGCCCTCGACCTCTCGCCCGCGATCGTGACGCCGGCCGATCCGGGCCAGCTCGCCCAGGTGCTCCGGAACCTCCTGGAGAACGCCGT
The DNA here is from genome assembly GCF_050154705.1 of Muricoccus radiodurans. Classification (GTDB taxonomy): domain Bacteria; phylum Pseudomonadota; class Alphaproteobacteria; order Acetobacterales; family Acetobacteraceae; genus Roseomonas; species Roseomonas radiodurans. The sequence goes on along the minus strand of NZ_CP189561.1, from coordinate 5,384,824 downwards.
CCGGCACGGGCGGGAGCGCGGGCAGATCGGCCTGTCCGTCGCCGTCCTCGCGGCCCCGCGGGACGGGCTGGCGCCCGGCGTGCTGCTGCGCGTGACCGATGACGGGCCGGGCATCGCGCGCGAGCACATCCCGCGCCTGACCGAGCGCTTCTACCGCGTGGATGCCGGCCGCAGCCGCGCGGCGGGCGGCACGGGGCTGGGGCTGGCGATCGTGAAGCACATCGTCAGCCATCACCGCGGCCAGCTGCTGATCGACAGCGCGCCCGGGGAGGGCACGACCTTTCGGGTCTGGCTGCCGGGCCATGCCGCGTCCAGCAGCCCGGCCGCTCAACCGGCGGTGGGACCTGCCACCTTGTCCGGGTAGTTGCAGGCCTGGATGGCGGGGCAGTGCCAGCACTCGGGACGGCGCGCCTTGCAGACGTAACGGCCGTGCAGGATCAGCCAGTGGTGGGCGTCGCGCAGAAGCTCCGGCGGGCAGCGCCGCACCAGCCCGTCCTCCACCTCCCGCGGGGTCTTGCCGGGGGCCAGGCCGGTGCGGTTGCCGATGCGGAAGATGTGGGTGTCCACCGCCATGGCGTTCTCGCCGAAGGCGACGTTCAGCACGACATTCGCGGTCTTGCGCCCCACGCCGGGCAGCGCCTCGAGCGACTCCCGGTCGGAGGGGACCTGGCCCGCATGCCGCTCCACCAGCAGCGCGGCCAGGGCCGCGACGTTCTTCGCCTTCGCCTGCCAGAGCCCGAGCCGGCGGATATGCGGCGCGATCCCCTCCGCCCCCAGCGCCGCCATCGCCGCGGCATCCGGCGCGACGGCAAAGAGGGTTGCGGTCGCCTTGTTGACCGCCAGATCGGTCGTCTGGGCCGAGAGCACCACCGCGACCAGCAGGGTGAAAGGATCGGCGAAATCCAGCTCCGGCTGCGGCGACGGGTTGGCGGCGGCCAGCGCGCGGATGAAGGCCTCCGCCTGGGCGGTGGACATGCGGCGGGCGCGGCGCGGGGCGCGGGCGGTCCCGTGCAGAGGAGGGCGCGGCTTGGCGGGCAGGGTCACGAGGTCATGAACACGGGCGGACTCGCCCAGAGAGAGCAGGGTAACATCTCAGGGCGATGACGGCAGGCCCCACCCTCTTCGAGGCGATCACCAGTCCCCGGCAATCCTGGCATGCCGGCGGCTTCGGGGTCGTCGTGCTGCTCCTGCTGATCGGCTCGGGATCGGTGACGACGGTGTTCTGGCTCCTGGGCGCCTGGCCCGTGGCCGGCTTCATGGGCGTCGAGGTCCTGCTCGTCGTCTCCCTGCTGCTGGCGCACCGGCGCTGGTCCAGCCGGGCGGCGGAACACATCCTCCTGCGCGACGGGCGGGTGCGGGTGGTGCGAACGGATGGGCGCGGGCGGCGCGAGGCGGCGGAATTCGAGGCCTACTGGGCGGAGGCCGCGCTGCTGTCCCGCCCCGGCCGAATCAGCGAGGGCCGTCTCTCCAGCCGCGGCCGCTCCGTCGAGATCGGGCGATTCCTCCCGGAGGCCGAGAAGGCCGACCTCGTTCGGGCCCTCACGCAGGCCCTGCGCGATCACCGGTCTCCGCGCTTCGACAACCCTCAGCTCGACCCCTGACGGAACCGGTCACCCGGGACCGTTCACTCCGGCGGCGCGAGTGACTTGATAAGGTCGAAGACGCGCTTGCGGACCGCCGGCTCGTTGATGCGGTAGTAGGCGCGCACCAGCTCCAGCGTCTCGCGGCGGTGCAGCGTATCGTCCTCGAAGCCTTCCTGCTGCTCGGCGAGGCCGCTCGCGAGGCGCGAACGAAATCCGGCCGAGCCGCCGAGGCTGTCCGGCATGTCGTCGAAGAAGAACCCGATCGGCACGTCCAGCACGCGGGCGAGGTCGAAGAGGCGGCTCGCGCCGATGCGGTTCACGCCGCGCTCGTACTTCTGGACCTGCTGGAAGGTCAGGCCGAGCGCCTCGCCGAGCTTCTCCTGGCTCAACCCGAGAAGGGTGCGTCGAAGCCGAACCCGGGTCCCGACATGCACATCGATGGGGCTCGGGCGGTGCTCCCGCTCGGTGCGCTCCAGCGCCTCGTCACTCGACATCGGCGCCACTCCTCCATTCATGGCATGGGGCTGCGGCGTGCCTCCTGCGCGCCGACCAATCCGCGCATCCTGCACGGGATAAGCCGGACCCCGTTGATAGCATGTAAAACCTGCCGGCCCGGTAAGGATTTGTCAACTCTTTCGAGAATTCCACTTAATAAGACGAGTCTGTGGGGGCGCGACCTAAGGAACTCTCAACGACGGAGTCGCGCGATACGAGCCCCACGCCGCCCCCCCGAGGAACAATCCCGTCAGGACGAGCGGGATGAGGAGACCGAACCGCGAGAAGGGCGTCGGCGCCCCGGCTGCCGGCAAGGGGGAGAGGGCGACGCCCGTCTCCCCGAGCGGCAGGCGAGCGGTCTCGCGGCCCCGGGAGTCGAAGCCGGCGGAGATGCCGGTCTGGGCGGCCCGCAGCATCGGCAGCCCCTCCTCCACCGCCCGCATCCGGGCGGTGGCCAGATGCTGGTGCGGACCGGCGGAGATGCCGAACCAGGCATCGTTGGTGATGTTCAGCAGCCACCCCGGGCGCGTGTCTCCCACGACCTGCCCGGAGAAGATGACCTCGTAGCAGATCAGCGGGCCGGCCGGCGGCAGCCCGGGCAGCGGCAGAGCCGTCGGCCCCGGCCCGGCGCCGAAATCCACCCCGGCCCGGATCACCCGGATGGGAAGCAGGCCGGCGAGCGGCATGTACTCGCCGAAGGGCACGAGGTGGAACTTGTCGAAGCGCCCGGCCACCGCCCCGTCCGGCGTGACGGCGACAAGGCTGTTGAACAGGCGCTGGGCGCGCCCGTCCGGTCCCCATTCCCCCCGCACCGTGCCGGCCAGCAGCAGGCCCTCGGGCGGCAGGGCCGCCGCGGCGATCCTCCGCGCTTCCGGATCGTCCGCGAGGAGGAAGGGGCTGGCCGTCTCCGGCCACACGATCACCGGGCGCGTGCCCGGCGCCTCGCGCGCCGCCGCCTCCACCCCCTGACGGCTGAGCTCGATGTAGCGGCGGAAGATCGGCCAGCGCGTGTCCTCCCGCCACTTGGCCTCCTGCGCGACGTTCCCCTGCACGAGGATCACGGTCGCCGGGAGCGGCGGCGGCTCCTCGGGCCAGAGGCGGGCGAGGCCGAAGGCACCGAATCCGAGAAGGATGGCCACCCCCCCGGCCATGGCGCGGCGGCCGAGCAGGGGCGTCACGGCCAGCCAGACCGTCACCAGGGACAGGCCGTGCACGCCGATCCAGGCGGCGCCCTGCACCGGCAGCGCCCCGAAGGCCCAGACCGTGCCCATGAGGTTCCAGGGAAAGCCCGTGAAGGCCCAGCCGCGGACGAATTCCGCCAGCACCCAGCCGCCGGCCAGGGCCAGGGCCCGCGGCCAGCCCGGCCGCGCCCACCAGGCGATGACCGCCGCGATGATCGTGTAGGCTCCCATCCACAGCGCCAGCAGCGGCACGGCGAGGGGGACGAACCACCAGAGCCGCTCCGCCTCGGTCAGGATGGAGTGGGTGATCCAGTAGAGGCCGGCGACGTGGCTTCCCCAGCCGAAGGCCCATCCGATCACCGCCGCCCGTTTCCAGCTCCCGGCCTTGCCGAGCAGGATCAGCAGGCCGGAGAAGGAGACCAGCAGCACGGGGATCGCGTGCACGGGCGGCATGGCGAGGGCCGTCAGGGCGCCGAGACCGAAGGCGGTGACCAGGGCGCGCCAGCCCGCCTGGCCTTCCAGGTGGCGGATGAACCGCTGCATGGGCGTGGTCCTACTCGGCGGCGCGCGCCGGCGCCTCGCCGGGGGCGGGAGCGGCGTCCGGGGGGGCCGGGCGGCGGACGCGCAGCCGCCGGATCCGGCGGGGATCGCTGTCCAGCACCCGGAACTCCAGGCCTGAGGGGTGGGAGATGAGCTCGCCGCGGGCCGGGACCCGGCCCGCGAGGGTGAAGACGAGGCCGCCGACCGTGTCGATGTCCTGGGTCCGCTCCTCCGCCGTCAGCACCTCGCCGAGACGGGCCTCGAAGGCCGCGACCGGCATCCGGGCATCCAGGTCCAGCGTGCCGTCGGGCCGCTCGGTGATCTGCGGCGGGGCGTCCTCGTCGTGCTCGTCCGAGATGTCGCCGACGATCGTCTCGACGAGGTCCTCGATCGTGACCAGCCCGTCGATGCCGCCGTACTCGTCCACCACCAGGGCCATGTGGGTCCGGCTCTCCCGCATCTGCAGCAGCAGGTCGAGCACCGGCACCTGCGGCACGACGAAGAGGAGACGGCGGAGGATCGCCTGGATGTCGAAGGGCCCGTCGGTGCCGACCGCGGCGAAGACGTCCTTGATGTGGACCATGCCGAGGATGTCGTCGAGGTTCTCCCGGTAGACGGGGAAGCGGGAGTGGCCCTCGCGCTGGATGAGGCGGATCGCCTCCTCCAGCGACAGGTTCGCCGGCATGGCGACGATGTCGGCGCGGGGGATCATCACGTCCACCGCCGTCTTGTCCCGCAGGCGCAGGACGTTGCCGAGGATCGTCCGCTCCTGCGGGTCGAGCGCGTGCTCCTCGGCGGAATCCGGGTTCTCGTCCCCCTCGACGAGCGCCTCCACCTGATCGCGGACGCTCTCGGCCTCCTTCTTCCGGAGGAAGCCCTGGAAGCGCCAGAGGATGCCCTGGCGGTCGGCCGCGGAGGTGCGCTCGCTCATGCGACGCCCCGCCAGGGGTTGGGCAGGGCCAGCCGGCGCATGATCCGCGCCTCCGCCCGCTCCATCCGCCGCGCCTCCCCGGCACGCAGGTGGTCATGGCCGGCCAGGTGCAGGACACCATGGGCCACGAGGTGGGAGAGATGCGCCATCACCGGGCGTCCGGCTGCCCGCGCCTCCCGCCGCACCGTGCCGAGGGCGAGGGCGACATCCCCGAGGAAGCCGGGATGGTCCGCGGGGAAGGAGAGGACGTTGGTCGGCTTCGCCTTCCCGCGGTGATCCGTGTTCAGGCGACGCACCTCGCGGTCGTCGGTCAGGAGAAGGGTCACGGCGCCCTCCAGCCCGGATTCCGCACAGGCGGCCAGGGCGGCGCGGCGCGCCACCTCCTCCACGCGCGGCACGGCGGATCGCCACGCGGCGTCCGCCAGCACGATCTCGATGTCAGGCCCGGCATCGTCCCCGATGCCGGGCGGGCGACTGCCCACCGCCGCCTTACTCCCTCGTGGCCCGCCGCGGCCGCTCGGCCGCATTCGCTGCGTCCGCCCGTCCATAAGCCTGGACGATCCGGCCGACCAGGGGGTGGCGGACGACGTCGGTCTCGGCGAAGCGGGTGATGCCGATGCCCTCCACCCCGTCGAGGATGGAGAGCGCCTCCACCAGCCCGGACTTCTGGCCCGGCGGCAGGTCCACCTGGGTCGGGTCGCCGGTGATGACCATGCGCGTCCCCTCCCCCATGCGGGTGAGGAACATCTTCATCTGCGCCGTGGTGGTGTTCTGCGCCTCATCCAGGATGGCGAAGCAGTGCGCCAGCGTCCGGCCGCGCATGAAGGCGAGCGGCGCGATCTCGATCTCGCCCGAGACGATGCGGCGGGCCACCTGCTCCGCCGGCATCATGTCGTGGAGCGCGTCGTAGAGCGGGCGGAGATAGGGGTCGACCTTCTCCTTCATGTCGCCGGGCAGGAAGCCCAGCCGCTCCCCCGCCTCCACCGCCGGCCGGGACAGGACGATGCGGTCCACCCGCCCGGCCTGGAGCAGCGCCACGCCCTGCGCCACCGCGAGATAGGTCTTGCCGGTGCCGGCCGGGCCGGTGCCGAAGACCATGTCCTGCGTCTGGAGCATGTCCATGTAGGCGGCCTGGGTCCGGGACCGCGGGGCGATGGCGCCCTTGCGGGTGCGGATCGCCGGCAGGTCCGCCAGGGGCAGGCGCGGGTCCGAGCCGTTCTCCGGCATGGGCGGACCGTCCGCCATGCGCAGCGCCGCCTCCACCTCCGCCATGCCGGTCGCGTCTCCTCTCTCCAGCCGCCGCCACAGGGCGCGCAGCACCGATTCCGCCAGCGCAGCCGACTCCGCCGTGCCGCCGATCGTCACCCGGTTCCCGCGCGAGGAGATCCGCACCCCCAATCGCTGCTCGACACGCGCGAGGTGCCGGTCATGTTCCCCGAAGAGAAGCGGCAGCAGCGCGTTGTCGTCGAAGCTGAGGGTGACGGTTCGGGCGGCCTCGCCCTGGGCCGGATAGGCCCGGGACGGAGGGATCGCGCGGAGGGTGATGCCCCCCGGCTGGGCGGCGAAGGTGTTCAAGCGGCGGCGGACTCCTCGTGCGCCAGGGTTGCGGAGAGAGAATTGGGGTGGGCGGCCGTCAAATGCATCGGCACGACATCGCCGGGCCGACCGGACCCGAGCGCATGGACGGGCTGGAGCCAGGGCGTGCGCCCGGCGATCTGGCCGGGGTGGCGCCCGGGGCCGGTCACCAGCACCTCCACCGTGCGGCCGACGCAGGAGCGGTTGAAGCCGTCCTGCTGCTCCCGCAGCAGCGCCTGGAGCGTCTGGAGCCGCGCATCCTTCTCCGCCTCCGGCACCACGCCGGGCTGGGACGCCGCCGGCGTGCCGGGCCGCGCGGAATACTTGAAGGAATAGGCACCGGCGAAGCCCACGCGCTCCACCAGCCGCATGGTCGCGTCGAAGTCGGCCGCCGTCTCGCCGGGATGGCCGACGATGAAGTCGGAGGTGAGCGCGAGGTCCGGCCGCGCCGCCCGCAGCCGGTCCGCCAGCCGCAGGTAGAGGTCGGCCTTGTGCCCCCGGTTCATCGCCGCCAGCACCCTGTCGGACCCGGACTGCACCGGCAGGTGCAGATAGGGCATCAGGGCCGGGATCTCCCCGTGGGCGGCGATGAGGTCGTCATCCATGTCGCGCGGGTGGCTCGTCGTGTAGCGCAGACGGGCAACGCCGGGGATGTCCGCCAGTTCGCGCAGCAGACGAGCGAGGCGCCAGGTGTTGCCCTCCGGCGACGCTCCTTGCCCCGTTCTCGGGGCCTCCCCGGCCCACGCATTCACGTTCTGCCCGAGCAGCGCGATCTCCCGCGCCCCGCCCGCCGCCAGCGCCCGCGCCTCGGCCAGAATGGCCGCCGCCGGCCGGGAGAACTCGGCGCCGCGCGTGTAGGGGACGACGCAGAAGGAGCAGAACTTGTCGCATCCCTCCTGGATCGTCAGGAAGGCGACCGGCCCCTGCGACGCGCGGGCCTCCGGCAGGTGGTCGAACTTGTCCTCGGCCGGGAAGTCGGTCTCGATCACCGCGCCGGCAGCGCGGCTGGCGCGGGCGACCATCTCCGGCAGGCGATGGTAGGTCTGCGGGCCGAGCACGATGTCCACCCAGGGGGCGCGGGCCGTGATCTCCGCCCCCTCCGCCTGGGCGACGCAGCCCGCCACCGCGATGATCGTCTCCTTGCCCCCGGCCTGGCGCTCCTTCTTCGTGTCGCGCAGCCGGCCGAGATCGGAGAAGACCTTCTCGCTCGCCTTCTCCCGGATGTGGCAGGTGTTGAGGATGACCATGTCGGCCTCCTCCGCCCGCTCCGTGGGCGCGTAGCCGAGGGGCGCCAGCAGCTCCGCCATGCGGGTGCTGTCATACACGTTCATCTGGCAGCCCCAGGTGCGGATCAGCAGCCGGCGGGGCGCGCGGGCAGACGCTGCGTGGGAATCGGCCGAGGCCGCGCCCGGAGCGGCAGGGGCCGCCGGGGCACCGGCCGGAACGGGGCCGGCGGAACGGGTCATGGAAGCAGGGATCCTCTCGCGCCGGGCGGGGTGACCCGGGTGCGAGGGCATGTGCGGCGCGGGGCCGCGATGGTCAAGCAAAGGCGGGTCAAGCAAGACCCGTCATGCGGGCGGGGCCGGTTCCACGCGGAAAGCCTCGGGGGACCGGGCGATTCCCGTCAAGCACTCGTTGCTGCCACGACCGCGAGGGACCGCGGCGGCCGGTTCTGGCGCAGGGTCGCAGCCCCTTCCGCCACCGTCGCCTCCACCGCGGCCGAGAGCCGCTTGCGGTTCGGGATGGCGTCCGGCGCCAGGGGCTCGTGCAGCACCACGGTGGCGCGCAGCCCGGCGTGGCGGGCCAATCGCCAGACATGGCTGCCGATGTCCATGTCCCCGTACCAGGCGAACAGCGGCCGGTCCCGCCGGCAGGCCGGCAGCCCGCCCAGCCGGTCATAGCCCACCGACACCGGCTGCACCGCCGCCGCCGCATCGGCCACCGCGAGGAAGGAGGAGCGGAAGGGCAGCACCCGCGCCCCGTCGGAGCTCGTGCCCTCGGGGAAGAGGATGATGGCGTCGCCGGCCGCCAGCCGCTCGCGCATCTCGTTCGCCTCGCTGCCCATGGCGCCGCGGGCACGGGCGCGGGAGACGAAGACGGTCCGGCCCAGCCGCGCCACAAGCCCGATCAGCGGCCAGCCCCGCACCTCGGCCTTCGAGACGAAGGGCGCCTCCAGCACGCTGCCGAGCACGACGATGTCGAGCCAGGAGGAATGATTGGCGAGATAAAGGGTCCGCGGGCCTGCGGGCCTCGCCCCCAGCACCTGCAGCCGGACGCCGAGGAGGAAGCACATCCCCCGCCAGTACCAGCGGGCGAAGGCGGCCTTTCCCCGTCCGGGCAGGTTGATCAGCACGGCCTGCACGGGGATGCAGAGCGCCGTCCACAGCAGGGCCAGGGCGATCCGCCGCACCGCCCGGATACGGCCGCCGAGGGGCCGATCCCCCATCACGTCGAACAGCGCGCTGCCGGGCACGGCGCGGCGGAAGCGCAGCGGGGTGCGGCGGCGCAGGCGGCGGGGGCGCAGGGCCTCGGCGGGATCGCGGGCGGCGGTCTCCATCGTCGCGGGTTAGCGCGGGGGCGGCGTCGCGTCCATGTCGGGCGCGTGACGGGCGCGTGAAGCCCTGCCCCGGTTCCACCGGGGCGGGCCGCGGCCTAGTCTCCGCGCCGCCGAAATCCAGGAGGCCCCTATGACCACGCGCCGCGACCTTCTCACCGCCGCCCTGGCCGGCGGGGCCGCCTGGGTGGCCCCGGGCTGGCTGGGCAGTGCCCGTGCCCAGGGCGCCGGCGGCACCACGCTGCGGATCGGGATGGCGGCGCCGAACACGACGCTCGATCCGCATCTGCTGAGCAACACGCCGAACAATGCCGTCTCCGCCCACATCTTCGACAGCCTGATCGTGAACAACGAGGTGGCCCGCTCCGTCCCCGGGCTGGCGGAGTCCTGGACGCGCGAGGACGACACGCACTGGACCTTCAAGCTGCGCGACGTCCGCTTCTCCGACGGCGCGCCCTTCACGGCGGAGGATGCGATCATCTCCATCCGCCGCGCCACCGACCTTCCCAGCGCCGCCTCCTTCCGCACCTACACGCGCTCCATCAAGGAGATGACGGCCGTCGACCCGCACACGCTGCGCATCGAGACGCGGGCGCCGGACCCGCTGCTGCTGAACTCCATCGGACGCGTGCGCGTCATCTCCGCGAAGTACAAGGACGCACCCTCCGCCGAGTTCAACGCGGGACGCGCGGCGATCGGCACCGGCCCCTACATCCTGCGCGAGTACATCCCCGGGAACCGCATCACCCTCGCGCGGAACGACAACTGGTGGGGCGGCCGCACCCCATGGGAGACCGTGATCCTCCGGATGGTGACGGACGACGCGGCGCGCCTCGCCGGGCTGCTCTCCGGCGATCTCGACATCATCGAGGCGGTCTCCTCGGCCAACACAGACCGCGTGCGGAGCGATCAGCGCCTGCACCTGATCCGCGGCATCTCCGCGCGCTTCGTCTATCTCGGCATGGACATGGTCAACGACGTCTCGCCCTTCATCCAGGGCATGGACGGCCGGCCGCTGACCACCAACCCGCTGAAGGACCTGCGCGTCCGGCAGGCGCTGTCCCTGGGCATCAACCGTCAGGCGATGGTGGAGCGGGTGATGGAGGGCGACGCCGTGATCGCCGGCCAGTTCCTGCCCAAGGGCGGGCCGGGCACCGACCCGACGCTGGACCCGCCACCCTTCGACCCGAATCGCGCCCGCGCCCTGCTGGCCGAGGCCGGCTATCCCCGCGGCTTCCGCCTGACCGTGCACGGGCCGAACGACCGATACATCAATGACGCGAAGATCGTGCAGGCGGTGGCGCAGATGTTCACCCGCATCGGCCTGGAGGCGCGGGCCGAGGTGATGCCCTGGTCCACTTATGCCGGCCGCAACAACCTCCGCACCGAGCACTCCGTCTTCCTCGGCGCCTGGGGCGTGAACACGGGCGAGACCTCCAACCCCATGTCAGCCCTGGCCGCGACGAAGGACCAGGAGGCCGGGCTCGGCGTCTCCAACGGCGGCCGCTACTCCAACCCGGAGGTGGACCGCCGCCTGAAGGAGGCGCTGCGGACGATGGACGACACCCGCCGCAACGCCCTGCTCGGGGAGGCGAGCGGCATTCTGTTCCGCGACGTCGGCCTAATCCCCCTGCACCACGAGGTCTCGGTCTGGGGGGCCCGGCGCGGCGTCGGCTACGTGGCCCGAGCCGACCAGTCCACGCTCGCCACCGGCGTCACGAAGGAGGGCTGATCCCATGGCCGACGCCCCGCCCGTCACCGATCCGCGCCAGCGGATGCGCCAGACCTACCAGCTCGGCCGCACCGCCGTCCGCGCGGCGCGCGTGGACACACGCTTCTCCTACGCCCTCTACGTGCCGCCGGACTTCACGGCGGAGACGCGGATCGTGGTATGCGTCCATGGCAGCACGCGCGACAGCTTCCTCGATTTCCGCAACGGCTTCGCGGAGTTCGGGCGCTGGAACGACTGCCTGATCCTCTGCCCGCTCTTCCCCATCGGCGTGCGCGGCGACGACGAGGCGAACGGCTACAAGTACATGGAGGAGGGCGAGATCCGCTACGACCGCGTCCTCCTCGGCATGGTGGACGAGGTGAAGGAGCGCTACGGCCTGACCGCCGACACCTTCGCCATCTGCGGCTATTCCGGCGGCGGCCACTTCGCCCACCGCTTCGCCATCCTGCACCCGGCGAAGCTCTGGGCCTGCTCGGTCGGCGCGGCCGGTTCCGTCACGCTGCTGGACGCCAATCGCGACTGGTGGGTCGGCATCCGCGACCTGAAGGCCCGCTTCGGGATCGAGCTCGACCGGGCGGCCATCGCCCGCCTGCCCGTGCACATGGTGGTGGGCGACGCCGACCTGGAGACCTGGGAGATCACCCACCAGCCCGGCGGCAAGCGCTGGATGGAGGGCGCGAACGACGCCGGCCGCACCCGCCCCGAGCGCCTGGACGCGCTGCGCCGCTCTTTCGAGGCGGCGGGCGCCAAGGTCCGCTTCGATCTCCTCCCCGGCGTCTCGCACGACCGGATGAAGGCCATGGGCAAGATGCAGGACTTCTTCGCCGACGTGATGAAGCGGAAAGAGGCATGAGCATGCGATTCACGCCCTCGGCTTCGCCTCGGATGATCGCACGCTGATGCCCGGCATGATCGTCGCCCCGCAGCCCGAGGCCGTGGAGGCCGGGGCGCAGGTGCTGGAGCGCGGCGGCAACGCCGTGGACGCCGCTATCGTCTGCGGACTCGTGCAGGGCGTGGTGGACCCGCTGATGGTTGGCATCGGCGGCTTCGGCACGATGCAGGTCTACATGCCCCAGCGCGGCGTGCACCAAGTGCTGGAATTCTTCGCCCGCGCCCCATTGGCGGCCACGCCGGACATGTGGGAATCGAAGCTCCTCGGCCAGTCGCGCGACGGCTTCGCCTTCCTGCTGGAGGGCGGCATCAGCGAGGCCGGGCACCTGGCCGTCTGCACCCCCGGCAACGTCATGGGCTATGCCGAAGCACTCCGCCGCTGGGGCACGATGGACTGGAAGGACGCCTTCGGCCCCGCCATCGGCTACGCGCGGAACGGCTTCATGGTCCGCCCGCACGTCCACTGGTTCATGACCCAGGACCAGAGCGGCACGGGCCAGGTGAACACCAGCGACAAGCTGCGCCTGACAGAGAGCGGGCGCCGCCTGTTCTTCCGCGGGGATGGCAACCCCAAGCGCCCCGGCGACATCGTGCAGAACACCGACCTCGCCCGCACGCTGGAGCGCCTCGCCGCTGGCGGCCCCGACCTCTTCTACACCGGTGAGATGGCCGAGGAGATCGCCGCCGACTTCCAGGCCCATGGCGCCCTGATCAGCCGGGAGGACCTGCGCAACTACAAGATCTCCCTCGCCGATCCCCTCTGGGGCGAGTATCGCGGCCACCGCGTCGCCACCCTGCCTCCGCCGAGCAGCGGCTTCGCGATGATGCAGCTGCTGCATATCCTCGATCACTTCGATATCGGCAGCCTGCGCCATGGCAGCGTGGAGCACGTCCGCATCCTGGCCGAGGCCATGAAGCGCATGACCATCGACAAGGACCGGAACATGGGCGACCCCGCCTTCGTGAAGGTCCCGACGGACGAGCTGCTGTCCCGCGACTACACCGCCGCGGCCGCTGAGGGCATCCGCCGTGGCGAACGCCTCCGCGTCACCCGCCTGGAGAAGAAGCAGGACAAGGACACCACCCACGTCTCGGTGGTGGACAAGGACGGCAACTGCGTGACGATGACCCACACCCTCGGCAGCCCCTCCGGCGCGATCACGGAGGGGCTGGGCATCATGTGGAACGGCACGATGAGCCGCTTCGACCCGCGCCCCGGCCGGCCCGGCTCCATCGCCCCGGGCAAGCGCCGCTCCGCCTCCCAGGCGCCGACCATCGTCTTCCGCGGTGACCGGCCGCGCATCGTCATCGGCGCGCCGGGCGGCACCTACATCGCGCCCGCCATCGCCCAGGGCATCTCCAACGTCATCGACTTCGGCATGTCCATGTCGGACGCCGTGGCAGCGCCCCGCGTCGTCGCCGTGTCGGACTCGATCGACGTCTCCAACCGCGTCCGCCGCGACGTGACGGACGAGCTGGCCGCCATGGGCTACGACATCAAGCGCAGCCCGATGAGCTACGCCTTCGCCGCCCTGCACGGCATCGCCGTCGAGGGCGACCGCCTCCAGGGCGGCGCCGACCCGCAGCGGGACGGGATGGCGATCCTCGTCTAGGAACGCCCGTGGGAACGGACCCGCCTTCCCATCGGAGGGCGGGTCTGGTCCATGATGGCCGGACAGCGTCGCGCGCCCGGGCGCCCGCACCCCACCGGGAAGGAGGCTCCATGCACATCGGCCTGATCGGCGGCATTGGTGTCGCGGCAACCATCGTCTACTATCAGCGGCTCACGGCCGCCGCGGCGAAGCGCGGCATGGAACGGCTCGACCTCACGATCGTCCACGGCGAAATCCACGAGCTCATCCGCAACAACCTCGCCGACCGCCGGGAGGAGCAGGCCCGGGCCTTTCTCCCCCTGCTGCAAAGGTTGAAGGATGCGGGCTGCGACTGCGCGGCGCTGACCTCCATCGGCGGGCATTTCTGCCTCGCTGAGCTCCTGGCCGCGACGCCGCTCCCCCTCGTGTCCGGCGTGGCGCCGCTGGACGCCTTCTTCGCCGGGCAGGGTATCCGGCGCATCGGGCTGCTCGGCACGCGCGTGGTGATGCGGACGCGACTCTACGGCCAGCTCGCGCGGACGCAGGCCCTCGCGCTCGACGACGAGATCGAGACGTTGGGCCAGACCTACCAGGACATCGCCGTCGCCGGCGTCTGCCAGCCGGCGCAGCGGGACCTTCTGCTGGACGCCGGCCGGCGCATGATCGCCGCCGGGGCCGAGGCCATCGTGCTCGCCGGAACCGACCTCAACCTCGCCTTCGACGGGCAGGACACCGGCTACCCGGTGATCGACGCGCTGGACGTGCACGTGGACCTGCTCGCCGACCTCGCGGCGGGCCGGGTCGCGCTGGACAGCGTGGCCGAACCGCGCGCGCAAGCGTCAGGATCGTAGGACCGCCGCAGCCGGGTCCTTGGGGAACAGGCCCCGGACGATCCGGCCCTGCCGCGTCAGTCCACCCGCGCGCCGGAGGCCCGCACCAGCGGCCCCCAGGTCGCGATCTCCTCCCGGATATAGGCACTGAATCGCTCGGGCGAGTAGCCGCGCATGGCCGGCGTGCCCAGCTCGTTGAAGCGGGCCTGGATGGTGGGATCGGCCAGCGCCTCGTCCACTGCCGCCGCCAGCCGCTCCACCACGGGTGCCGGCGTGCCGGCCGGGCCGAACAGCCCGTACCAGGAATACGCCTTGTAGTCGGCCAGCCCCACCTCCGCGGCGGTGGGCACCTCCGGCATGATCGGCACGCGCTCCGGCGTCGCGACGAACAGCGTTCGCGCTTGGCCGTCCCGGTGATAGGGCAGCATGATGCTGGGGATGTCGCTGTTGAACTGCACGCGCCCGGCGACGAGGGCGGTGTAGACCTCGCCGGGGTTGCGGAAGGGCACATGCTCCGCCGACGTGCCGGTCTTCTGCAGGAAGCCGGCGCTGGCCAGGTGCCCGGTCGTGCCGACGCCGGCGCTGCCGTAGAAGAACCCTCCCGGCCGCTCCTTCAGCGCCGCGACGAAGCCCGGCACGTCCCGGGCGTTGAGCCCCGTGGTCGTGACCGTCAGGCAGATCGGCACGTAGACCGTTGGCGCCACGGCCACGAGGTCCCGCACGGGATCGTAGGGCAGCCGTGCGTAGAGCGCCGGCGCGATCCCGATGGAGGACAGCGTCGCCAGCACGAAGGTCGTCCCGTCCGGCGGCAGCTTCGCGACGTAATCCGTGCCGGTGGCGCCACCGGCGCCGGGCCGGTTCTCGATCACCACCGGCTGCCCCAGGATCTGCGACAGGCGCGGCGCGATCAGCCGCGTGGTGACGTCCGTGCCCCCACCCGTGCCGAAGGCCACGACGATCCGGACGGGCCGTGTCGGCCAGCCCTGTGCCCGGCCGGCGCGCGGCAGGGCCAGGGCGGCGGCTCCCAGCCCGAGGGCGGCACGGCGGGTCGGGGCCGTGATCGTCATGCGAGATCTCCTGAAGGCGCGGCCCGGCGCCGGAGCACCGACCGTGCCGGCGTCACCGGTGATACTGGAACCCGTCCACGACGAACTCCTGCCCCGAGATGAAGCAGGGCTCCGACGTCGCGAGGAAGGCCACGATCTGGGCCACGTCGTCCACCGTCCCCACCCGGCCCAGCGCGATGCCGTTCCTCGCCAGCTCCGCCCCGCGCTCCACGATGACGTGGTTCTTCGCCAGCTCCGTCTGGATCAGCCCGGGGCAGATCGCGTTGACCAGGATGTTCGGCCCCAGCTCCTTCGCCAGCGCCCGCGTCATCCCCAGGATGCCCGCCTTGGCCGAGGCATAGGCGAAGCGGCTGACCGCCGCCGTGACGCCGCCCGAGATCGCGTTCAGCGACGACATGGAGACGATCCGCCCCGCCCCCACCTTCTGCATCCGCGGCGCGCAGGCCCGGATGTAGTTGAAGCAGGACTTCAGGTTGATCGCGATGGTGCGGTCGAACTCCTCCTCCGCGATCTCCAGGATGCCCTTCGGCTGCGCCTTGCCGGCATTGTTCACCAGCACGTCAATCCGGCCCCACGCGGCCTCGACCGCCGTCGCGATCTCCTCCGCCCGCGCGAATTCGGCGACATCCGCCTCGAAGGTCAGGCAGCGCCGGCCGAGCGCCTCGATCTCGCCCTTCGTGCGCACCATCTCCGGCGCCAGCAGGTCCACGAGCGCCACGTCCAGGCCGCGGCGGGCCAGTTCCAGCGCGCAGCCGCGGCCGATGCCGCGCGCCCCGCCCGTCACGATCGCCACCCGCGTGGGTTCCGTCACATCGCCCTCCTGGCGGGCGTCACTCGCCGGTGGCGCCCAGCTTCCGCTCGTAATGCTTGTAGTACTTCGCCGTGACCTGGTCGGTCTTCACGACCACGCAGACATCGGTGCAGTTGAACTGCCGGTCCACCACCGCCCCATCCCCGACATAGCCACCGAGCCGGAGATAGCCCTTCACCAACGGAGGCAGGTCGGCCAGCACGCGCTTGGCGTCCAGCGCCGCCGGATCCATCCGCCGCATCGGCACATAGAGATCCGGCAGGGCGCGCGGCCGCAGCTCCGGGGGCGCCAGATGGTTCGCGTGAAGGTAGGTCAGCGGCTCCGCCAGCGCGTCCGGGTCCGTGCCGGGAAGGGAGGCGCAGCCGAACATCACCAGGATCTTGTGGTGGAACACATAGGCCGCGATGCCCTGCCACAGCAGCTGCAGCGTCCCGCGGGTCCGGTAGCCCTCGTCCACGCAGGATCGGCCGAGCTCCAGGATCTCCCCGGGCAGGGCCTCCAGCGGGGCGATGTCGTACTCGGAAGAGGAATAGAAGCGCCCGATCTGCGCCGCCGCCGGCCGGCGGATCAGGCGATAGGTGCCGACCACGGCCTCCGCCCCCTCCCCCCGGTCGTGGTCCAGCACAAGCAGGTGGTCGGCCACGGCGTCATAGGAATCGGCGTCCCGCTTCGTCGCGGCCGTGGCCGCGTCCGGAAGCGCCCCCATCTCCTCGTAAAAGACGCGCCAGCGTAGGGCCTGGGCGGCATCGACCTCGTCCGGCGCCTCGGCGAGCCGCACGCCCAGGTTCCCCAGGCGCAGCTCCCCGAAGCCGGGGCTGATCTCGCTCATCCGCGCGACTTCGGGGGCCGCGGCGCGGGTGGGCTCGCGGGGGCTACCTTCCGGCCGAAGAGCTGCAGCCGGTTCTCCACCAGGGTGAAGCCGTAGCGGGCGGCGATCGACTCGGCCAGGCGCTCGTGCTCCTCGTCCGAGAACTCGATCACGCTGCCCGTATCCACGTCGATCAGGTGGTGATGGTGGCCGCGATCCGCCGGGTCGTAGCGGGACCGGCCGCCGCCGAAGTCGCGGCGCTCCAGGATGCCCTTCTCCTCCAGCAGGCGGACGGTGCGGTAGACCGTCGCGATCGAGACCTTGCTGTCGAGGGCGATGGCGCGGCGGTACAGCTCCTCCACGTCGGGGTGATCCTCGGCCTCGCTCAGGACGCGCGCGATGAGGCGCCGCTGGCCCGTCATCTTCAGGCCGCGCTCGACGCAGAGCCGCTCGATCCGGGTGGGGTCGGCGCGCTGGGTGTGGGTGGGGTGGTCCATTGGGCTCCCGTCTCAGGCGGCGGAGACTACGCCGCCGGCGGGCGGGGCGCCAATCGTCCCCTTTTCGCCCGGCGCCACGCGCCGGCGCCGGGTGCCTTCCGGTCCCGATCCGGCCGGACCGGGTGCCGGCCGGTCAGCCCTTCCCGCCACGACCGTTGCGCCGTGCCCGGGGACGGGTGCCGAGGCCGATCTTCTTCGCGAGGGAGGATCGGTGCTCGGCATAGGCCGGCGCCACCATGGGGTAGTCCGGCGCCAGGCCCCAGCGCTCCCGGTACTGCTCCGGCGTCATGTTATAGGCGGTCTTGAGGTGGCGCTTGAGCATTTTCAGCTTCTTCCCGTCCTCCAGGCAGACGAGATAGCCCTGCGTGATGCTCTTCTTGATGGGCACCGCCGGCTCCGGCCGGGCGGGTGCGGGGGTTTCCGCCGGGCGGCCGAGATTGGCGAGGGTGCGGTGCACGTTCTCGATGAGGCTGGAGAGTTCCGCGACCGGCACGGGATTGTTGGAAACATGGGCCGCCACGATCTGCGCGGTCAGGCCGAGGACATGGTCGCCGCTCTCCTTGGCAGTTGCCGCGACGTCTTCCATATCCCGCTCCCTCTGTTCTGCACGCGTCGCGGGCATGATTGGCCGGTCACCGATTCGGTCCCTTTTCTACATCCCGCACCTCTGGAGCGACAAGGATGTTGCATGAATTCGCAATTGCAGCCCCGGAGGCGGCACGGACCCTCGACATCACGGCCGAGACCTGCCCCATGACCTTCGTCCGGACCCGCCTGGCGCTGGACCGGATGCCCTCCGGCGACGTCCTGCTGGTCATGACCCGGGGCGAGGAGCCGCGGCGAAACCTGCCCCGCACGGCCCAGGAACAGGGGCACGCGGTGCTGCGCCAGGAGGAGGGGGAGGACGGGATCACCCGCCTCTGGCTCCGCAAGGGATAGGACCGCCCGGCCGCGGAACGGGGCTTGCGAGGCCGCGGCCCCGCGACGAAGAGGCTCCCCATGGACGACGCTCCGCCTTCCCTTCCCCCGCTGTTCCGGCCCCTGACGATCCGGGGCGTCACGCTGCGCAACCGGATCGCGGTCTCCCCCATGTCGCAATACGCGGCGGTGGATGCGGCGCCGACGGACTGGCACCTGGTCCACCTCGGGAAGTTTGCCATGGGCGGCGCGGGGCTGGTGTTCTGCGAGGAAACCTCGGTCTCCGAATCCTCCCGTAAGACCTATGACGACCCGGCGATCGCGACCGACGCCCAGGTCCGCGCCTGGCGGCGGATCACCGACTTCCTGCGGTCCCAGGGCGCGGTGACCGGCATCCAGCTCGGCCATGCCGGCCGCAAGGTCGCGACCCGCGCCCCCTGGGAGGGCTTCGCCACCCTGGACGCGTCCGACGCCGCCAGGGGCCGGGCCCCCTGGCAGGGTATCGCCCCCAGCCCCGTGCCGGTGAAGCCCGGCGGCCCCGTCCCGCGGGAGATGGACCACGACGACATCCGCAAGGTTATCGCCCTGCATGTCGAAGCGGCGAAGCGCTCGCTCGACGCCGGCTTCGACGTGGTCGAGATCCACGGCGCGCACGGCTACATCGTGCAGCAGTTCCTCTCCCCCATCACGAACCTCCGCACGGATGGCTATGGCGGCGACCTCCCGGGCCGGATGCGCTTCGCCCTCGAGCTCGTGGAGGCGACCCGCGCCGCCTGGCCCGCGGACCAGCCGCTGTTCTTCCGCGCCTCCTGCGTGGACGGGCGCGGCGGCGGCTGGTCCCTGGACGACACGGTGGTCCTCGCCGGCGAGTTGAAGGCCCGCGGCGTGGACGTGGTGGACTGCTCCTCCGGCGGCATCGACGGGCCGCTGACCCTGTCCATCGTGCCGCGCGTGCCGGGCTACCACGTCCCCTTCGCCGAGCGGATCCGGCGGGAGGCCGGCATCCCCACCATGGCCGTCGGCCTCATCACCGAGGCGGCGCAGGCCAACGCCTATCTCGCCGAAGAGCGCTGCGACCTCATCGCCCTCGCGCGGGAGCTGATGTGGAACCCCAACTGGCCCGCCCATGCCGCCCAGGCGCTCGGGCTGGACGGGCTGGACTGGCTGCCCAAGCCCTATGCCTGGTGGCTGCGGCGGCGTGAGGAGGTCCGCAAGCTCTACCCCACCGGCCTGGAGCAGCCTGTCGCCTGAGGCTCCGCCTCCCGCAGCAGCGGATAGCGTTCCCGCCAGCGCCGGCCCGCCACCCGGTCCCGGTAGACCGCGCGCTTCTCCCCCGCGAAGCGCGGCGTCGGCCGCAGCACGAGGCCGAACAGGTCCTCCAGCCCGAAGGGCGCCAGCACCTCCAGCCCGTCGCCGGTCCAGCGGGCCGCGACGGCGGTGGCCGTCTCCGGCCAGCGCGCCAGCGCGTCCGCTATGTCGAGATAAGGCGCGTCCCCGTTGCGCCCGCTCATCCGCGCCTGGTTGGTGACGGACCACGCCACGCCGGGAGTCGCCGCGCGCAGCCGGGTCTCCGTGCCCCGGTCCAGCGCCGCGTCGCCCCCGGGCCCGAACCACACCACGTCCACATCCCCCGCGGGCGGCGCCGGCGGGCGGCCGTGCAGGTGGTCCCAGACCGCGTCCCGCACGCAGCCCGCGCCGATCCAGGAATCCGGCAGCCCCAGCGCCGACACGGCGCGCAGCAGCGGGAGGCGATGCGAGTCCGCCAGCAGCAGCGCCTTCAGGGTGGCGAGATGGTCCATCCGCGAAGGATGCGTCCAGCCCGGCCGCACGGCCATCGCCGCCTTGACCCCTCCCCTCATGGCCCGACGCAATGCCGCCCCTTGGGCACGGGGCTTGCAGCCTCTCGCGCCGCTTCGGAGATCCTCATGCCGCCTCGCGCGTTCCGGCCCCTTCCCGCCCTCACCCGCCGCGTCTGGCTCGGCGCCGCGGCCGGCACGGTC
This sequence comes from Muricoccus radiodurans, assembly GCF_050154705.1. Classification (GTDB taxonomy): domain Bacteria; phylum Pseudomonadota; class Alphaproteobacteria; order Acetobacterales; family Acetobacteraceae; genus Roseomonas; species Roseomonas radiodurans. The sequence continues at coordinate 5,364,819 of NZ_CP189561.1, read as the reverse complement.
GCCGCGACAGGGCCGGCCGATGCGCAGGGCTATCCCACCCGGCCCGTGCGGCTGGTCATCCCCTATCCCGCGGGCGGCTCGACGGACCTGCTCGGCCGCCTTACCGGCACGAAGCTGTCGGAGCGGCTGGGCCAGCCGGTCGTCGTGGAGAACCGGGCCGGCGGTGGCACGCTGGTCGGCGCGGAGGTGGTGATGCGGTCCCCGCCCGATGGCCACACCCTGTTCTACATCACCTCCGCCTTCGTCACCTCCTTCCTCATCAACCGGCCCGGCGTGAACCTCGTGGACGCCTTCGCGCCCGTCTCGCTCGGGCTGTCGGGCTCGATCTTCGTCGTCGCGCACCCCTCGCTGCCCGTGCGGACGATCCCGGAGTTGATCGCCCACGCGAAGGCGAATCCCGGCAGGCTGAACGTGGCGCATCCCGGCGTGGCCACGACGAACCACCTGTCGGCGGAGCTGTTCTACCGGATGGCGGAGGTGGACATGGTCTCCGTCCCCTTCCCCGGGAACGCGGCCTGCCTCACCAGCCTCATGCGGGGCGACGTGCAGCTCGCCTTCGTCTCGATCCCCGATGCCCAGCCCTTCCTGGCCGACGGCACGCTGCGCGCGATCGCCGTCACCGGCCGTCGCCGCTCCGGCGCGCTGCCGGACACGCCCACGATCGGGGAAACCCTGCCGGGCTACGAGGCGAGCTTCTGGTACGGCATCGCCGCCCCCGCCGGCACCCCGCCCGCCATCCTGCAGCGCCTGAACCGGGAGCTCGACGACATCGCGAGGCTGCCGGAGGTGCGTGACCGCATCCTCTCGATCGGCGCGGAGCCGGAAGGCGGCGAGGCCGAGGCCCTGAGCCGCCGCATCGCCTCCGAGGCCGAGCAGTGGGCGCGGGTCATCCGGCTGCTGAACCTGTAGAACGCCGCGCTACCGCAGCGGCATCCGCGCCGCGCTCTCCGGCAGGAAGCGGCCGTCATAGACCTCGTCCGGTGCCGGCGTGCGGACAAGGCCGAAGCCGCTCGCCACGGTGCGGATCGTGTCAGCCAGCCGCGCTGCCTCCACATCGCCGAGGCCCCGCGCGCGGGTGGCCGGCGTCAGCAGCTGCCGGTTCCCGAGCCAGTCCAGCCGGTCCGCCTCCAGCACCGGGTCGATGAGGCTGGACTGCGCCCGGATCACGGCGGCCGGGGCGCGCGGATCGGCGATGGACTCCCGCCAGGCCCGCGCCGCTGCAGCCACGAAGCGCCGCACCGCGTCCGGATTGTCCCGGATGATCCCCTGCCCGGCCAGGACCGAGTTGCCGTAGCTGTCGAGCCCGTGGTCCGCGTAGTAGAGGAAGTTCACATCCTCCAGCCGCGTGCCGTTCGCCTTGATGTTGAAGAAGGTCGTGTAGTCGAAGCCCGTCACGCCCGCGACCTGCCGCGTGAGCAGCATCTGGTCCCGGAGTTGCGCCGTCACCTGCCGCCGGGTGACCCTGGATTCGTCCACGTTGTTCAGCCGCAGGAAAGCCGGGAACATGCGGGACGCGGCATCGGCCGCGCCGTTGCCGATCACCTTCCCCTCCAGGTCCTTCGGCGTGCTGATCCCGGCGGACTTCAGGCTGATGACCGCCTGCGGCGACCGGTTCTGCAGCACCATCACCGCGCGCGGCGCGGAATCCGGCTGCCGCACGACGAACTCCGTCAGCGTGGAGATGTCCCCCACCCCGAACTGGTAGGTGCCGGACGCCACGCGGGAGATGGCATCGCCCGACCCGTTGGAGGGGTCCACCTGCACGTCCAGCCCGGCATCGCGGAAGTATCCGCGCTCCACCCCGTAGTAGAAGGGCGCGGTGGAGCCATCCACGGCGAAGTTCAGCACCAGCCGGACGCGGGTGCGGTCCTGCGCGCGCAGCACGGTCGGGGCGGCGAGCGCCGCGAGGAACAGGGCGCGGCGGGGCAGCTTCGGCATGGATCGGAACTCCGGGCTTCTCGGGCCCGGGGGCACGCAGGTTCCGTGCCGGATGGGGGCGGGACGCGCCCGCGCCGTCCGCCTCAGCTCACCACGATGGAGAACTGCCGCGCCACCGCGGTCCAGGCCGCGATCTCCTCCCGCATGATGCCCACGAACTCGGCACCCGTGGGTGACGGAGTGCGCGGCATGGTCTGCAGGTCGGTGAAGCGCGCCGCCAGCTCCGGCCGCTGCAGCATCGGCGGCACGATCGCGGTCAGCCGCTCCACGATCGCCGGCGGCAGGTTCTTCGGCCCCGACAGCCCGAGCCACTGGGAGGAGGTGAGCTTCGGAAAGCCCAGCTCCGCGAAGGTCGGGACATCGGGGAACATCGCCAGCCGCTGCGGGGAGGAGACGGCGAGCGCGCGCAGCGATCCGTCGCGCATCTGCTGCGTGTTGGTGGTGATCGGGTCCACCATGCACTCGATGTTGCCGGCCATCACGTCCTGCATCGCCGGCGCGCTGCCGGCATAGGGGACGTGGTCCAGGTTCGGCGCCCGCGCCTCCGAGCCGAGCATCGCCCCCAGCAGGTGCGGCGCCGAGCCGATGCCGGAGGAGCCGTAGCGCACCGGCTGCGTCCGCGCGGCGGAGACGAGGTCGTCCAGCGTGCGGAAGGGCGAGCTGGCGCGCACGAGGATGATGTTCGGCGCCTCCACCAGATGCACCATGTGGGTGAAGTCGGCGATCGGGTCGAAGGGCAGCGTCGGCCGCGTCGCCGTGGAATAGACGTGGACGGAGGCGTGGCTGACCAGCAGCGTGTGGCCATCCGCCGGCGCCTTGGCGACGACGTCCGTGCCGATGATGCCGCCCGCGCCCGGCCGGTTCTCCACCACCACGGACACGCCCAGCGCCTGGGACATGATGGGCGCCAGCAGGCGGCTGACCGTGTCCACCAGCCCGCCCGGCGGGAACTGGGCGATCAGGCGGACCGGGCGGCTGGGCCAGGCGGGCTGTGCCTGGACCACGGTGGGCGCGGCGAGGCCGGCCATGGCGGCCCCCAGCAGATGGCGGCGATTCATCCTCGTGCGCTCCCGATCCGGTTTCCGGGCGCGCGGCGGAGGTCAGGCGTCCAACCCCTCGCACCGCGTCGCCACCACGGCCGGAATCGTTGCAATCCCCGTGCCGAAGCGCCGCGCCGCCGCCGTCAGCGCCCCGAGCGCGCTAGCGCCCCTGCGGCAGCGGCGCGTCGCGCAGATGGACGAACCGCGCCCCCTCGATCCGGTAGTAATGCGCGCCGAGGTCGCCCTCGGCCTCGTCCCGCACGCCGTTAAGGATCAGCAGGCGGCTGTCGGCGCGGAAGCTGATCGGCTCCACCCCCTCTACGTCGAAGGGAAGGCAGCAGATCGTCGCGGGCAGGAAGGTGACGCGCCCGTCCAGCGCGTTGACCACGGCTCCCATCAGGCACCCGCTGCCGCATCCCCAGGTCGTCAGGACATAGTGGCCCGCGAAGTTCGGCGGGCGCGTCGCGGCCTCGCGCAGGCGGGTGCGGAAGGTCATGTCCTGCCGCGTCAGGACGATCGGCGCGTTGCGCGCCGGCGGCCCCGCCGTGGCCGGGAGGTCGCCGAACCCTGGCAAGCGGTCCGTCGCCGGCCGCGAGGCCGACGCGACGCCGCGCGCCGCGTTGTCGAAGCAGTCCAGCCGCTGCACGGCGCTCGAAATGGCGGCGCAGGCGCGCACCCGATCCACCAGGTCCGTCTGCGCCGTGGCGACGGCGGGCACGAGGCCTGCGAGAGTGGCGATGAGAGCGGAGAGGCTGCGCATGCCCGAGACCCTACCAGCCGCGTGCCCATCGTCCATCGCAGGGCAGGCGGCCACGGCGCGGCGCGCCCTTCTTCTCTCCCTTCTCGCCACGTCGGCCGTGGCCCAGGAGCCGGTGGCGGAGGCTGCGGGGCGCCGCCTCGTGCTGAACGGCACGGGCGTGCGCCGCTTCTTCGGCTTCCAGGTGTTCCGCGCCTGGCTCTACCTCGAAGCCCGCAGCAGCGAAGGGGCGGCGATCATCGCCTCGCCGGGCGTGAAGCTCATCCGCTCCCGCTACCTGCGCGACGTGCCGCGCGACCGCGCGGAGGGCGAGTGGGAATCCGGCTTCTCGCGCCACTGCGGCTGCCCCATGCCGCCTGCCTTCCGCGCCCGCCTGCGCGACCTGCAGGAAGGCGAGACGGAGACTTGGCTCTATACCCCGGCCGGCGCGGACGTGTTCTACAATAACGAGCCGCCCGTCCGCCTGCCGCCCGCGCAGGCCACGCGGATGCTGGGCGGGCTGATCGGGCCGAACGCGGACAGCGAGGGGCTGCGGCGCGGGCTGCTCGGGCTGGGCTGAACGAGAGCGCTACGCGCCGAACATCGCGCGGATGGCCGCCGGGTCGATCTCCTCGATCGTCGGCGGCGTCCAGCGCGGCGCGTTGTCCTTGTCCACCAGCACGGCCCGCACGCCCTCCGCGAAGTCGGGGTGCCGCGTCACCGCGCGCGTCAGCCGCAGCTCCATCTCCAGGCAGCCCGGCAGGTCGAGCGCCGCCCCGCGCCGCAGCAGTCCCAGCGACACCACCATCGAGGTGGGCGACATCCGACGGAGGATCGCGGTCTGCTCCCGCGCCCAGTCCGTCCCCTCCGCCTCCAGCGCGGCCAGGATGTCGCCAATGGTCTCGCCGGCGAAGCAGCGCTCGATCGCGGCGCGCTGCGATTCAAGCCCGTCCGGGGGCACGGCCTGGATGAAGCGGTCCACCACGGAGGCGTCGCCCTCCAGCAGCGCCGCCCGCAGCGCCGGCAGGCGCTCGCGGGGGACGTAGTGGGTGGCCAGCCCGGCCTCCACGGCCTGGGGACCGCGCAGCCGGGCGCCGGTCAGGGCGAGGAACTTGCCCATCGCCCCGCCCGCCCCGCCGGGCAGCCGCGGCAGGCTGTAGGAGGTGCCGACATCGGGAAACAGCGCGATCGCTGTCTCCGGCATCGCGAGCAGCGCATGCTCCGTCACCACGCGGTGGCTGCCATGGACCGAGACGCCGATGCCCCCGCCCATGCAGACACCGTCGATGAGGCTGATCCAGGGCTTCGGGAACTCCGCGATGGCGCGGTTCACCGCATACTCGCTGGTGAAGAACGCCTCGATCTCCGCGGCATCCCCGCGCAGCGCGGCGTCACGGATCGCGCGCACGTCGCCGCCGGCGCAGAAGGCGCGGCCGCCGGCGCCCTCCACGATCACCAGCGCCACCGCGGGATCGTCGCGGAAGCGCGCGATGGCCTCCGCGAAGCCGGCGATCATCCCGGTATCCAGCGCGTTCAGCGCGCGGGGGCGGTTCATCAGGATCGTGCCGGCGCGGCCCTCCACCCCCGCGACGACGCTCTGTTCCATGGACTGATCCATGCCGCTCCTCCTGGGGGCGGTTCCGCCCGTCACTCCCCGGCCTACAATCCGCCCCCGAAACCGGCAAGGCGGCGCGGTTGACAGGGGGCGGCCGGGCCGCGAAGCCTCCCGCCGGGTGCGATCGCCGCACGGATCGCCCCATGGCGGAACCCGGATGGCGGAACTCGGCGGAGGCGCGATGACCCGGACCTTCCTCGCCTTCGGGACCGAGGGAACGATCTTCGACCGCGCCGCCACGCCCCGCGCGGTGCGCCCGGCCGCCAACCTGCCCCCCCAGCGCCCGCTGCTGACCTTCGAGGGCGTGCAGGCGACCTGGCCCCGCGCCGGGCGGGAGGCCGCCTGGCTCGATCTCTCGGTCATGACCGGAGAGGTGCTGACGCTGCTCGGCCCCGCCGGCGCGGGTAAGACGACGGCGCTGACGGTAGCCGCCGGCTTCCTGCACCCCGATCGCGGCCGCGTCCTGCTGGGGGACAAGGAGATCAACCGGATGCTGCCGCACCGGCGCGGCTTCGGCTGGGTGCCCAAGCCGCTCGCCCTCTTCCCCGGGATGACCGCGCTGGAGAACGTGGCCTTCCCGCTGGAGGCGCGCGGTGTCGGGGGCAGCGAGCGCCGCGACCGCGCCGTGAAGGCCCTCGCCACCGTCGGACTGGCCGGCCAGGAAGCCGCCCGGCCGGAGGCGCTGGACGAGGCGGCCGCGCTGCGCGTCGCGCTCGCGCGCGCCCTCGTCTTCGCCCCGCCGCTGCTGCTGCTGGATGATCCCCTCGCGGCCCTCGACGCCGCCGCGCGGTCGGACGCCATCGCCCTCATCCGCCGCCTGACCCGCGCGGGCACCACCTCCGTGCTGCACGCCACCCGCGACGCGGCGGTCGCCATGGCCATCTCCGACCGGATCGCCGTCATCCAGGCCGGCCGCATCCGCCAGGCCGGCACGCCCCAGGCCCTCTACGACGCGCCGGGAGACGACGCGATCGCGGCCCAGTTCGGCGAGGTGAACCGCCTGCACGGCCGCGTCCTGTCCGTGGAGGACGACCTCTGCCGCGTCGCCCTCGACGGCGGGTTGGAGGCGGTGGGTGCCGCCATCTCGGCGCTCGGCCGGGCACCGGAGCCGGGCGGCCGCTGCGTCCTGGCCATCCGCCCGGAGCACGTGGCCGTCGCCGCCATGACCGCCGCCGAGCTGGGCGAGGACGCCGTGCCCGCCCAGTTGCTGGACGCGCAGTTCGCCGGCGACCACGTCCGCCTGCGCCTGCGGATCGAGAACGGCGCCGAGCTGATCGCGCGGCGCCCCGCCGGCCTGCCCCTGCCCGAGCCCGGCGGCGCGGCGGCGGTAGCCTGGGATGCGGGCGCGGCGCGGGTCTACGCGGGCGGCGCCGGGGAGAAGGAGCCTCCATCTGGCCCCGCCGGATGAAGGCTCCTCCAACCCTGACCCGTGCAACCAGAAGCGGGAGGCCAGGGGGCCTCAGGCTCCCCGGCGGAGGGCGTGGGGGAGGCGGCGCCTCCCCCGCAAGCCACCCGTCGCCGCCCCGTGATGCTGTCCCCCGCTTCCGCTCATCCGGCGCGGCGACTAGCTTTCGACGGCGACGAAGGCACGGGTTCCATGACAGGTCCGCGCAGGACGAGACGCCAGGCCCTGGGGCTGGCGGCGGGAGCCGCCGTCGTTTCCGCGCGCGCCCACGCCCAGAGCCGCGACCTGACGGTCGTCTCCTGGGGCGGTTCCTACCAGGAGGCGCAGCGGGAGGCCTTGTTCCGCCCCTTTCAGCTCCGCACCGGCGCCCGCCTCCTGGAGGAGACCTGGGACGGCGGCATCGGCGAGCTGCGCACCCGCCTGGGCGCCGGCAGCGGTGGCTGGGACGTCATCCAGGTGGAGGCGGACGAACTCATCCTCGGATGCGAGGAGGGGCTGTTCGAGCGCCTGGACTTCGACGCCATCGGCGGCCGCGACCGCTATATCCCCCGCGCGGTGCATCCCTGCGGCGTGGGCAACGTGATCTACGCCTTCGTGCTCGCCTACGCGCGAAACCAGGCGGCCCCGCCGCGCGGCTGGGCCGACTTCTTCGACACGGCCCGCTTCCCCGGCCGCCGCGCCCTGCGTCGCGGCCCGAAGGTGACGCTGGAGGTCGCCCTCCTCGGCGACGGGGTCCCGGCCGCCGAGCTCTACGCGACCCTGGCCACCGAGGCCGGGCTGGATCGCGCCTTCCAGCGGCTGGAGCCGCTTCGCGAGAGCGCCATCTGGTGGGAGATCGGCAGCGACCCCGCCCGCCTGCTGAGCCGCGGGGAGGCCGCGATGGCGATCGCGTATAACGGCCGGATCGAGACGGCGAATCGCAACGACGGCGGCGACCTCGGCATCGTCTGGACCGGCAGCCTGACGGCGATGGATTCCTGGGTGATCGCGCGCGGCAGTCCGAACCGGGCGCGGGCGGTGGAGTTCCTCCGCTTCGTCGGGGACCCTGCCGTGCAGGCGGGGCTCCCGCGCCGCATCCCCTACGGCGTCACCGCCCGGGGTGCGGAGGCGAGCCTGCCCGCCGACGTGCTGGCGGACCTGCCCACCGCGCCGGAGAACGCCCGCGATTCCCTGGCGATCGACGAGCGCTTCTGGGTGGCGAATGTCGACCGGCTCGAGCGCCGCTTCAACGCCTGGGTGACGCGCTGAGGCACCGCCGATCGAGGGCCGTCCCGTGAGGCCTGGCCTCCCGGGGACGCTGCTGCGCCTCGCGCCGCTGGTGATCGCCGTGCTCGTCGGCGTGGCGGCCCCGCTCGGTCTCTTCCTCTGGCGCGCGGTGGCGGAACGGGAGGTCGCGGTCGCCCTGCCCCGCACCGCCGTCGCGCTGCGGGACTGGAACGGCTCCGGCCTGCCGGAGGACGCGGCCTTCGAGGCACTCGCCAACGACCTCCGCAACGCCCGCTGGCGTGATGAGGCGAGCGGCGGCGGCCGGCTCGCCCGGGCCGGCACGCGGCTGGAGGCGGAGGTGCCGGGCCTGCGGGCCGCGCTTCCCCTGACGGCGCAGCGCATCGCTGAGACGCAGATCCCGCCTGATGCCGCAGTGCTCCTCGCAGCCCCGATCTGGGAGCGGCCGGAGGCCTGGGCAGCGATCCGGCGGACCTCCGACGGGATCTCCTTCTCCCGCCTCCTGGCCGCGCTGGACCTGCGGCGGGCCCCGGAAGGTCAGGTTGTCGCCGTCCCGGCCGAGATCGCGCTGCACCGCGCGGTGACGGCGCGCAGCCTCGGCCTCGCGGCGCTGGTCGCCCTGGCCGCCCTCGCCGCGGGCGCGCCGCTGGCCTGGGTGATCGCCGCGGCCGAGCGGCGCTGGGCGACGCCTCTGCTCGGCCTCGTGCTCCTGGCGGCGCTGGCCGGCGCCGGGCTTCGCGGGGCTTCCTGGTGGGCCCTGCTCCACCGCGACGGCGTGTTGGACGATGCGCTGATGGGCCTCGGGCTGACGGGGGCCCCGCTCGATCTCCTGCGGACGCGGTGGGCCGTAGTCCTGGGGGCGCTGCACGGGGCCCTTCCGCTGGCGGTGCTGCCCATGGCCCTCGCGCTGCGGCGGGTGGACCGGCCCCTGCTGCGGATGGCGGCGGCGCTCGGCGCCCCGCCCTGGCACCGTGCCCGGCGGCTGGTCCTGCCCGTGGTCTGGCCGGGACTGGCCCTGGGCGCGGCGCTCGCCTTCGCCGGGGCGCTCGGCGACGCGGTGGTGCCCGCGCTGCTGGGCGGCCCGCGCGAGGCGATGCTGGCGGGGCTGGTGTCCCAGGTGGCCGGGCGGCTGGGCGATCCCGGGCTCGCCGCAGCCCTCTCGCTGCTCCTGCTGCTGCCGCTCGCCGCGGCCGTCTTGCTCGGCTTGCGCGCCGCGCGACGATTGGTCCCCTCCGCATGAGGCGTGCCCTCCTCTTTCTTCCGGGCGCGCCGGCGGCGCTGTTCCTCCTTCTTCCGCTCCTCGCCCTGCCGGCCCTGGCCGTGGCGGAGGGCGGCTGGGGCGCGGCGTGGCCGCCGCTCGGAACCAGCCTCGCCCTCGCCGGAGCGGCCGGTGCGCTCGCCCTGATCCTTGGCGGACCGGCCGCCTTCGGGCTGTGGCGGTGGCGGCTTCCGGGGCGGGCCGCGCTGCTCGGGCTTCTCGCCGCGCCCCTCCTCCTGCCGGCGACGATCTGGGCGGCGGCCCTGCGCGGGCTGCCGCTCGGCCCGGCCGGTCCGGTCCTGGCCGGGGCGCTGCTCGGCGCGCCGGTGGTGGCGCTGTGCGGCTGGGCCGCGCTGTCGCGGATCGACGGATCCACCCTTCGGGCCGCGGCGGTCCTCGGCGCGGAGCCGCGCCTGGTCTGGCGGCGGCTGGTCCTGCCGCGGGCGCTGCCCGGGCTGGGCACCGGCACCCTGCTCGCCGCCGCGCTCGCGCTGGCGGAGCCCGTCCTGATCCCGTCCCTCGCGCCGGCCGGCATGCCCCTGCTGTCGCGGGCGATGCTGGACGCGGTGCGCAACGGATCCGCGGGCGCGGCCGCCGCGACCGGCACGGCGCTCCTCCTGCTCACCGTCTTGCTGCTCCTCGCGGCGGCGCTGCTGCGGCGCGCGGGGCGGCGCGCTGCTGGCGGATGAAGCCTTCGCCGATGCTAGGGTGCGACCATCAGGATCGTTCCCATCTCAACTCACGGTCGGATCCCCGGCCGCAGATCCTGCGATCAACGGCCGGGAGGGCCACGTCATGACCATCTTGAACCGCCGCGTCCTGCTGGGGGGCGCCGCCGCGCTGGCCTCCCTCGCCTTCGCCACGCCGCGCCGCGCGCTGGCCCAGGCCGCGGCACCCGCCGCCGGCCCGTTCACCCTGCCCGCCCTGCCCTACGCGGCCAACGCGAACGAGCCGCACATCGACGCCATGACGATGGAGATTCATCACGGCCGCCACCATCAGGCCTATGTGACGAACCTGAACAACCTCGTCCGCGACACCCGCGCGGCGGGCATGCAGCTCCCGGAACTGCTCTCGAAGATCGGGGAGATGCCGGAGAACATCCGCCAGGGCCTGCGCAACAACGCCGGCGGCCACGCGAACCACACCATGTTCTGGGAGATCATGGGCGGCCGCGGCGGCGCCCCGACCGGAGAGGTGGCGGAGGCGATCACCCGGGACCTCGGCGGCTTCGACAAGATGAAGACCGACTTCAACGCTGCGGGCGCCGGGCGCTTCGGCTCGGGCTGGGTCTTCGTCACCGTCGCGCGCGACGGCAAGCTCGCGATCACCACCCGCCCGAACCAGGACACCCCGCTCTTCGAGGGCGAGCGCGTGCTGATCGGCAACGACGTGTGGGAGCACGCCTACTACCTGAAGTATCAGAACCGCCGGCCGGACTACCTCGCGGCCTGGTGGAACGTGGTGAACTGGGAAAAGGTCGCGCAGCGCTACGCCGCGGCGAAGGCGGGGACGCTGGGAGTGTGACCGGACGGGCCCGCGCCCTCGCGCGCGGGCCCGACCTTAGGGAGGACGGGCATGGCCACGCAGGTCTTCTTCGCGACGAACCGGACCTTCGACGGAACCCTCTTTGGTGGTTCGCCGGACAAGGTCGTCCACACCCTCCGCCTCGGCGAGGTGCGCGTCTCGCAGGCGGCCGGCGATGGAATGACGCGGGTCCTGGAATCCCGCTCCTGCGACGGGCTGGACGATTTCGCAGCCGCCTCGGGAAGCTGCGGGCAGGTGCTGGACGGCTACATCCGGGCCGTCCGCGCCGCGGGCGGCGTGCCCTTCCTGAACATCCACGGCTTCCAGTACAGCTTCGACGAGGCCGTCATCCGCACCGCGGAGCTCGCGGAGATGTTCCGGGAGGCCAACCCCGCCGTGCCGGCGGTGCCGCTCCTGATCACCTGGCCCTCCAGCGGCGCGCTCGGCGCGAAGGACTACGTGACGGACCGGCAGAGCGCGCTGGTCTCCGGAGAGGCCGTCGCCCGCCTCTTCGAGGAGTTGCACGCCCGCGGCCTCGCGCCGCTACATCCCTTCCTCCTCGTCCACAGCTCCGGGGCCTGGGCCCTGCAGCACGCGGTGCAGGCCTCGCTCCGCCGCTTCAAGAACGGGCTGCCGCGCCTGTTCCGCAACGTCGTGCTGGCGGCGGCGGACGTGGCCCATGACGCGCTGAACGATCCCGGCGCCCTTCGCCCCCTGGCCGACATGGCCGACCGCGTGACCGCCCTCGTGCTGCCGGAGGACCCCGTGCTGAACCGGCTCAGCGCACCGATGAACGGGCCCCGGCTCGGCGCCCAGGGTCCGCCGCTCGATGGCAGCCTGCCGGACAACGTCCGGGTGCTGGATATGAGCTACCTCGTGGACCTCGCCGGCCTGGTGGCGCCGCAGTGGGACAGCGCCTGGAACCTCGTCGGCCACCAGTACTACCGCAGCGAGGCACGGGTGCGGGACGCGATGGCGGCCCTGCTCATGGCCGACCGCCTGCCGCTGGAGGCCGTGTGGCGGCCCGGCGTCCGGGACCCGACCGTCGCCATCAGCGAGCGGGCGGCCCCCTTCTACTGGTACGTGGGCGGCGCCCCGTCCCAGCCCGGCGCGCTGCCCGGTCCGCAGGGCGGGTAAGCAGCGGCGGCGGATTTGTGACGCAGGCGATTTTCCCCTAAATCGCCGCCCCAATGTCCCGTCGCCCGCCGCCGCACACCGATCCCGACCCCGTCCTGATCACCACCACCGAAGAGCTTGTGCCGCTCTGCGAGCGGCTCCGCCAGGAGCCCTTCGTGACGGTGGACACGGAGTTCATGCGGGAGCGGACCTACTGGCCCGAGCTCTGCGTCGTGCAGCTCGGCGGCGAGCGCGACACGGCCGTGGTGGACGCCCTGGCCCCGGGGCTCGACCTCTCGCCGCTGGGCGCCCTGCTCGCCGACGAGCACGTCACGAAGGTCTTCCACGCCTGCAAGCAGGACGTGGAGATCTTCTACCTCCGCTTCGGCACGACCCCGCAGCCGCTCTTCGATACGCAGATCGCGGCCATGGTCGCGGGCTTCGGCGACCAGGCGAGCTACGACAGCCTCGCCCGCGCGCTGGCCAACGCGTCCATCGACAAGGCCCACCGCTTCTCCGACTGGTCGGCCCGGCCGCTCTCCCCGGCGCAGATCGCCTATGCCGCGGCGGACGTGACGCATCTCCGCCGGATCTACGTCGCGCTTCGCGACCGCCTGGCGCGGGAGGGCCGCCTCGACTGGGTGGCGGAGGAGATGGCGGAGCTGGCCGACCCCGCCACCTACGCCACCGACCCCGATCGCGCCTGGGAGCGGCTGCGGCCGCGCACCGGGAACCGCCGCTTCCTGGGCGCCCTGCGGGCCGTCGCGGCCTGGCGGGAGCGGGAGGCACAGCGGGTGAACATCCCCCGCCAGCGGCTGGTGCGCGATGAATCGCTTCTGGAGGTCGCGGCGACCGCCCCGGCGGATGCCGCCGCCCTCGCCCGGGTGCGCGGCGTGACGGAGGGCTTCGCCCGTGGCAAGTCCGGCACCTCCCTCCTCGCCGCCATCGAGGAGGCGCGCGCCCTGCCCGAGGACGCCTTGCCGGAGCTGCCGCGGGAACGGGTCGGTCCCTCCCCCTCCCCGGCCCTGGTCGCGCTGCTGAAGGTCCTGCTGGCCGCCAAGGCGGAGGAGCACCAGGTGGCTCCGAAGCTCCTCGCCTCCTCCGAGGAGCTGGACCGGCTGGCGGCCGAGGCCCCGGCCGACCTGCCCGCCCTGACCGGATGGCGCCGCCGCGTCTTCGGGGAGGACGCGCTGGCGCTGCGGGGCGGCGACCTCGCCCTCGGCGTGGAGGGGCGCCGGGTCCGCCTCATCCGCCCGGGCTGACCGGGCGGGGGAAACCATGCCCCTCCCGCCGGGTTGACGCCGTCGGTGCTTGCGTCCCCCGGCCCGCTGCGATAGCGGCTGCTACCTCGCGGCCCCTGCCGCGTCCCCTTACGAGACGGACCCCCAGGAACCCTATGGCGAGGACCCCAGACCTGAGCGCCGAGCCGTTGCGCGACCACAAGCGCGCGGTGCTGGACGCCGGGGCGGTGCGGGAGGCCTATCGCCGCTGGGCCGGCGTCTACGACACGGTTTTCGGCGGCGTCTCCTCCTTCGGCCGCAAGCGTGCCGTCGCCGCCGTCAACCGGCTGCCCGGCACCCGCGTGCTGGAGGTCGGGGTCGGCACCGGCCTCGCCCTGCCCCGCTACCGCCGGGACAAGCGGGTGGTCGGCGTGGACCTGTCGCGGGAGATGCTGGAAAAGGCGCGGGAGCGCGTCGCCGCCGAGAGCCTGACCCATGTTGAGGGCCTGGTGGAGATGGATGCCGAGCGCATGGCCTTCCACGACGCCTCCTTCGACATCGCGGTGGCGATGTTCACGGCGAGCGTGGTGCCGGATGCGCGGCGCCTCTTCGCCGAGATGTCCCGCGTGGTAAGGCCGGGCGGGCAACTGCTTTTCGTAAACCATTTCGCCGCGCAGGACGGGCTGCGCTGGTGGGCGGAGCGCAGCATGGCGCCGCTGGCCCGGGTGCTGGGCTGGCACCCCGACTTTGCCTTGTCAGACCTGCTGGGCGCGGATGCGGAGGTGGTGGCGATGGAGCCCTGTCCACCGGGCGGGCTCTTCACCCTCGTCCAGGTTCGCAACGGTCAGGCGGTCCAGGCCCTGGCGGCCTGAGCGCCGGCGGGCACCCCGGTCCCAGGCCGGGCGCCCGGCACGGACGACGCGGGCGTCCGGACCCTGAGCCGGGGACCTCGCCCGGTAGCCTGCCGGCGGTGTGCGACACGGGCGCCGGCGCGCTCCGCAACCCGCATTCCGGCACCTTCTTCGCCGCCGTCGAGATGACCCGGATGCCGATGGTCGTCACCGATCCGCACCAGCGCGACAACCCCATCATCTTCGTCAACCAGGCCTTCCTGCGCATGACAGGCTACGCGCCGGAGGAGGTGATCGGCCGCGACTGCCGGGTCCTGCAGGGCACCGACCCCGACCCCGCGACGGCGGCCGCGGTCCGGGAGGCGATCAAGGGGCGGCGGGAGTGCGCGACCGAGATCCTCAACCACCGCAAGAACGGCTCCACCTTCTGGAACGCCCGCTTCATCGCCCGGGTGTTCAACCCCGCGGGAGGGATCGTCCACTTACGCCGCCGAATTCCCCCTCCCGCGGGCTGGATGGGGTCTCGGAGTTCGATCTGATCCACAAGCCCATGGCCGTGCGGAGCTGGCGCGAACGGTGCGGATCGTGCCCGACGGGCCGGCCGGCGCCGGCCGGCGGGTCCGTCAGGGGCTGAGCTGCGCCAGCGTCCCGAGCGCCGCCCGCTCCGCGGCGCGGGCCGCGTCCTCCGGCAGCAGAAGGCGCTCCGCCACCATCCGCGCAGCGGCGGCCCGCACCGCCTCGGCATAGGCGTTCGCGCCGGGGTAGCGCTCCTCGATCGAGGGGCGGGGATCGCCGGAGGCCTGCCGCTCCGCCCGCGTGGCCGCGAAGGGGACCACGGCGCCCTGCAGCGGGAAGAGCGTGCCGGCGCCGTAGCCCGGCGCGCGCGGGTTCCAGCCGGTGTAGCTGGCCCGCGGCACGGCCAGGGGCAGCATCCGGATCCCGGCGATCGCCATGCCGTCCGCGTCCGCGCGCGGGACGAAGACGGGATAGGTGCCGATCTCCCGCGGCGGCATCACGGTCTGGTCCGAGAAGCTGGCACCGGTGAAGATGCCGGCATAGGGCAGGCCGGGGATGCCGGCGGGGACCGCCCCCGCGGCCTCCATCAGCGTCCCGTGGGCGCGCATCGGCACGCGGCTGGCGGGCGGCTCCACCCCCTCCGCGATCCAGGCCTGCATCGCCGCCAGCAGGGCACGCATGGGCGGGCCGGCATGCATCGGGTTCACGGCCAGCGCCATGGTCGGTGCGCGGCGGGCCGTCTCGCCGGGGTTCGCGTAGTGCGGCGTGCCGGCGATCATGTAGGCGCGCACGTCGGGCGGCAGGTCGTGGTGGTTCCCCACCGTGTCGGTCACGAGGAGCGAGGCGCGGGACGCCCACCACTCGTGCTCGGAATCCGTCTGCATCACCCGCGGGCAGGTGCCGGTCAGGCGGCAGCGCAGCATCAACCCATCCCGCCGGCCCGAGAGCGGGTCGTCCATCACCGCGTAGGTGAAGGGAAAGGTATCGGCCTGCCAGGCCGGGTCCTGCGGGTGGCGGGCGTTGCGGCCGGGATTGCCGAAGCGGACGTTGGTCGCCATGCGCCGCCCGCCGGCGATGTGCGGCATCAGCCCGTCGAACACCACACGCCCGCGCAGGTCCTCGTTGAAGCCGAGCCAGAGGAAGTCCCGCAGGAAGCGCCCGGACTGGGAGACGCCGAAGCCGATGGCGTGGTGGATCGAGGAGCGGCCATTGGCGGCCAGCGGGTTCTCCGCCCGGCCCTCACGCCGCAAGAAGGCGGTGACGTCCCGCGTGGCCGCGAAGCCCAGCCCGAGCACGGCCGGGTCGCGGGCGGTGTAGGTCACCTCGTAGAGCGCACCGGCGTCGAAGCCCTCCGCGGGGCGGGTGATCTCCACCGTCTGCGATCCGGTGGCGCGGATGGACAGGCCCGCCGGAGTCTGCCGCGGGTTCGACCAGTGCGCGCGCACGGTGACGGACAGGTTCGCCGGATCGGCCATCGGCCAGGTCAGCGTGGCGGTGGCCGGGCTGCGCGTGTGGTCGAAGAGGAACTCGTCCCGCATCGGGCCGGTGACGCCGGCCAGCACCGGCGCGCGCAGGGCGAGCTGCCCCGGCTCCGAGGGGATGTCGGCCTGCCAGCCGATCCAGGCCATGGAGTATCCGCGCCGGTGCAGGAACCCGATGCCCGCATCCGCCGCGGCCTGCGCGTTGTTGGCGCCGGGCTGCGCGCTGTCGTCGAAGAGCTGCGGCGCGAGCTTCCGCCCGCGGTTCGGCACGTCCACCAGCAGCGTGCCGTTGCCGCGCGCCGGATCGGCGGGGCGCAGGATGACCACGTCCGCCACCGCCTCCACCCGCCCCTGCGGGTTGCGCGGCGCGCGGTCCAGGTCGGCGATGATCGCGTTGCGCGGATCGGCGGGATCCACCGCGACCGTGGCGCGGCCGGTGATGCGGACATAGGGCCCGGTGCCCTCGAAGGAGCGGCCCTCGAAGGCGGGGACGCTCTCCGTCACCTCGAAGCGCGTCACCTCCGCCAGGGCGGGCGCGGCGAGCAGCGTGAGAAGCGGAATCGCGAGGTGGCGCATGACCCGAACCCTTCCGCCCCGTCCGTGAAGGGGTTCCGCGCGGCCGGGGCGGGCCTCGCGCGACACCGTGGCATCAGATCCGGGGACGGGCCGCGAGGCCCGCCGATGTCGCGCAGTCCGGGATGGCGCGGCTACTCCACGCGGATGTTGCGGCTCCGGATCACCTCGCGCCACTTCGCGTTCTCGGCGGCGTTGTAGGCGGCCCATTCCTCCGGCCGCTGCTCCTCCGGCACGGTGGCCAGCGCGGCCAGGCGCTGCCGCGTCTCCGGCGCCGTGGCCGCGGCGCGGAACAGCTCGTTCAGGCGCGCCACGATCGGGGCGGGCGTGCCGGCGGGCACCAGCACGGCGATGTGCTCCGCCACCACCACGTCGAAACCCTGCTCCTTAAATGTGGGGACGTCGGGCGCGACGGGGGACCGCTCCGCGCTGCTGATCGCCAGGGCGCGCAGGTCGCCGGACTGGATCAGCGGCAGCACGCCGGACGCGGCCTGGACGATCATCTGCGCCTCGTTCGCCAGCGTGCCCTGCACCGCCGGCGCACCGCCGCGGTAGCCGACATCCGTCATCTGGATGCCGGCCGCCTGCAGGAAGAGCTCGGTCGCGAGGTGGGTGGAGGAGCCGGCCCCGGAATTCGCGTAGACCATCCGGGCGTTCGGCGCCTTCGCCGCCGCGACGAACTGCGCGAGCGTCTGGTGCGGCGACGCCTTCGGCACGCAGAGGATCATCGGCTGCGACGCGACCAGCCCGACGCCGGTGAAGGCGGTCTCGTTGTTGTAGGGCAGCTGGTAGAGGTGCGGCGCCATCGCATAGGTGGAGACGGTGCCGACGAGCACCGTGTAGCCGTCCGGCCGCGCACGCGCGACGGAGGAGAAGCCGATCGTGCCGTTCGCGCCGGTGCGGTTGTCCACCACGAAACCCTTGCCCGTGTCCTGCGACAGCTTCGCGGCGAGGATGCGCGCCACCGCGTCGGTGGAGCCGCCGGCGGCCCAGGGCACGACGAGGGTCACGGTCCGCTCGGGATAGCTGCCGGCGGCGTTCTGCGCGGCGGTGGGGCGGTGCAGCAGCGGCAGGCCGAGCGCGGCCGTGCCGAGGGTGCGACGGGTGATCATGCCGGACGTTCCTCGGGGCCCGCTGAACGCGGGCCTTCGTGGGCTGAATGTCACGGGAGGGCGGAATCCGGCAAGCCATTCGTGGCGGCCGCGCCTATCCTTCGCGTCGGAGAAGGAGGCCCACCATGTCCGACACGCCCCGCCCCAGCCCGGCGCCCGAGATGCCGAAGCCCACCTCCGCGGAGGACCGGAAGAAGGCGCAGGACGAGGAGCTGGACGAGGCGCTGGAGGAGACCTTCCCGGCCAGCGACCCCGTCTCCACGCTGCGGGAGGACTAGCGCCCGCCCCGCCCTGGCGCGTGCGGGTCCAGCGCCGCGTCGGGCAGCGCCATCACATGGCCCGACCAGGTCCAGACGAGCGCGCACTCCACCCGCCGCCCGGGCCAGGCCGCGCCCAGCACGGCGCGATAGGCGGCCATCTGGCGGAGATAGGCGGGCGGCACCGCCGCCACAGTCTCCGGCGGCGGGCGGTTGGTCTTGTAGTCCACCACCAGCACGCGGTCGGGACCGATCCACAGCCGGTCCACCTGCCCGGCGATGGGAAGCCCGTCCACCACGCCCGCGAGCGGCGCCTCCGCGAGGCTGCCCGGGCCGAAGGCCTCGCGCAGCGCGGGGTGGCGCAGCACGGCCAGGGTCTCCGCCAGCGTGGCCGCCTGCTCGGAGGGGTCCAGCCCGTGGCCGGGCCGGGCGAGGTGGCGGCGGGCCATGGACTCCCACTCCGCCTCGTCATGCTCCGGCAGGTGCTGCAGCAGGCCGTGGATCAGCAACCCCCGGCGGAAGCGGCGCCCGGCGGGGTCGGCGGCGCCGTGCGGGGCCGCGGCCGGCACCTCCGCCTCGCCCTCCGCGCGCGAGGGGGCGAAGGGGTCGGCGCTCGCCTCCTCGGGCGCGGGGCGGGTGGCCCAGGCGGGCAGCGTCTCGGCCTCGGCGCGGAGCGTCGGGCGCTCCTCCCGCGGCGGGGCGATCTGCGGGCAGGTGATCCTCCAACCCTCCTCGCCGAAGCCGGCCACATCGGTCAGGCCGAAGGCCGTGGGGTCGAAGCGCACGCGGGCGAAGCCGTCCTCGCCCGCCTCCAGACCGCGGAAGAAGCCCTCCTTCACCAGCCGGTGCCACGGCGGGTGCGCTGGCTCCCGCGCCGGGGCCAGGCCGCAGACGATCAGCCGGTCCTCCGCCCGCGTCAGCGCCACGTAGAGCAGGCGGTTCTCCTCCTCGTTCGCGGCCTCCTCCGCCGTGCTGCGCGCGCGGCGCCAGGCCTCGGCCTGGAACTCCTTCCGCGGCGCCCAGAGCGGGATGTCCGGCCGGTTCGCGCCCTCCGCGCCGCCACCCCGCTCCCACAGCAGCACGTCGCGCGCGCCGCCGCGGCCGATATCGGGGATGATCACGACCGGCGCCTCCAGCCCCTTCGATCCGTGCGCGGTCATGATGCGGACGGCGTCCATCGCGCCCTCCATCTCCCGCTTCACCGTCGCGCCGCCCTGGCGCAGCCAGTGGACGAAGCCCTGGAGGGAGGGCGGGTGCCGCGCCTCGTAGCGCAGCGCGGCGGACAGCAGCTCGTCCAGCGCCTCCGCCGCCTCCGCGCCGAGCCGCGCGAGCAGGCGGGCGCGGCCGCCATGCTCGCCGAGGATCTCGGAGAGCAGGGCGTGCGGCGTGACGAGGTCGGCGCGGGAGGCCAGCCGGGCGATCCAGTCGGCGGCGCGCCCGATCTCGCTGTCCTCGCCCAGGCGCTTCGTCACCTCGTACCAGAGGGGGCCGCGGCGGCCGTGGCAGAGCGCGAAGAGCGCGTGATCGTCCAGCCCGACCAGCGGCGACTTCAGCGCGGCCGCGAGCGACAGGTCGTCCTCCGGCAGGAGGATGGCGTCGCACAGCGCCAGCAGGTCCATCACCCCGATCTGCTCGACCAGCGCGATCCGGTCCACGCCGCCCACGCGCACGCCGCGCTGCTTCAGGCCGCGCACCAGCAGGTCCACGAAGCGGGTGCGGCGCCGCACCAGCACCATCACGTCGCCGGGGTTGATCCGCCGGTCGCCGCGGGCCGGCAGGGTCTCGTGCTGCACCATGTGGCGGATGCGGGCGGCGATGGCCTCCGCGAGCTGCGCCTCCGCGTCATGGGCCTGCACGGGATCCGCCGGCACGACCCAGGGCTCGGCCTCGCTTCTCTCGGCCCGCTCCAGCAAGGGCCAGATCTCCACCATCCCGGCCTCGCCGGCGCGGTCGGTGGAGTGCATCAGCGCCTCCCCGTCCCGCACCACGCCGCGGCGGGCGGGGCCGTCCGCGAAGACGCGATCCACCAGGGACAGGACGGGCGCGCAGGAGCGGAAGGAGACGTTCAGCGGCACCCGCTCGAAGGCACCGCCGCCGCGGGTCACCTGCGCGTCGAAGCGGCGCTCCCACTCCGCGAAGCCGCGCGCGTCGGCGCCCTGGAAGCCGAAGATGCTCTGCTTCTCGTCGCCCACGACGAAGAGCGTGCGCTCGCCCGGCTCATGCGTGCCGCGGCCCGCGAAGAACTCCTCCGCCAGGGCCTGCGCGATGCCCCATTGCGCGGGGTTCGTGTCCTGCGCCTCATCGAGGAGGATGTGGTCCAGCCCGCCATCCAGCTTGAACAGCACCCAGGCCGAGCCGGGATCGCGCAGCAGGGCCTGGGCGCGGTGGATCAGGTCGTCGAAGTCCAGCGCGCCGCGCCGCGCCTTGCGGGCGCGGTAGTCGTCCAGCACCGGCCGCGCGGCGGAGAGCAGCGCGTCCGTCGCGCCGAGCAGGCGGTGCGCGCTCCAGCGCGCCAGGATCTCCTCCAGGCGTCCCATCTCGGCGGTGAGCTCGTCGAACTTCGCCAGCGCGGCGCGACGGTCGCCCGCCTGGGTGAAGAGGGTGGCGCACCAATCCGACCACCGGCCGGAGCGCTCGGCCTCGGCGAGGGAGAGAATGTCGAGAAGCGCCGTCGCGGCCTCGCGCGGTCCCTTGTTCTTGTGCTGCGCCAGGGTGCGGAGGGATTCGACCAGGCCGGCCGGCGGCGCCGTCACCAGCCGCGCGAGATCCTCCTCGCACTCGCCATCCGGCAGGCCGAGGCAGTCCCGCAGCACCGCGCCGCAGCCGCCCGCCATCAGCGGCGCCAGCCGGTCGCGATGGCGCACGAGCTCCCGCACCGCATTCCCCATCGCGTCGGCGGAGACGAGGCGCGCGAGGCCGGACAGCGCTTCCGGCGGCACCATCCCGCCGGCCAGCGCGGCCTCCCGCGCCTCCGCCAGCAGGGCGTTGCTGTCTGCCTCCTCCAGCAGCGCGAATTGGGGCGGCAGCTGCGCTTCCAGCGGGAAGGAGCGGAGGAGCGACTGGCAGAAGGCGTGGATCGTCACGATCCGCATCCCGCCCGGCTGCTCCAGCACGCGGCAGAAGAGGCGGCGTGCCGCCTCGACCTCGTCGCGCGTCACGAAGCCGCCGGTCACCTTCTCGATCTCGGCGCGCAGCGGCCCTTCGGCCATGACGCACCATTCGCCCAGGCGCTTCGCGAGGCGCGTGGCCATCTCCGCCGCCGCCGCCTTGGTGAAAGTGAGGCAGAGGATGCGGCCGGGCGCCGCGTCCTCCCGCAGCAGCAGGCGCAGCACGCGGTCGGTCAGGACCTTCGTCTTGCCCGACCCGGCGGAGGCCCCCACCCAGGCGGAGATCCGCGGATCCGAAGCGGACTGCTGCGCGATCGTCGCACGCGTCCGGGCGGCGAGGGCTTCGTTCACGCGTCACCCCCGGTCGCACCACCCCATTCCCGGATGCGGGAGAGGTGGTCGAATTCGCCACCCTTGGGAGAGCGGTCGGGATGCGGGCGAGCGATGAAGGGCCGGTCGGAGAGGAGGAAGTCTCGGACCAGCGCCTCCACGCCGATCAGCGTGTTCTCCGTCACCTCCTCGAGCGTCGTGCCGCGCGGCTTGAAGAGGTGGACCTCGCCCGCCTCCCACCCGCCCGAGACCTTCCAGTGCGCCAGCTCCGACACGGCGGCGGCGGGAATGCCGGCGAAGGCCCCACGGGCGGCCATCGCCGCCTCCAGCGGCAGCTGCGGCTCGCGGCCATCGGTCATCTTCGCGCCCGTCGGCGGCTCGCCGGTCTTGAAGTCGAGGATGGCGAGGCTGCCATCCGCCAGCAGGTCCACCCGGTCCGCGCGGCCGTAGAGCGTCACGCCGCCCTCCAGCAGCAGCTCGCCCACCACCTCCGTGTGACGCCGCGCGACATGGCTCCGGGCGCGCTCGGTCGCCAGCACGAACTCCGCGATGCGGGACAGGCGCGGGCGCCAATAGGCCATCAGGCCGGGACGCGGGGCGTGGGCGGCCAGCGAGGTCTCCAGGGCATCGCCGAAATGCGCGACGGCGCGCTCGCACCAGGGATCGCCGTCGCAGAGGCGCAGCCACTCCGCGACCATCGCGTGGACGATGTTGCCGTACTCCGCCGCATCGGCCTGCGCGTCCAGGTCGTCCAGCGGGCGAAGGCCGAGGACCCGGCGCGCGTACCAGGCGTAGGGATCGGCCTTCAGCAGCCAGACATCGGTGATGGAGAGACGGCGCGGGCGCAGATGCGCAGGCGGGGCCGGCGACGGGCGTGTGCAGGGCCGGGCTTGGTCCGGCACGTCCAGCAGCCCCGCCCAGCCGCTGGCCGGGGACGCCTCCATCGGACCGAGCGCCTGGCCCTTCAGGAAGGTCTCGATGCGCGTGATCCACCGCGCCGCCACGGTGGGCGATCCCGCCCGCTTGCGGGCGCGGGACAGCGTGGCGCGCGGCGCCGCGAGGGCCGAGAGCACGAAATCCGCACAGACACGGCCGATGCGCGCCTCCGGCGCCGGCAGGCCAAAGGCGATGCGCATCGGCCGGCTCATCCAGGCGCCGGGATCGGTCGCGATCGGCCACACACTTTCCTCCAGCGCGCCGAGCACGACGCGGTCGAAGGATTGCAGCCGCGCCTCCAGCAGGCCGAGGATCTGCACGCGCGGGTGCGACGCGCCCTTGCGCCCGCGCATGTTGCGCACGCCCGGCGCCAGCGGCCCCTCCAGCAGCGCGTCGAAGAGCGGCGGCCAGGCGCGCGCCTCCAGCGGCGGCAGGGCGCGCATCGCCGGCTCGAGGGATGCGAGGTGGACGGCCAACGGCTCGCCCTCCTCCCCGGCGTAGAGGCGCATGCCACCCGGACGGTCGTCGTCGGAGGCGAGCGCCTCCGCCGCGGAGAGATGGTCTGCCAGCAGGTCGGCCGGGGGGCGCACGCGGGCGTCCAGTTCGCGGAAGCGGCCGAGTGCGGCCTCCAGCCGGTCCAGCAGGCGCCGCAGCCGGTCGCGGTCCTCCAGGCGGCGTTCGCGCCCGCGCTCGCTCTCGTCGCGCTCCGGTTCGGCAAGCGCCGCCTCCATCGCGGCGCGCAGCCCGTCCAGGCCGGGGCCGGGGCGCGGGCCGCGCAGCACGCGCCGCTCCAGGGCCCGGACGGCGTTCATCCAGTCCATCCGGGACCAGCCGGCCGCGCAGAGCGGGTGCTTCAGGCAGGCGAGCAGCGGGACGGGCGCGAAGCCCTCATCCACCATGCGCGCGATGAGCCGGAGGAAGGCGCCGGCGGGCGTGTGGCCGAGCGGCTGTCCCGCGGAGTCATCCGCCAGCACCCCGTGCCGCGCCAGCTCCACCGAGACGCGGCGCGCGAGGTCGCGGTCCGGCGTGACGAGGGCCGCGCGGGCGCCGGGCGTCTCCAGCGCCTCCCGCAGAAGAAGGGCGATGGCGGTGGCCTCGCCGGCCTCGTCCGGGGCGGTCAACAGGTCCAGGCCGTCCAGGGCGGGGCGCCAGCGCTCGCTGTCCAGATCCTGCCAGCAGGCGATGCCCTGCTCCGGCCGCAGGGCGCGGGCGAGCAGCGCGGCGCGGGCCGCGTTGGGCGCCGGCGCATCGGGGGCCAGTCCCGGCCAGGGCCGCAGGTCGCCCGCCGTGGCGTCCAGCCCGCGCAGCAGCCGCGCCACGCCGTTCAGCGGGTGGCTGTGCGCGTCGCGCAGATGCTCCCACAGCGCCGCGTCCATCTCCTCCCCGGCACCGTGCAGCACCACGGCGCCGTTCGGCAGGCGGGCGATGATCCGCAGCAGGTCCACGGCGGCGGGGATCGTGCCGCCCATGCCGATGCCGGCCGCGATGACGGGATCGGCGGGCGGGCGCGCCTTCCACGCCTCCGCCTGGGCGCGCAGGGCGGCGACGCGGCGGGGGCCGATGTCCATCAGCCCCTGCTCCTCCAGCCAGCCGTTCCATTGCTGGATGGCGGCGGTCAGGAACCTGTGGGTGATCTCCCAGTGCTGCGCGAGGTCGCCAGCGACGAGGTCCGGCAGCTTGTCGGGGGAGCACCCCTCCAGCGCCATCTCGTCCATCAGCGTCGCCAGCTCCTGCGCCAGGCGCCACGCCTGGTCGGGGCTGCCGGGACCGCCGAAGGTGGGTGGCAGGCGCATCACCATGTCCGTCAGCACCGCCAGCCGACGGGCCGGGTCCACCGCCGGCGGCTGGTCCAGCAGCACCGGGAGGGACAGCTCCTCCGCATCCTCGGTGGACAGGCCCGCGAGCGCGCGCAGCCGCGGCAGCAGCAGGGCCTGCGCGCCGGACGCCTTCAGGAACGCCTCCCGCAGCGCGCGGGCGGCGCGGCGGGTGGGCAGCAGGATGGTGGTGCGGGCCAGCGCGGCAGGGTCCCCGCCCCCCGCGGCTCCCCCCACCATCGCGAGCACACCATGGGCCAGGTCGTCCAGGAACGGACGATGGGCCGGGATCTCGAACAGGTTCAACGCGCCCTCTTCCCCCGTCAGGCGTCGAGGAACGGGCCTAGAACATTTTCACCAGCCCGGAGTCCAGCATTCGTTCGGACCGGGGCAGGTCCTCGGGCCGGGACAGGTGGAACCAAGCGCCGTCATGCACCAGCCCGTAGAGGCGTCCCGCCTCGATGGCGCGCAGCCAAGGGCCCATCAGGCCGAATCGGCCGGGCCGCGTCCCGTCCAGCAGGCGGGGGTGCATGATCTGCACGCCGGTGTAGGTGTAGGGCGCGATCTCCCGCTCCTTCGGCCGCCGCACGCGTCCCAGCGGATCGAGCAGGAAGTCCCCCAGCCCGACGTCGCCCTCCACCAGCGCGCTGCGGACGAGGAGGAGGAGCGAGTCCATCGTCTCCGGGTCGAAGGCGGCCGCGAGGCGGCGCAGGGCGGGGGTGGGACCGTCCAGCCAGTAGGCATCCCCGTTCACCACGGCGAAGGGCGTGTCCCCGAGATGCGGCAGGGCGTTGCGGAGGCCGCCGCCGGTCTCCAGCAGCGTGTCCTCCACCAGCACCGTGCAGCGGGGCGCCCGGCGATCCGCGCAGGCCGCCACGATCTGCGGCGCGAGGTGGTGCGCGTTCACCACAGCCTCCCCCACGCCGGCCTCGGCCAGCCGGTCCAGCGCGTGGTCCAGCAGCGACCGGCCGCGCAGCGTCAGCAGCGGCTTCGGCGTGGTGTCGGTCAGCGGCCGCATCCGCGTGCCGAGCCCGGCCGCCAGCACCATGCCGCGCGAGAGGGTGATCATGCGGCAGATTCCATCAGAGGGTTCGCGCGGAGGCGCTGCGGCACCTCCGCGTCCAGAAAGGCGGCGAGCGGCGCGGCCGCGGGATGGGCCAGCGCCCGGTCCAGCAGGCGCCAGCAGCGCGGGCCGTGGATGAGGTAGCTCGGCTTCCCGTCCCGCCGCTGCAACCGCACCCAGAGGGCGGCGACGCGCAGGTGCCGTTGCGCCGCCATGGCGGCCATGGCCGCGGCGAAGGCGTCCGGGTCCACCCCCGGCCGCAGCGCGAGGTAGCGGGCCAGCGCCGCCTCCTGCACCGCCTCCGGCACGTCGCGCCGGGCGTCCTGCAGCAGGCTCACCACGTCATAGGCGGGGTGGCCCACCGCGGCGTCCTGGAAGTCCAGCAGCCCCGTGGCCGCCGGGCCGGGGCGGCCCAACCGCATCAGGTTGGCCGGGAAGAAGTCGCGGTGGACGAAGCCGCCCGCGCCCTCGAAGGGCTGGAGCATGGCGCGGAGGGCGGCGTGGAACCCCTCCCGCTGCGGCTCCGTCGGCGGTGCGCCGAGGGCGGCGGGCCACCACCACTCCAGGAAGGTCGCGGCCGCGGCCCGGGCCATCGTCGCACCGTCCCAGGGCGGCAGGCCCGCGGGCGGCGCGGCCTCGTGGATCACGGCCAGGGCCTCCATCGCCGCGAGGTAGAGCGGCAGGGGCTCCGCGCCCCGGTCCAGCAGCGCGGCATGGGTGTCGTCGCCCAGATCCTCCAGCAGCAGCAGGCCGCCGGGCACGTCGGCCGCGATCACCTCCGGTGCCGAGAGGCCGAGCGAGCGGAGATGCGCGTCCACCCGCAGGAAGGCGAGCAGGTCCGCCGCGGCCGAGGGCAGCCCGACCGAGGCGGCCTCCGACCCGTCCATCAGGATCGCGGGGCGCGGGCCGCCGGTCAGCCGGACGTAGCGCCGGTGCCCGGCATCGCCCGGCAGCGGCGCCCGGGCCGCCTCGCGGTAGCCGTTCGCCGAGAGAAAGGCGTCGGCCGCGCTCATACCGCCACCGCCGCGGCCAGGGCGGCGAGCCGGGGGGCGTCCCAGCCCGACAGCGCGGCGTCCCGCGCATCAGCGTCCCCGGCCGGCGTCAGCCGCAGCCGCAGCGCATCCGCCGGCGCCCACTCGCCCAGGCGGTCAGGCCACTCCACCAACAGGATTCCCTCTCGCAGATCGTCCCAGCCGAGTTCCACCAGCCCGCCCGGCCCGTCCAGCCGGTAGAGGTCGAGGTGATGCGCCGTCCGCCCCGGCAGATCGTAGGATTGGACGAGGGTGAAGGTCGGGGACGGCACCTCCAGCCCCGGATCGCCGGCCGCCGCCCGCAGGAAGGCCCGCGCGAAGGCGGATTTCCCGGCGCCCAGCGGCCCCTCCAGCAGGATCGCGTCGCCCGGCCGCGCCAGCCCGGCCGCCCGCGCCGCAAGCGCGTGGGTCGCCGCCTCGTCGGGCAGGGTCAGGGTGATCGGGGGGGTCATGAGCGGGGGCAATCTGCCCGCCCGGGCGGGTGCGGGGCAAGCCGTCGCCTTCCCCCTCCCCCGCCCCCGCTGTATCACCCCCGCCCAAGTCAGGAGCGGAACGCCGGATGACCGCGCATATCGAGACGGACGTCGCCATCATCGGGGCCGGCCCCGTCGGCCTCTTCGCCGTGTTCGAGTGCGGGATGCTGCGGATGCGCTGCGTGGTGGTGGACGCGCTGGAGGCGATCGGCGGCCAGTGCGCGGCCCTCTATCCGGAGAAGCCGATCTTCGACATCCCGGCCCATCCCCGCGTCAACGGCGCCGACCTCATCGCCCAGCTCCAGGAGCAGGCGCAGCCCTTCACCCCGACCTACCTGCTGGGCCGCAAGGTCGAGCGGCTCTTCGAGGAGGACGGCCACTTCGACCTCGGCACGAGCGAGGGCGACAGCATCCGCGCCAAGGCGGTCATCATCGCCGCCGGCGCCGGCGCCTTCGGCCCGAACCGCCCGCCGCTGGACGACCTGGAGCGCTACGAGCGCTCCGGCGCCGTCCGCTACATGGTCGCCCGGCGGGAGGATTTCCGGGGCAAGCGCGTGGTGATCGCCGGCGGCGGCGATTCCGCGGTCGACTGGGCGCTGTCCCTGAAGGAGATCGCGGCGAAGGTCGTGATGGTCCACCGCCGCCCGAAGTTCCGCGCCGCGCCGGAATCCGTCGCGCAGATGGAAGCGGCCGCCGTGCGCGGGGAGATCGAGATGGCGATCCCTTACCAGCTCCATGGCCTGCGCGGCGACGGCAGCACCCTCTCCCACGTCACCCTCGCCACCCTGAAGGGCGAGGAGCGGGACGTGGAGGCGGACCACCTCCTCGCCTTCTTCGGCCTGTCCATGGAACTCGGCCCGATCGCGGAATGGGGCCTCGGGATGGACCGCCACCACATCGGGGTCACGCCCGCCACCTGCGAGACCTCCCGCCCCGGGATCTTCGCCATCGGCGACGTCGCCACCTATCCCGGCAAGCTGAAGCTCATCCTCCAGGGCTTCTCCGAGGCCGCGATGGCCGCCCACGCCATCCACCCCCGCGTCCATCCGGGGGAGGCCCTGCACTTCGAGTACTCCACCTCCAAGGGAGTTCCCGCGCATGGCTGAGCCCGGCGCCGACGGCACGCTCTTCATCGGGACGAAGCGCTACTCCTCTTGGTCGCTGCGCGGCTGGCTGGCCGTGCACCTCGCCGGGCTGGACGTGAAGGAGGTGGTGATCCCGCTGGCCGGTGGGAGCACTGCGGCGGTCAAGGCAGCGACGCCCGCGGGCTTCGTGCCCTATCTCGAGCACCGCGGCGCGAAGGTCTGGGAGAGCCTCGCGATCGCCGAGTACTGCGCGGAGATCCAGCCCTCCCTCTGGCCAGCGGACCGCGCGCTGCGCGCGACGCTGCGCAGCATCGCCACCGAGATGCATGGCGGCTTCCGCGGCCTGCGCTCGGCCATGCCCATGAACCTTGGCGGCGACTTCCCGGGGCGCGGGCGCACGCCGGAGGCGCTGGCGGACATCGCGCGCATCGAGGCCGTCTGGGCCCAGGCGCTGGACGCGACCGGCGGCCCCTTCCTGCACGGCGCGGCGATGGGCGTGGCGGACATCATGTACGCGCCGGTCGTGTCGCGCTTCATCACCCACCGTCCCGAGATCTCCGCCCGCAGCGAGGGCTACGTGGACGCGTTGCGCGCCCACCCGTTGGTCGCCCGCTGGTACGACGAGGCCGCCGCCGAGCCGGAGGCCTGGCGCCTGCCCCATTACGAGGCGGGTCCGGCGACTTAGTCCCATGACCAGCGCGACCGGCCTCGACCACATCGGCGTCTGCACGCGGGACGGACCGGCGCTCTGGGCCGCGTATGAGCGGCTGGGCTTCGCGCTGACCCCGGTTGCCCGCCAGTCCCGCCGCCCGGGCGAGCCCCTGGGCACCGGCAACCGCTGCGCCATGCTGCGCCAGGGCTATATCGAGCTGCTGGCGATCCTCGATCCCGCCCTGCCCGACAACGGACTGGGCGCGATGCTCGACCGCTTCGCGGGCGCCCACATCCTGGCCTTGGGGATGGAGGATTCCGAGGGCAACCTCGCCCGGCTGCGCCGCGCCGGGCTGGACATCCCCGGCATCGCCCCGCTCTCCCGCCCCGTGGACGCGCCGGACGGGCCGGTCGCGCGCTTCGAGCGGCTGCCGCTGCCCGACGCGCCGGAGGGCCGGGTTCAGCTCGTCCGCCACCTGACGCCGGAGCTGCTCTGGCAGGACCGCTGGCTCGACCACCCGAACGCCGTCACGGCGCTGCGGGCCGCCATCCTCGTCTCCGACCGGCCGGCGGAGAGCGCCGCACGCCTCTCCCGCCTTTCCGGCCTCGCCCTGGAGCCGGACCCGGCGGGCGGCTTCGCCCTGCCCCTGCCCGGCGAGGCACGGGTCCGCATCCTGCCGCCCGATTCCTTGGACGCGCTCCTGCCGGGCGTGACCCCGCCCGCCCTGCCCATGGTGGCCGGCATGGTGCTCGCCAGCGCCGACATGGCGCGGACCCGCGCCGCCCTGCCCTCGGCCACGGAGACGCCGGCCGGCCTGATGGTCCCGCCCGAGGCCGCCGGCGGCTGCGCCCTGGTCTTCACCCCGTGACCACGGCGAAGGCGATCGGCGCCTCGCTCCGCACCTACTACGCGCCAGGCCGCGCTGCGGCGCTGGACACCTTCACCGCCCGCTTCCTCGGCCCCGGGGAGCTCGGCTTCGACGTGGGCGCCCATGTCGGGGACCGCACCGCCAGCTTTCGCCGCCTCGGCGCCCGCGCCGTAGCGGTGGAGCCCCAGCCCCGGCTGCTACGGCTGCTGCGCCTCCTCTTCGGCCGCGATCCCGGCGTCGCGCTCGTCCCCGCCCTCGTCGGCGCCGCGCCGGGGGAAGCGACGCTGCGTCTGAACACGCGCAACCCCACGGTCGCCACCGCCTCCGCCGCCTTCGTCGCCGCGGCCGCCGGCGCCGCGGGCTGGGAGGGGCAGGACTGGGACGCGGCGATCGCCCGGCCCGTGACCACTTTGGACATGCTGTCCGCCGCCCACGGCCCCCCGGACTTCATCAAGCTGGACGTGGAGGGCTTCGAGGCCGAGGCCCTGGCCGGCCTCACACATTCGCCCCGCGCGCTCTCCTTCGAGTTCACCACCATCCAGCGGGACGTCGCCTTCGCCTGCCTGGACCGGCTCGCGGCGCTCGCCCCCTACCGCTTCAACGCCTGCCTCGGGGAGAGCATGCGGCTGGCCCTGCCCGCCCCGGCCGGAGCCGACGCGATGCGGGACTGGATCGCCGCCCTGCCCCATAAGGCGAATTCCGGCGACGTCTACGCCAGCCTGGACCCCGCCCGGATCACCCCGTGACGCGCGCCATCGCCTTCTCGCAGCACCTCGCCTTCGCGGGCCTGCTCGCCGCCTTCTCGGCCACCCTTGTGCGGCTGATGATCGCCTGGCCGATCCTGGACGACCCCACCCGCCGCGCCGCCACCGCCCATACCCGGCCCACGCCGAAGGGCGGCGGCGTCGGGATCGTCGCGGCCTTCGTGGCGGGCATGGTCGTCCTCTTCGGCACCGCCCGCTATGCCCGCATCGCGGAGGCCGAGTTCATCGGCACCATCCTGGCCGCCGTCGCCATCGCCGCCGTTGCCCTGGTCGACGACATCCGGGACTTCCGCTTCGTCTACAAGCTGGCCGCGCAGTGCGGCGCGGCCCTCGTCGCGATGGCGAGCGGCCTGGTGGTCACGCGCCTCGCCCTGCCCTGGATCGGCGTCGTAGACCTCGGCCTTGCCGGGCCGCTGTTGACGCTTTTCTGGATCGTCGCCTGCACCAACGCCGTGAACTTCATGGACGGGATGGACGGGCTGGTCGCGGGGTCCCTGCTCGTCGCCTGCGCCGCCCTCTGCGCCATCGCGGCGGAGCAGGGCGCCTGGTTCGTCTACGCCGCCGCCCTCTTCCTCGTCGCGGGGCTGGCGGGGTTCCTGCCCTTCAACCTGCACCCCGCCCGCATCTTCATGGGAGACGTGGGCAGCCAGTTCCTCGGCTTCATGCTGGCCGTGCTGGCGGTGGCCTGCGCCCGCTTCGACACGGCGCAGATCTCCTTCCTGATCGTGCCGCTGCTGCTCTTCGCGCACCTGTTCGACACGGGCTTCACCCTCGTGCGCCGCGTCCTGATGGGCGAACGGCCGAGCACGCCGCACCGCACCCACCTCTACCAGCTCGCCCAGCGCTCCGGCATGGGCGTGCACATGGTGGCGGCGGTGCATGGCGGCTTCGTGCTCTTCCAGGCCGCCCTCGCGCTGATCTTCCCGGCCCTGCCGCCGCGGGTGAAGCCACTGGTCGTGGTGCCGCCACTGCTCCTGCAGCTTCTCTGGCTCGCCTATGTCGCGGCCCGCGTCCGGCGCGCCGGACTCAGCTGGCGGGCGGGCTGAGCACCTCGATCACCATCGGCCGGTCGGTGATCCCGACCCACTGTTCGGACCGGAAGATCGCCCCGTTGGACGGATCGGCCCAGTAGCGGTTGGTGAAGCGGGCGCCGCCGCCGCAGCGCTCCTCCACCAGGATCGCGCCCTCGATCGGCACGGCGCGCATCCGGCACTCCAGCGACAGGCCGAAGCGCATCCGCGCGGGATCGCGGCTGGACGGCATCAGGTCCACCACCCGCCGCGCCACGGCCGGCTGGTTCAGGAGCGACAGGGGATCGTTCAGCGGGTCCGGCCCGTCCAGCCGCGTGGCCGCGATGGAGGTCGCCAGCCCCGCCGTCGCCACCACCCGCGCCCCGTCCGTCGCCACCACCGTCCCGTCGTCGGACCGCCACATCCGCTGCTCCCCCGTGCCCTGGAGCAGCGTCGCGACCTTCCGCTGGCTCCCATAGGCGAGGAGGATCGCCGGGCCCTGCGGCGCCGTCTCCGCCGCCTCCGGAAGGTCACTGTCGGGCGCGGAGAGCGGCGCGGGTCGTCCGTCGCTCAGCCGCGGCGGCAGGAAGACGCTCGCCCGCAGCAGGTTCTCCGCGCCGAGGACGAGATCCTCTCCCGTCGTGCTCTCGCAGGCCGGGAGGAGCAGGGCGAGCAGGAGGGGAAGGACGCGGGGCATCGGCTTCCTGAACGGTTGACCTGGGGAGGCCTGGCCTCCCCAGACCCCACCACCGGGGGCCCAGCGGGGCCCCCGGACCCCGCGATCATCGGCGCGAATGGACATGGAGCCCTCGTCCAGCGTCAGGTCCGGCTCAGGGCTGGTCCCTTGGCCTGCCAAACCAGGAGCACGGCAGCAAGCGCCAGGCCAACCCAGTGCGGCGCCGGCATCCAGGGGACCAGCCCTTCCAGCAGCGCCGGGAAGACCAGCAGCAGCCCGGCCAGCGTGAACCCCACCCGCTCGGCGACGGACAGCCGCCGCAGGAAGTAGCCCTGGCAGGCCGCCGCCAGCGCCGCCAGCCCGAGCGTCGCGAGGATGATCTGCCACGCCACGTCCAGCCACGTCATGGACGCGGTCAGGTTGAGCAGCAGCCCCACCCCCTCCGGATCGGTGACGAAGACGAAGGGCAGCACAAAGGCCGGCAGCGTGTACTTCCAGGCTTGCAGCGTCGTCGCATACGGCCCCGCCCCCGTGATCGCCGCCGCGGCGAAGGGCGACAGCGCGGTGGGCGGCGAAACCTCGCTCAATACCGCGTAGTAGAAGACGAACATATGCGCCGCGTAGTCCGGCACGCCGAGCTTCGTCAGCGCCGGCGCGGCCACCACCGCGCAGATGATGTAACTGGCCGTCACCGGCACCGCCAAACCCACGATCCACACGATCAGCGCCGTCACCAGCGCCGTCCCGAGCAGGCTGCCGCCCGCCAGATCGATCGCGATGTCGGAGAACTTCAGCCCGAGCCCTGTCAGCGTGATCACGCCCACGATGATCCCGGCACAGGCACAGGTCGCGGCGATCCCGACAGACTGCACCGCGCCCGAGGCCAGCGCCTGCGTCAGCCGAGACGGCCCGAGCGCCGTCTCCCGCCGGATGAAGGACAGCACGACCGCCACCCCCATCGCGTAGAGCACCGCGAGCGTGGAGGAGTAGCCCAGCACCATGAAGACGATGATCGCGATCAGCGAGGAGAAGTGGAACCCGTAGCGCCGCACCAGCTCCCAGGCCGGCGTCGCCGTGGGAACCTCCACGGCAGCCCCCGCCGCGCCGATCCGGCGCTGGTCCAGTTCTACCATAAACAGCAGGGACGCGTAATAGAGCAGCGTCGGGATCGCCGCCATCTTCAGCACTTCGAGGTACCCGATCTTCAGGTATTCCGAGATCAGGAAGGCCGCGGCCCCCAGCACGGGCGGCGAGATGATCGCGCCCAGCCCCCCTGCCGCCAGCAGCCCGCCCGCATCCGCCGGGCGGTAGCCCACCCGCTTCATCATCGGCCACGCGACCGTGCCCATGGTGACGGTGGTCGCGACGCCCGAGCCCGAGGGCCCGCCCAGCAGGAAGGAGGAGAGCACCACCGTCCGCCCCGCCGAGGTCGCCTTCCCGCCCGTCAGCGAGAAGGAGAAGTCCACGAAGAATTTCCCGGCGCCCGAGAGCTGCAGGATCGCCCCGTAGATCGTGAACAGGATGATCAGCGTGGCGGACACGTCCACCGCCGTCCCGAAGATCCCGTCCAGCCCGATCGAGATATGCGGGATCAGCCGTTCCGAATCATAGCCGCGATGCGCCCAAGGCGGCGGCAGGTGATTGCCGAAATAGGCGTAGAGCATGAACAGGATCGCCACGACCGGCATCACCCATCCCGTGGTGCGCCGCGTCACCTCCAGCACCAGCAGGATCAGCGCCCAGCCGACGACGAGGTCCATCGTCTCCGGGAAGATCGTCCGGTCCTGCAGGTCGTCGCCGCCGGCGATGAGGTAGTAGGTGACGAACACCCCCGCCGCGATCAGCAGCGCGTCCCACGGCATGAAGCGGTGCCGGAAGCGCTTGTGCACCGGGAACAGATAGAAGCCGAGAACCAGCGCGAAGCCCACATGCAGGAAGCGCAGCGTGGTCGTGGGCACGATGTCCCACGCGGCATAGAGGTGGAACAGGCTCATCACCACGGCGATGCCCGTGCCGACGGCCGCCAGCACGCCGCGGAAGCGGTGCTGCGCGCCCTCCTCCTCCTCGATCAGCGCCTCGACCTTCGCCGCCGTCGCGGCGTCGAGGGAGGACGGGTCCACCTCCGGCGGCAGAGAGGAGGGCAGCGGCGGGGCAGCGCCGGGCGGCCCGTCCTGCGGCGTGCTGGCGCTCATGGCCGGGCGCGCCGGATCAGGTCAGCCGCACCGCCACCCCGCACCGGATCAGGCCAGCCGCGCGCCGGCAGCGGCCCAGAAGGCCTCCGCCGCCGGATGCCAGGGCACGCCCGCCGCGGCGGTCTTTTGGCCCTCCAGCGTGAAGTTGCGCGCCTCGGAGTGGGTGCGGGCCAGGTCCTCCCGCCCGTCCCAGGTCACGCGCAGCAGGCGGGTGACCATCTCGGCCGGCATGTCTTCCCGCACCGCGAGGATGTTCGCGACCGACATCTGCTTGTTGTCGGTGCGCTGCCCCGGATAGGTGCCGGCGGGGATCACCTCGTTGAAGTAGACGGGGCCGTACTTCTCCACGATCCGCGGCGTGTAGGTGTCGTGGTCGATCATCACGATCTGCACGCCCGGCGTCGCGCCGAGGTCGGTGATCGCGCTGGTCGGGATGCCCGAGACGAAGAAATACGCGTCCAGCTTGCCGTCCTTGATGGCGTTGGTGGACTCCGCCGGGCTCAGCCTCTCCCGCGCGCGGAAGTCCCGCTGCGGGTCCAGCCCGGCCGCCTCGATCAGGCGGAGCGCCATCACCTCCGTCGCCGAACCCGGCGCGCCGGTGGACACGCGCTTGCCCCGCATCTCCGGGATGGAGTGGACGCCGGTGGAGGCCACGGTCACCGCCTGCATCCGGTTGGTGTAGATCACGGCGATCGCGCGCACCGGCACGGGCCGGCCGCGGAAGCGGTCATTCCCGCGGACCGCGTCCACCGCTGCATCCACCTGGGTGAAGATCAGCCCGACGCGGTTCGCGCCGAGGAGCTGAAGGTTCGCGACGGAGCCGCCCGTCACCTCGACCGTGGCCGACATCCCCGGGATCTGCCGCGACAGCATGTTCGCGAGGCCGCCGCCCAGCGGGTAGTACACGCCGCCCGTGGTTCCCGTCGCGATCGCCAGTTGCTGCGCCCCCTGGGCCCGCACCAGCCGCGGCGCCGCGAGCGTGAGGCCGGCACCGGCGACCATCAGGCCACGGCGAGATAGATCCCGCATTCTGGGCTCCTTGGATTCGTTCTTCCCTGGTCTGGCAGCATAGACCGGCGCCTCACTTGTTCGGAAGGGTCGCCGGATTTGGGACGTCAGCCCCGCTCCCGCACCCCGGCCAGCAGCAGCGCGCCCGCTGCCATGAAGACCACGACCGTCGCCATGCCCGCGCGCTGGCTGTCCGTGGCCGCGGTCACGCCCGCCAGCACCGCCGGGCCGATGAAGCCCGTCACGCGTCCCGACAGCGCGAACAGGCCGAAATGTGCCGTCACCTCCTCGGGCGGGGCGATCCGCGCCATCAGCGTGCGGGACGCCGCCTGCGCCGGCCCGAAGAACAGCCCGAGCAGCAGCGCCAGCGCCCAGAACACCGTCGCCGAGGTCACCATCACCAGCCCGATCCCCAGCACCACGAGGCACCACAGCGCGACCAGCACCGTGCGCCGCGATCCCAGCCGGTCCTCGATCAGCCCGAACCCCGCTGCGCCCAACCCGGCCGAGACGTTCATGGCGATGCCGAAATACAGCACCTCCTCGAAGCTCAGCCCGTGGACGCCGGCGGCGAAGATGGCGCCGAAGGCGAAGAGCGTGTTCAGCCCGTCCGTGTAGAACAGCCGGGCGACCAGGAACCGCAGCATGTTCGGCCGCGCCGGCAGGCCGCGCAGCACCGACCAGATCTCCTGCAGCCCGCCCCGCGCCGCCTCCCCCCAGCCCGGGCGCGGCTGGCCTTGCGGCCGCGGCGGGTCGCGCAGCATCACCAGCACCGGCCATCCGAAGACGAGCATCCATAGCCCGACCAGCACCGCCGTCGCCCGGATCGGCTCCCCCGCCGCCCTGTCCAGCCCGAAGAAAGGTGGGTCCGGCCGGATCAGCAGGAACAGGCACAGCAGCAGGCAGGCCAGCCCGCCCGCATAGCCCAGCCCCCAGGCCAGCCCGGAGATCCGCCCCATCCGCTCCGACGTCGTCACCGTCGGCAGCATCGCGTTGTAGAAGACTGTCCCGACCTCGAAGGCGATGGTGCCGAGACCGACGCAGGCGAGGACGAAGACCGCCCAGCCCGGCGACGGCTGCGCGAACCAGATCGCTGCCGTTGCCCCCGCCGCCGCCAGGGTGCAGATCGCCAGCATCGACCGTCGCCGCCCCCCGGCATCCGCCACCGCTCCCAGCACCGGGGAGAGCAGCGCGATGGCCACCCCCGCCAGCGTCTGCATCCACCCCCACATCGCCTGCCCCGCCACGGGGTCCGGCGCGACAGCCCGGGTGAACCAGGTCGCGATGACGAAGGTCGTCACGACGGTCGGGAAGGCACTGTTCGCCCAGTCATACAGGGCCCAGGAAAACTCCCGACGATTCACGCGTATCGATCCTGCCGTGGCTCGGGCGGCCCCGGGAGGCGCCGCCTCCCGGACCCTCCGCCGGGGAGCCTGAGGCCCCCCGGACCCCCGCATCGGTCAGAGGGGCAGTCCGGGAATATCGGAATCCCGGCGGACGCGGTCCGGGGAGGGCGGCGCAACAGGTCGTTCAAGCCGCGCGAGCCAGGGCGCGCAGAGCGACGGAGACCGCCGCAAGGTCCGACTGGGCCGCGGCCTCGCGCGCCAGGCGCAGGGATTCGGCCGAGGGCTGCGGCGCCGTGCCGGCCAGCGCCGCCCGGGCCAGTCGGGCCTGGAGCGCCCCGAGGTCGTCCAGCAGCGCGGCGCGGGCTCGCGGGCCGAAGGCACCGGGCGCCGGCGCGGCCAGGGCGGCGGCGCGCAGCGCGTCCAGGCCGAAGCCGCGCCCCGCCGAGCCCCACGCCTCGGCGGCGGCCGCGGGCGCGACGCCGGCGCCGGCCGCCAGCCGCACGATGCCGATCGCGGCGTGCAGTGAATCCGCCCCCGCCACCAGGCGCGCCGCCGCCTCGGGCAGGAGGCTCCCATCGGGCGGCGGCAGTTCGGCGACGAGCGCGGCCACCCCGGGCCGGAGCGTGGCGGCGGCCTCCTGCAGCGGCGCCGTGCCGTCCGTCACGAGTTCCCGCGCCGCCGCCTCGTGCAGGCGCCGCAAGGCGAGCAGCGCGTCGCGCCGGGCCGCGGGCGGAAGAGCGGCACCATCCAGGGCCGCCGCGGCCTCCCCGATGTCGAAGAGATCCTCTGCGAGATACGCGGCACGGACCACCGTCTCCGGCTCGCTGTCGGTCGCCAGCCGCGCGAGTCCGGCGGGGCCGAGGCGGTTGGCGGCCTCGTTCGCCAGGATCGTCGCGATCAGGTTTCGCCGCAGCCGGTGGGACGCGATCAGGTCGGGGAAGCGCTCCTGAAGAGGATGCGGGAAATAGGCGGCGAGCAGCGGCAGCAGCGCCGGGTCGTCCACCAGGGTCCCGTCCTCCAGCGCATCCGTCAGCCAGAGCTTCGCGACGGGCAGCAGCGCCGCGATCTCCGGCCGGGTGAGCGCGTCGCCCTCTCCGATGCGCTCCGCCATCTCCGTGGCGGAGGGCAGGCCGAGCACCGCGCGGTCGAGCAACCCCGCCGCCTCCAACCGCAGCATCAGCGCGGCCTGGGCGGGCAGCGCCTCCGCACCCGCGGCGCGCTCCATGGAGACGGCGACGAACTGCGCGGCGTTGTCGGCCAGGACCAGCCGCCCGACCTCGTCCGTCATCTCCTCCAGCAGGTCGTCGCGCTGGCGCCGCGTCATCCGCCCGCCGCGCTCCGCCGCGGCCAGGAGGATCTTGATGTTCACCTCGTGGTCGGAGGTGCTGACGCCCGCGGAATTGTCCAGCGCGTCCGTGTTGATCGCCACGCCGCTGCGGGCCGCCTCGATGCGGCCGGCCTGGGTGACGCCGAGATTCGCGCCCTCCCCCACCACCTTCGCGCGGATGTCGCGGCCGTCGATGCGGAGCGCATCATTCGCGCGGTCGCCCGCCTCCGCCTGGCTCTCCGTGCTCGCCTTCACATAGGTCCCGATGCCGCCGAAGTAGAGCAGGTCCACCTCGGCCTTCAGGATGGCGCGCATCACCTCCGCGGGCTCCGCACGATCCTTCATCAGCCCGAGCCGCGCCTGCGCCTGCGGCGAGAGCGGGATCGTCTTCGCGTTGCGTGGGAAGACGCCGCCGCCTTCGCTGATCAGCCGCGCATCATAATCTGCCCACGATGAGCGGGGCAGCGCGAAGAGCCGCGCGCGCTCGTCGAAGGAGGTCGCCGGATTCGGATCGGGGTCGAGGAAGATGTGACGGTGGTCGAAGGCGGCGACGAGCCGCGTCTGGCGGGAGATGAGCAGCCCGTTGCCGAAGACGTCGCCCGACATGTCGCCGACGCCGACGCAAGTGAAGGGCTCCGCCTGGATGTCGCGGCCAAGTTCGCCGAAGTGGCGCGCCACCATCACCCAGGCGCCCTTGGCCGTGATGCCCATGCCCTTGTGGTCGTAGCCCGCCGACCCGCCCGACGCGAAGGCATCGCCGAGCCAGTAGCCGTACTCGGCCGAGAGCGCGTTCGCGATGTCGGAGAAGGTGGCGGTGCCCTTGTCCGCCGCGGCGACGATATAGGGGTCGTCGCCGTC
This sequence comes from Muricoccus radiodurans, assembly GCF_050154705.1. Lineage (GTDB taxonomy): Bacteria > Pseudomonadota > Alphaproteobacteria > Acetobacterales > Acetobacteraceae > Roseomonas > Roseomonas radiodurans. Next base: position 5,326,410 of record NZ_CP189561.1, on the reverse strand, counting down.
CAGCCGCACGACGCGCTCCGGCGGCACCACGCTCCCGTCGGCGGCGTAGTTGTCGGTCACGTCGAGCATCGCGCGGACGAGGGTCTTGTAAGCCGCGACGCCGGCCGCCTGGAACGCCTCCCGCTCGGAGGGCGGCGGGACGACCCCCTTCAGGATGAAGCCGCCCTTCGCGCCCGTCGGCACGATGATGACGTTCTTCAGCCGCTGCGCCTTCATCAGCCCGAGGATCTCCGTGCGGAAATCCTCCCGCCGGTCGGACCAGCGGATGCCGCCGCGCGCCACCGGCCCGGCGCGGAGATGGCAGCCCTCCATGTGCATGGCGGAGACGAAGATCTCCCGCCAGGGCCGCGGGTCCGGCATGTCGCCGGCCCGCGCGCTCTCCAGCTTGATGGAGAGGTAGTCCTTGCCCTGGAAGTAGTTCGTCCGCAGCACCGCATCCAGCGCGGTGCGCATCCGCCCGAGGATGCGGTCCGTATCGGGATCGGCCACGCCGTCGATGAGCTTCGCCCAGCCGGCATCCGCCGCCGCGATGCGCGCCTCACGGTCCGCGGCATCCGGGTCGAAGCGCGCGTTGAACAGGTCCACCAGCAGCCGCGCGGCATCGGGGTTCGCGGCCAGCGCGCCCTCCACCGCCTGCTGGGAGAAGGCGAAGCCCACCTGCTTGCACCAGCGGAACACCGCCCGCAGCAGCCAGGCCTCCCGCCACGTGATGCCGGCGCGCAGGCTCAGCCGGTTGAAGCCGTCCGCCTCCGCCTTGCCCTCCAGCAGCGCGGTCAGCGCGTCCAGGATCTCGTCGAAGCGGTCCTCCGGCACCTCCACCCCGGCCTCCAGGCCGAAGAGGTGCAGCACCACCGGCTCTGCCCCGGCCGGGGTCAGGCGGTAGGGCTGCTCCTCGATCGCGCGGAGGTCGAGGCTCTCGAACAGCGGCAGCGCGTCCGCCAGGGGCAGCGGCCCACCGGGATTCGCCAGCCGCAGCGTCAGGCGCCGCGGCCCGTCCCCGGGCGTGCGGGAGACCGTCGCCACGGGCCGGCCCGCGGCCAGCGCCGCCTCCGCCAGGCGCAGGTCCGCCACGCCCTGATCGGGGGTCAGCGCCTCGGTGTAGGCGGCGGGGAAAGCGTCGGACCAGCGCGCGGACAGGCGCGCGCCCTCCGCCTCCCCGGCCTCCTCGGCCAGGGCGTCGGTCAGCGATTCGGAGAAGCCGCGCGCCGCGCGGGCGATCGCCGCCTCCAGCACCGCCTCGTCCACCCGCGCGGGGCGGGCGGGGTCGGTGCCGATGACGTAGTGCACGCGGGCGAGCGGGGCATCGCCGAGCGCGATGTAGAAGGCCGAGAGCCGCCCCTCCAGGGCGGCGGCCAGCAGCCGGCCCACCCGCTCCCGCAGACGGGTGTCGAAGCCTTCCCGCGGCAGCCACGCGATGGCGGAGACGAAGCGGCCGAAGGGATCGCGCCGCAGCGCCAGGGCCGGGCGCGGTCGGATGGCGAGGTCCAGCGCCCGGCGGGCGCCCGTGAGGATCTCGGACTCATCGGCCTGGAACAGCTCGTCGCGCGGCCAGGTGTCCAGGATGGACTGGAAGGCGCGGCCGTCATGGCTGTCCGGCGCGGCGCCGAAGGCCGTCAGGATCCGCCTGACCTTCGACCCCAGCCAGGGGATCGAGCGCGGGTTGCGGTTGTAGGCCGTGGCGGCGAAGAGTCCCATGAAGAGCCGGATGCCGACCACCTGCCCGCCCGCCCCGAAGATGCGGGTGGCGACCACGTCCGCATGGCTGGGGCGGTGGACACGCACGCGGGTGTTCGCCTTCGCCACGTTCAGCGCCACCGGCTGGGCGAGCGACGCCCGAACCCGCTCCGGCACGGCCGAGAGGTCGCGCAGCGCGTCGAACACCGGCACGGACTCGTCCCGCAGCAGCCCGAGCCCGTCCTCCGCCACCATCGCCCCGCCGCCCGGCGGCAGGTGGATGAGCCGGTGGCCGAGCAGGACGAAGTTGTCCTCGGCCAGCCAGCGCAGGAAGGCCGCCGTCTCCTCGCCCTCCGGCGCCGCGGCCACCTCGCCCTCCGCCGCCTTCAGCCGGGCGAGCATGGCCGGATGGTCGGCGACCGCCATCCGCACCTCCGCCATGGCGCGGGCGAGCGCGGCCTCCACGCCGGGCCAGTCCTCCACCGGCGGCGCGCCGGCGCCGAGGCGGCGGGCGGCGCCCGGCGCGATCTCGATCCGCATCATGCTCTCGTTCGGCCCGCCCGGCTTGGCCGGACCGGCCGCGGTCAGCCGCCCCGACCCGTCCCGCGTCACCCCGAGGATCGGGTGCAGCAGGCGGCGCACCGTGCGGCCGGACAGGGTCAGCGCGGCCAGGGCGCTGTCCACCAGGAAGGGCATGTCGTCCGTGACGATCTCGGCCACCGCCCCGGCGCCGCGCCCGCCCTCGGGCGGGGTCAGGCGGAGCCGCGCCTCACCCTTCCGCCGGGTCTCCGCCAGGCCGTAGAGCGAGGCGGCCTCGGCCGCCAGCGCCTCGGCCGGCTGGCCAGCCAGCTCGTCGAGGGGAACGGAAGCGCCGAGCGCCCGCAGGATCGCCGCGGCCGGCGGCGGCAGGGACGGCGCCAGCCGGGTCAGCGCGGCCTCACCCTCCCGCAGCATCTCGGCGCGCAGCCCGCTGGCACCCTCCGCCTCGGCAGCCCCTCGGGGCGGCGGGGTCACGTCATCCGGCATGGCGATCGACCTCCCGCGGCCGGAATCCCGGCCGTCGGGGCGCAGGTTCGGCCCCGGCGGCGCCCGGCGCAAGCGCGGCGGAGAACCGTCACGCCGCGTTCAAGCCCCCGTCTCGGATCGCGGCCGCCCGGCCCCTGGCGCCCTGCCCCGTTCCGGCTAACCTGGGCCCACCATGGCCTTCACCCTCGCCGAGCTGCTCGCCCCGATGGACCCCGCGCGGTTCCTCGCGGAGTTCCACGACAAGCAACCCCTGCACATCAAGGGCGGGGCGGGGAAGTTCGCCTCCGTGCTGTCCTGGCGGGTGATCGACCGGCTGCTGGACCAGACGCACATCTGGTCCTCCCAGTCGCTGAAAATGCAGATGGACGCGCAGCCCGTCCCGGCCGAGGCCTACTGCACCCGCGCGACCTCCCGTGACAACACGCCGGTGCTCCAGCCGGACGCGCGGAAGCTGAAGGAATGGGTCGCGAAGGGCGCCTCCGTCGTGCTGAACGACGTGGACAGCCTCACCCCCGGCCTCGCAAGCGTGTCGGAATGCCTGGAGGAGAACGGCTTCGGCCGCGCCCAGGCGAACGTCTACATCTCCTTCCAGGCTCACAAGGCCTTCCCCACCCACTTCGACACGCATGACGTCTGGGCCGTGCAGGTGGAGGGGGAGAAGACCTGGAACATCTGGTCGGGCCGTGCCGACTACCCGATCCCCCACCCGGCCTTCCGCAACCTCGGCCAGGCGCATCACGACCGGGCGCGCGGCACGCTGCGGGAGAAGGTGCTCCTGAAGGCGGGCGACCTGCTCTACCTTCCGCGCGGCTGGTACCACGACGCGCTGGCGGAGGGCGCGACCTCCGTCCACGTCGCCTACGGCGTGAACGCGCCGATCGGCCTCGACCTCGCGAACATGCTCGCGGAGCGGGCGCTGCAGGAGCCGATCTTCCGCCAGCCCCTGCCGCGGCAGGACGGCACGCCGGCGGCCCAGTTCGCCCTCACCACCCGCGCCGCCCAGCTCGGCCAGCGGATCGCGGAACTGGCGCGCGACCCGCAGGTTCTCCAGGTCCTGGCCCGCCACGTCGCCGACGCGCGCTACAGCCGCGGCGGCGTGCAGCTCCTCGCCTGGCGCGGGCTGGAAGCGGAGCGGGCCGCCGAGGCCGCCCCCGCCGGCGACGGGGAGGCGCCCTCCTTCCGCGTGCTCTCGCCCGGGCTGAAGCCGGTCCGCCGCGGATCGGAATGGGTGCTCAAGACGGGGGCCGGGACCACCGCCCTCTCCCCGCCCGAGGCGGAGGCGGCCGGCTGGCTCCTCTCCCGCCGCGAGGTCGATCCGGCGGCCCTGCGCGCCGCCCACCCGGCGGTCGACGCCGACGCCCTTCTCGCCCGCCTGACCGAAGCCGGGGCCCTCGCCGCGGCATGACGGAACCTCATTGCATGACCCTGCGCATGACCCTGCGGACCACCGCGGCCTTCGCCGCGCTCCTCCTGGCCACCCCGGCGCTCGCGCAGCAACGCCCGGCGCCAGCGCCGACGCCCCGGCCCGCCTTCTCCTGCATCGGCGCGGAGGAATTGCAGGACGATGTCTTCGAGGTGCCCTTCGGCGCCGGCAGCGACCGCCTGACGGACGCGGCCCGCAACGGGCTGGCCACCGCGATCGACCTGCTGAAGAACGAGCCCGATCGCAACGCCTGCATCCTCGGCCATGCGCGGCGGGAGGGCGGGCAGCAGACGAGCGTCCAGCTCGCGGCCCGCCGGGCGCGGTCGGTCAACCAGGCGCTGCAGCGGGCCGGCATCCCTGCCACCCGGCTGCGGTCCGAGGCGCGCGTGGCCGGGTTCAGCCGGACCACCGGAAACGCCGTGGCGCGCAGCGTCTCCATCGTCATCATGCCGGCGGCCGCCCCGGTGCCCGAGCGCGGCCCGCGCCCGACGCCGGCTGAGCCGCACGTCATCCCCCCGACCGCGACGCCGCCCGCGCCGGAGGCGCCCCGCACGGAGCCGCCCCGGACCGAGCCACCCGCCGTGCCGGCGCCACCCCCGGCTACCCCGGCTGCCCCGCCCGCCGTGCGCCCAACACCGGAGCCGCAGCGGGTGGAACCGCCGCCCGTGCCCGTGCCGCCGCCCAGCCCACCCGCCGAGGCGCCGCGCGCCCCTGCCCCACCCGCCGCGCCGGCAATCACTCCGCCGGCACCGCCGGCCGTGGTCCCCGCGCCCCTCCCGCCGGCGCAGCCGGAGCCGCGGAGCGTGACGCCGCCCGCGGACGCGCCGGCCGCCCTGCCGCCGGCCCGGCCCGAGCCGCGGCCCGTCACCCCGGCCGAGCCGCCGCCCTCGGCCCCCATGCCGGCCGATCCGCGCCCTGCCGACCCCGCCGACGCGCCCGCCGAGCCCGGCGGAACGACGCGGGGATGAGGGACGAGCCCGGCGGGGCGCCGCCCTCCCTCGCGGAGCGGTCCCTCGCCCTCGGCTTCGCGGGGCTGGATGCCGAGGCGGTCTTCGCCCTTCGGGAGGGGACGGCGTGGCGCCACTTCCCGGCCGACCGTGCGGACCGCTTCGTCCCCCTGCTGGGCATCCCGGACCTCGACGCCTTCCTCGCCACCGACGCGGCGCGCCTGCCGCGCGTGACCATGGCGGACAGCCGCCGCCAGGGCTCCGCCGCGGTGCCGGAGGACGCTTTCGCCCGCGACGACGGCCGCATCGAGCCGGCGCGGCTGCACGCGCTGTTCGATGACGGCGCGACCCTTGTCGTGTCCCAGTTCCACGAGCATCACCCGCCGCTGGCCGCCTTCTGCCGCGGTCTGGAGCGCGCCTTCCTGCACGCGGTGCAGAGCAACATCTACCTGACGCCCGGCGGCATCGCCGGCGGAGCCCAGGGCTTCCGCCCACATTTCGACACGCATGACGTGCTCGTGCTCCAGGTCTCCGGCCGGAAGCGCTGGCGCCTCTGGAACGGCACGCCCTTCGAGCATCCCACGCGCCGCACCCCCTGGCGCAACCAGGCCGTGCCGGAAGGGGCGCCCACGGAGGTCGAGATGGGTCCGGGCGATGCGCTCTACGTCCCGCGCGGCGTCATGCACGACGCGACGGCGCTGGGCGAGGAGCCGTCCCTGCACGCGACGATCGGCTTCCTCGAGCCCTCCATGGCCGAGGCGCTGCGCATGGCGCTCGACGTGGCCGAGCTGGAGGACCCCGCCTTCCGCGCGGCCTGCCCGACCTGGCGCCTGGACGATCCCGAGGCGCTGGCGGGGCTGATCGGCGGCCTCGTTCCCCGCCTGATGGAGCCGGAGGCGGTGGCGCGGCTGAACGCGGCGCTGTTGAACCACCTGGCCGACCTGCGCCTGACCCTGCCGGCCCGCGGGCTGATGCCGGCCGCCCTGGACCCGACCCGCCCGGTGCGCCTGGCCGAGGCGGTCCACCACCACCTCCTGGCCACGCCGGATGGTGCCGCGGTGCTGCGGGCGGCAGGCGTGGAGGAGCGGCTCTCGCCGGAAGAGGTCGGCTGGCTGCAGGCCATAGACGAGGGCGTCGCCCCCGCCGCGCTGGGCGCCGAGGCCCTGGCCGCGCGGCTGCACCGGCTCGGCGTCCTGGAGACGGCTCCCGAGGCGCTGCCGCCGGATCGCCATCAGGGACGCTGAGACCCGGCGGCCAGTCCCCGGCCGGAAGCGTGCAGACCGGCCCCGCACTCCCCATCTTCCCCGGCATGCCCGCGATCACGCTGCCAGGCCTCCTCCTCCGCCGGTTGGACGAGCAGGCCCAGGCGTTGCTGACAGGGCCGGGCGTGCCGTCGGTCGATTTCTCCCGGCCGGCCGGCGAGCCAGCGCTCGTGGCGCCGGACTCCCTGTCCTGGCGCGTCTTCCGTAACCCGGTGGCGCTCTTCGTCGGCGGGATCGCGGCGGTGATCCTCGAACTCGCGGAGCCGCGCGTCCGCACCGGGGTCTGGGAGCACTCCTCCTTCCGCCGCGATCCGCTGCTGCGGCTCCGGCGCACGGGGCTCGCGGCCATGGTGACGGTCTATGGGGCGCGGAGCGTCGCGGAGGGGATGATCGCGGGCGTGGTCCGCGGGCATGAGCGCGTCTCTGGCCGGACGCCCGACGGCGCGACGTACCGGGCCAATGACGTGGAGCTGCTGAACTGGGTCCAGGCCACTGCCACCTTCGGCTTCGGCACGGCCTATCGCCGCTTCGTCCGCGCGCTCTCCGCCGAGGAGATGTCGGGCCTCTTCGCGGAGGCCGTGCCGGCAGCGCGGCTCTACGGCGCGCTCGGCGCCCCGGCCTCTGCGGCGGCGTGGGAGGCACTGCTCGAATCCATGCGGGACCGTCTGGAGCCCTCGCCGATCCTGTTCGAGTTCCTGGAGATCATGCGCCGCACGCCGGCCCTGCCCGCGCCGCTTCGCCCGGTGCAGCGGCTGCTGGTCCGGGCGGCGGTAGAGATGACGCCGGGCTGGGTGCGGGACCGGCTGGGCCTGACGCCGGCGCACGGGCTGCGATCCTGGGAAGCGCCGCTGGTCCGCTGGATGGGCCGCACCGCCGACCGCCTGCCCTGGCCAGGCAGCCCGGCGGAGCAGGCCCGGCGGCGGCTGGGGCTGCCGGCCGACGCGCTTCGCCGCTAGACCGGCAGTGTCCGCGCCGTCGCGGCCGCCTGGCCCAGATCCTCGACGAAGCGGTCGTATTCCCGCGCCTTCGCCGCCGGATCGGGCAGGCGGAGAAGGTAGGAGGGGTGGACGGTGGGGTAGAAGGGGTGGCCCTCCGGGTCCCGCAGCAGGGAGCCGCGCAGCTTCGTCACCGGCATGGCCCGGCCGGAGACCGCGCGCAGCGCGGTGGCGCCGAGCGTCACGATCAGGCGGGGCTGCACCAGCGCGATCTCCCGCTGGAGGAAGGGGCGATAGAACGTGATGTCGCCCGCATCGGGCGACTGGTGCAGGCGGCGCTTGCCCGTGGGCGTGAACTTGAAGTGCTTCACCGAGTTCGTGACGTAGGCCTCGGCGCGGGTCACGCCCGCCTCCTCCAGCGCCTTGTTCCAGAGGCGGCCGGCGGGGCCGACGAAGGGGCGGCCCTGGATGTCCTCCTCGTCGCCGGGCTGCTCGCCGATGAACATCAGGAGGGGGTGTTGCGGGCCCTCGCCCATCACGGGCTGGGTGGCGTTGGCGACCCAGGGCGGCAGGTCGTTGCGGGCCAGCAGGTCGCGGCGGAGCGCGGCCTGGGCCTCGGCGTAGTCGCTTTCGGACAAAAGGTCGGCGCTGGGCATGGCTGCGGGGTCAACGCTCGCCGGCCGGTCGGGCTGCGCGCCGCGGAGATGGGCGGGCAGGTGGACGGCTCGCTGGCGGCGCTCTGCGGGGGGCGTGGCACCGCGGGCGACCATCTCGGCGACACGGCGCGGAGCCTCCTCGATCAGGCGGGGGATGTCGCGGGCCTCGGGCAGGTTGCGCCAGAACTTCTTCGGCATCTCCGCGCGCATCGCCTCGGGCTTCAGGCGGGCGGGGTTGAAGATGGCGCCGAAATAGGTGCGCCAGAGGGCCTCGGCCGCGTCCTCGGCGGGGGCGTCCGCGCGGCGGGCGCCGGGGCCGAATCGCACCTCCACCCCGTCCCAGTGGGCGGAAAGCTCCGGCGTCAGGATGGACCAGCGGAGGGCGGCGAAGCGGCGGGCGAAGAAACCGGCCTCGGCGCGGAGAATGTGGTGGTCGGGCTCGTACCAGGCGACGAAGCGGGAGGCGGCGTCCGGTGGCTCGACAGGGGCCGGCCGCGGGGGTTCGGCGGCGGGCGTCGCGGTGGGTTCTGCCAGCAGGTCGTCCCCGAGGGGGCCGAGGTTGCGGAGGGCCAGGGCCACCGTTCGAGCGTTGCGCGCCGGGGCCGGCGTGCTGGGGACCGCGACCCGGATCGCCTCGCGCAGCGGGGCGGAGAGGGCGCCCTCCGAATCCACCGGAACCTCCCGGAAGCGGACGAAGGCGTGCATCTTGTGGGCGTCGCGGCGGATGGCGCGGGCCATGGCCTCCGCGCGCGCCACGGCGGGGTCGGTGGCGACCTCCAACAGTGCGCGCTCGGCCTGGAGCCGGTGCAGCAGCCCGTGCAGCAGCGCGAAGCGGGCGGGGTCGCGGTGGCGGATCACCTGCTGTGCCAGGTCCGGGAAGGCGCGGGGCACGCGGGGCGGCGCAGCGTCCGAGGGCGGCACAGGGGGCGGGCCGCCGGCCAGGAGGGGAACGGGGTCGCCCTCCACGATCCAGGTCACGGCCTCCGGCGGGATCTCGGCCATGACCAGGGCGCGGGCGGCGTCGCGCCAGCCCTCGAAGTCGTCGGGGGCGGCGAGGGTGACGGCGTAGGGAAGCCGGGCGGCGTCAGGCATGGGCGGCGAAGAGGGAAAGCTGGGCCGGGCGCGCGACGAGGCCGGCCGGCAGGATACCCGCCCGGTCCGCCAGCCCGTCCCGCGGCACCAGCAGCCCGCGCAGGTCGGCGCGGTCCAGCAGGCCGAGGCGCGGGCGGTGGTCCGGGGCGGTGACGAAGGGCGCCAGCTTGCGGAGCGGCACGCGCAGCCGGGCGAGGTCCGCCATCCGCACCGCCCGCACGCGGCGGGAGGAGATGATCCGGTCCACCGTCTTCGCGCCGAGGCCGGGAACGCGGAGCAGCAGCTCCCGGTCGGCGCGGTTGAGGTCCAGCGGGAAGATCGCGCGGTGCTTCAGCGCCCAGGCGAGCTTCGGGTCCACCTCCAGGTCGAGCATCCCGCCCTCCCCGCCCGCGACGATCTCGGACGTGGAGAAGCCGTAGAAGCGCATGAGCCAGTCGGCCTGGTAGAGCCGGTGCTCCCGCACCAGCGGCGGCGCGGAGGGCGGGAGGACGGAGGGGGCATCGGGGATGGGGGAGTAGGCGGAGAAGTAGACGCGCTTCAGGCGGTAGGAACCATAGAGGTTGGCAGAGGTCCCGAGGATGGTCGCGTCCGTCGAGGCATCGGCGCCGACGATCATCTGGGTGGACTGGCCCGCGGGGGCGAAGCGGGGCGCGGCCGCGCGGGGACCGCCGGACATCGCGACGCGGGTGATCTCGGCGTCCTTCCGGGCCTCCTTCGCCGCCTCGATGCGGGTGCGGAGGCCGGCCATGGCGAGGCGGATCGCGCCCTCGTCCTTCTCCGGCGCCAGAGCCTTCAGGGAGGCGGGTTGGGGCAGTTCCACGTTGATCGAGAGGCGGTCGGCGTGCCGCCCCGCCTCGGCCAGCAATTCCGGCGCGGCGTCCGGGATGGTTTTGAGGTGGATATAGCCGCGGAAACCGTGCGTCTCCCGTAGCTCCCGCGCGACGCGGACGAGTTGCTCCATCGTGTAGTCGGGAGAGCGGATGATGCCGGAGGAGAGGAACAGCCCCTCGATGTAGTTGCGGCGGTAGAAGTCGAGGGTGAGGTCCACGATTTCCCGCACGGTGAAGCGGGCGCGCGGGACGTTGGAGCTGGCGCGGTTGATGCAATAGGCGCAGTCGAACACGCAGGCATTCGTCAGCAGCACCTTCAGCAGGGAGATGCAGCGGCCATCCGGCGCGTAGGCGTGGCAGATGCCCATGCCCTCCGTGCTGCCGAGTCCGCCGTCGCGGCTGTCCCGCTTCTCGGTGCCGGAGGAGGCGCAGGAGGCATCGTATTTCGCGGCATCCGCCAGGATTTCGAGCTTGCGGCGGAGGTCCATGGGCGCCCTTCCCGTTGGGGCCTCGATATGGCGCCGGGGGCCGGAAAGGACAAGAACAAAGACCGAACTCAAGCCCGGAAGAGAGCGCTTTCAGCCGCTTTCGGCCAAGCGGGCGGATCGATGAGGCTGGGGTGGCCGCCCTTGCTGCACCGCCGCGGAGCCCCACCTGAACCGATACATGCCCGAAGCCTACATCAACCGCATCAGCACCGCCGTGCCCCCGCACGAGGTGCACGAGGCCTTCCGCCTCTTCGCCGGGCACCAGATCACCGAGCCCCGAACGATGCAGGCCTTCGGCCGGCTGGCGGAGAAGTCCCAGATCCGGCATCGCTGGTCCGTGCTGGAGCCGCTGGCGGACGGCACGGGGACGGCCTGCGGCTTCTACCGGCTGGATCACTTTCCCTCCACGGCGACGCGCATGGCGCGCTACGAGGCGGAGGCGCCGACGCTGGCGGCGCGCGCGCTCGATGCGCTGGACTTCGACGGCGGCGCGATCACCCATCTGATCCTGGCAAGCTGCACGGGCTTCGCGGCGCCCGGCCTGGATCACTGGATCATCGACCGCTACGGCCTGCCCGGCGCGGTGGAGCGCACCGTCGTCGGCTTCATGGGCTGCCAGGCCGCGATCAACGCGCTGAAGCTCGCGCGCCATGCTGTGCGCTCCGATCCCGACGCGCGCGTGCTGGTGGTGAACCTGGAGCTGTGCAGCCTTCACTTGCAGCCGAGCGCGGAGGTGGAGCAGCTTCTGTGCTTCCTTCTCTTCGCCGATGGCTGCTCCGCAGCGATCGTGAGCGCGGAGGAGGAGGGGTTGCGGATGGACGGGTTCCACGCGGCCCTGCTGCCCGAGGCGCGGGAGCAGATCATGTGGCACATCGGCGATGCCGGCTTCGACATGACGCTGTCGGGCATGGTGCCGCTGACCCTCGCGCGGGCGCTGCCGGACCATGCGGACGCGATCCTGGCGGGGACGGAGCGGGAGCAGGTGGAGCTCTGGGCCGTGCATCCCGGCGGGCGCAGCGTGGTGGACGCGGTGATGCACGGGCTGGACATCCCGCCCGACGCGCTCGCCACCTCCCGCGCGGTGCTGCGGGAGAACGGCAACATGTCCTCCGCGACGGTGATGTTCGTGCTGCGGGAGATGATGGGGCGCGCGAGGGCGGGGCAGCGCGGGCTGGCGCTCGCCTTCGGGCCGGGCCTCTCCGCCGAGACGATGCGGTTCACGGCGGTCTGATGCTGAACGCCCGCTCCACCGCCGACGAGTGGATGGACGAGGCCGACGCGACCGAGCCCGCCTTCCGCGGCGCGTTGCGCGACCTGGAGCGGATCAACAGGATCACCCTCGCCTATCGTCCCACGCTTCAGTGGCTGGACCGGCTGGTGCGGGAGACGGGGGCGACAGAACTCTCGGTGCTGGATGTCGGCGCGGGGGGCGGCGACATGCTGCGGGCCGTGCACCGCTGGGCGGCGCGGCGGGGCGTGAGGGTGCGGCTGACGGGGCTGGACCGCTCGCCCTGGTCCGCCAGCTTCGCGCAGGCGGCGGGCACGCCGGCGGAGTGGATCACGCAGGACCTGTTCGATCTCGATCCCGCCAGGCGCTTCGATGCGGTGATCTGTTCCCTCTTCGCGCATCACCTGCCCGACCCGGTGCTCGTGCGCTTCCTGCGCTGGCTGGAGGCGCGGGCGGAGCGGGGCTGGATGATCTGCGACCTGCACCGCCATCCCATTCCCTGGGCGGCGGTCTGGGCGGGGGTGCGGCTCTTCCGGATGGACCCGATGGTCATTCACGACAGCACCGTCTCCATCGCCCGCGGCTTCGTGCGTGCGGACTGGGAAAGAGTGCTGGCGAAGGCCGGGGTGCGGGCAGAGGTTCGCTGGGCCCTGCCCTTCCGCTGGACCGTCTCTGCCATCCGCGACGCGGGATGAGCGACGCGGAGGTCCTCGTCGTCGGGGCCGGGCCGGCGGGGTGCGCGGCGGCGACGGCGCTGGCGCGCGGCGGACGGCGCGTGATCCTGCTGGAGCGAGAGGTAACGCCCCGCGAGAGCGTCTGCGGCGAATTCCTGGGGCCCGACGCGGCGGCGGCGCTGGCGCGGCTGGGGCTGGACCTGCCGGCGCTGGGCGCGGTGCCGATCCGGTCCGTCCGGGTGGCGGCGGGACGGCGGAACGCGGCGGCTCCCCTGCCCTTTTCGGCCTGGGGGTTGCCGCGCCGGCTGCTGGACAGCGCTCTACAGGCTGCGGCCGTCTCGTCCGGGGCGGTGCTGCGGCACGGCGCCGCGGTGTCCGCCGATCGGGCTGAGGATCGCTGGCGCGTCCGGTTGCGGGACGGCGCCGTCGTCACGGCGCCGGCTCTCGTCCTCGCCACGGGCAAGCACGGGTTGCGCGGGCATCCGCGGCGGCACGGGCGCGGCACGGCCACGGGCCTGAAGCTCCACCTGCCCGGGCTGGAGACGGGCGGCGCGGTCGCCCTGCTGCCCTTCTTGGGTGGTTATGCCGGGCTGCAGCCGACGGTCGGCGGGGCAAACCTCTGCGCGGCGCTCTGGGGCGATCCCGGCCCCGCTGCGCGGGGGCCCGACGCCTTCCTGGCGCGGGTGGCGGGTGGTTCTGCCCTCGCAGCCCGGTTGCTGGCGGGCGCACAGCCGGACTGGGACCGGCCGCTGGCCGTGGCCGGCGTTCCCTACGGATTCCTGCACCGGCCGGAGCCGGGGGATCCACCGGGCCTGTACCGCGTGGGCGATCAGGCTGCCGTCGTTCCCTCTTTCACCGGGGACGGCATGGCGATGGCCCTGCATGGCGGGCTGGCCGCCGCCGCCGCCATCCTGGCCGGGCAGGGCGCAGATCGGTTCCACGCCGCCTGGGCCGGGCGCGCCCGGCGCCCGATGGGCTGGGCCGCCGTGGTGGGAGGTGTCTTGCGACACGCGCCGGGATTGCTGGCGCTGGGGGCGAGGCTTCCTGCCTTGCCCGCCCTCGTCGCGCGCCGAACGCGAGTGGCAGCCTGACCTTCGGGAACCTCTGGCACGCCGATGACGTTCTCCGGCCCTGGTTGGGGAATGGCGATCGCGCCGCTATCTCTGATGCCGCACCGCAGCAGGACCGACGATGCCCGAGAGCCAGCTCACCTCCCCCAAGCTTTACTTCGTCTGGGGCGGGGTCTTCACCGACGGAACCTGGACGAATCTCGAGCCGAACACCGAGGAGTGCTACGGCCCCTTCCATGACGGTCCGACGGCCGAGCGCGTGTGGAACGAGAAGGCGCGCCGCAACATCGACATCGCGAACCACCGGCTGTTTGTCATCACCGTGGACCGGCCGGGCGGCAAGGGCTGATCGCCGCCCCGGCGCTCATGCCCCGGGCACGAGCCAACCGCGGTAGCGCACCATCCGCCCGAGGCCGAGCGGCAGGCCGATCGTCACGTCGAAGCGGAAGCGGCCCTCGGCATCCACCGTCTCCGAGGCGTCCGACACGGGCGCCAGCATGCGCGGCAGGGGGATCGGCCCCAGCCGCCAGCCGCGCACGGCCATCCGCAGCCCCGACGCGTCGCAGGGCACGTCCAGGTCGAAGGTGAAGGGGCCGAAGCGCTCTCGCAGGCCGCCCTCCATGCCGGGACGCAGGCGGCTCTCGAAGCGGCGGCCGCCGAAGTCGCGGACCCAGTGCTCCCCGATGTCCGTCGCCGCGATGGTCACGCGCACCGGTGTGTCGTCCGAGGCCGGCGGGAAGCCGAAGAGGCGGGCGACGAGGCCGGCGAGGCGCGTGGTGGGACCATCCACCCGCGCACGCCCGGCCGCGGCCAGCCACCAGCCCGGCTCGTGAAGCCGCTGCACCGCCGCCGGCATGGCCGCCACGGAGGAGCCAAGGGCGCGCGCGAAGAGCGGGGCTCGATTTCTGTGCACCACGCACGTGGTGACGTTCGGGTGGGGCAACTCGGCCTCGATCGCGTCCAGCGGCAGGAGGCCGACGCAGGGACCGGCGCCAGCGGGAAGGCGTCCGTCGGACAGCGCGCGCAGGGCGGCCAGCGTGGCGACGGTCGGGATCTTCGGGCCGTCGCCGCCCTCCGCCAGCAGGACCCAGCGGGCCTCGGCCGGATTGCCGTCCGTGTCCAGGCCGTGGGCCTCGACGATCATGCCGCCACGCGCGGAGCCTAGCCCGGCCACCGCGTCGGCCGCCCGGCGGAAGGCGCCCGCGAAGGGCAGGAGGGAGCGCGGCCAGCCCGCGCGCACCGACAGGCTGAGTGCCGCGAGGCCGAGATGCAGGAAGGAGAGCTCCAGGCCCGCCCGGAACAGCGCCGCGCGCCGCGGATGAAATCGCACGGGCACGAGGTCGAGGTCCGGCGTCTCGCAGAGGGAGAGCCAGCGGCGGCCGAGGCCGGGGATCTCCCGCCTGACGGTCAGGCCCCAGCCCGGACGCTCCGTCCAGCGGCCGTCCAGCCAGACCCGCACGGGGCGCCCGGCGTAGGAGAGGATGGCGCGGATGACCGACAGCCCGCGCGGGGCCTGATTGCCGGGGGCGATGGCGATCTCCACCGTATCGACCTGCTGCCAACCCTGCGTCAGCCGGTCCAGCGCGGCGTGGGACAGGGCCGGGGTGGAACTCACGCCGGTCAGGGCGACGATCCCGGCCGCGCGGGCCTCGGCGTCCAGGGCGCCGAAGCCGGCGACGAAGTCGCGCGCGTCGGCCAGGTCGAGGTAGTGCAGGCGCGCGGCGATGCAGGCGCGGGGAAGTCCGTAGCCGCCCGCCTGGAAGGGACCGGCCGCGTCCACCACGGCGAAGGCGCCGGTGGCGCGGAGATCGTCCGACGTGGCGCGCGCGGCATCCAGGCGGCGATGGGAGACGCGGTCGGCGGGCCAGTCCGGCGGCAGCGCCGCGTCGCGGCGGGAGGCGACGATCACGCGCCAGTCGGTGCTTCGCACCAACCCGTCCACGAGGTGGCGGCCGAAGACGCCGAGGCCGCCGAAGACCAGGACGGTACGCGTCACGCCCGGCCGCTCATCCTGGCAGCAGGTGCCGTCGCAGCGCGGGGTCGGGCAGCGGGCAGGCGTCCATCTTGCCGAAGACGCGGTAGCGGTTGCGCGCCACGCGGTCGTAGAGCGGGTCCCGCAGCCACCGCGGGACGATCCGCAGCGCGCGCGTCCATCCCCAGCCCGGCAGGGACGACAGAATCATCAGCGCCGCGTCGGACTTCATGTAGGCGACGCCGCCGATCACCACCGCATTCGTCTCCGGCTCGTCGGGGTCGATGCCCAGGCGCTCGGCCAGCTCGCGGCCGGGGCCGTGGTGGACGGGCGCGAAACGGAAGCGCGCCCCGGGGTCCCGCCGGACGACGAAGCGGAACCACCAGGCGCAGAGGATGCAGACGGCATCGTAGAGCACCACGCCCTCCGGCATGTCCGGCGCCGGGCGTGGGGCCCAGGACATGGTGTGGGCTAGGCCACCCACTCGCCGCCGCGCATGACCGCCGTGGCCTTGCCGGCGGCGTCGAGCCCGTCCACCTCGACCTCCGGCGAGCCGATCATCCAGTCCACGTGGATGAGGCTGCGATTGGCCCCGCGCGCCACCACCTCGTCCTCGCTGAAATTGCGCGTGAAGCACTTGCTGTAGGCCTGGCCGAGCGCGATGTGGCTCGCCGCGTTCTCGTCGAACAGCGTGTTCAGGAAGAGGATGCCGCTGCGCGCGATGGGGTTCGACGCCGGGACGAGCGCGACCTCGCCGAGCATCCGCGCGCCCTCGTCGGTGCCGATCATCTTCTCCAATACCGTCTGCCCGCGCGTGGCCTGGGCCTCCACGATGCGGCCGCCGGCGAAGCGGACGCGGATGCCCTCGATCAGCGTGCCCTGGTAGGACAGCGGCTTGGTCGCGGTGACCACGCCCTCCGTGCGGTCCTTGTGCGGGGTGGTGAAGACCTCCTCCGTCGGGATGTTCGGGTTGCCGTAGAGGCCATTCTTCGCCTTGCTCGCGCCGCCCATCCAGGCGTGGTCGTCCGCCAGCCCGACGACGAGGTCCGTGCCCGGCCCGCGGAAGCGCAGGCTGTGGAAGCGCTGCGCGTTCAGCATCCCCCGGCGCTCATCGAGCCGCGCGTTGTGCGCCACCCAGGCGGCGACCGGGTCCGGCGTGTCCACGCGGGTGGTGGCGTAGATCGCGTCCCACAGCTTCGCGACGGCCGCCTCCTCCGTCTCGCCGGGGAAGACCGCGCGGGCCCAGGCGGGATGGGCGAAGGGGACGAGGGTCCAGTTGATCGCGGAATCCACGATCAGGTCGAGCGCGGGCCGGTAGGCGCGGGAGCGGGCGCGGTTGGCGCGGGCCACCTTGTCCGGGTCCTGGCCGGACAGCAGGGCCGGGTCCTCCCCCACGATGGCCAGCCGGGCGGCGTTGCCGCGGAAGGCCTGGGCCATGCCCTCGAACAGCCAGCCCGGCGCGATGTCGAAGGCATCGTCCCGGGCGTGCTGGTAGCGGAGCAGCCCGGACTGCTCGTCGGAGAAGATCGTCGTCACGAGGGAAGCGCCGGCCTTGTAGGCGTGCTCCGTGATCTTGCGGGACAGGGCGACCGCCTCGATCGGGGCCGTCATCACCAGCTCCTGCCCCGGGGCGAGGCCCAGCCCGGTCCGCACCGCCAGCTCCGCCAGGCGGTCCAGGCGGGCCTCCGGGGTCAGGGTGACGTCGGCGCGGGGCGGCAGCGTGTCCATGAGGGGTCCTAATTCCAAGTCCGGGCCCCAAGGATCGGGAGCGTGATGGCCGAGGGCAAGGCCGGGCGGTTGCGCCCCCTCCCCCAAGGGTCATAATCCCGTCACATCCAGGGAGAGACCCCGCACCCCATGAGTCAGACGGCGCTTGCCCCGGATGCCGGGCCGGATCCCATCGCACAGGGGGTCACGGCGGCGCCGGGAACGGCGCCTCCTAGCTCGTCGAACGCGGCGCCGGTGAGCGCGGCGGCTCAGGGGACCGCCTTCGCGGTGCTGCTGGCCCTGTCGTTCAGCCACCTGGTCAACGACATGATCCAGTCGCTGGTCCCGGCCCTCTACCCCATCCTGAAGGCGACGCACGGGCTGGACTTCGGGCAGGTCGGGCTGATCACCATGGCCTTCCAGTGCACGGCGTCGCTGCTGCAGCCGCTGGTGGGGATCTACACGGACAAGCACCCCCTGCCCTACTCCCTGCCGGCGGGGATGGGGTCCACGCTGCTGGGGCTGGTGCTGCTGTCCCAGGCCTGGAGCTATCCCGTCATCCTCCTCGCGGCGGCGCTGGTGGGGATCGGGTCCTCGGTGTTCCACCCGGAATCCTCCCGGGTGGCGCGGATGGCCTCGGGCGGGCGCTACGGGCTGGCGCAGTCGCTGTTCCAGGTGGGCGGCAATTTCGGCGGCGCGATCGGGCCGCTCCTGGCGGCCTTCATCGTCGCGCCGCGGGGGCAGTGGAGCGTCATCTTCTTCTCGGCCGCCGCGCTGGTCGGGATGGTCGTGCTGTTCCAGGTGGGCGGATGGTATGCGCGCAACCTGCACCGGGCGAAGCCGAAGAAGCGCGCCGGGGATGCCGCCCTGCCGCCGCTGCCGCGCCGGAAGGTGCTGATGGCGATGTCGGTGCTGGTGGCGCTGATGTTCTCGAAGAACGTCTACACGGCTTCCTTCTCCTCCTACTACACCTTCTACCTTATCCAGACCTTCCACGTGTCGGTGCAGACGGCGCAGACGCTGCTCTTCCTCTTCGGCGGGGCCGGGGTGATGGGCGCGCTCGTCGGCGGCGCGGTGGGGGACCGGTTCGGGCGCATCCCGGTGATGTGGTTCTCCATCCTCGGCGCGCTGCCCTTCTCGCTCGCGCTGCCCTATGTCGGGCTGGAGGCAACGGTGGTGCTCAGCATGTGCGTCGCCTTCATCATGGCCTCCGCCTTCTCCGCCATCCTCGTCTACGGGCAGGAGCTGATGCCCGGGCGGGTCGGGCTGGTGGCGGGGCTGTTCTTCGGCTTCTCCTTCGGGCTGGGCGGGTTGGGCGCCGCGGCGCTGGGGGAGCTGGCGGACCATGTCGGGATCGCCGCCGTCTACCGGATCTGCGCCTTCCTGCCGCTGCTGGGGATGCTCACGATCTTCCTGCCGAAGATCGAGACGCGGGCGAAGCCCGGCGCCTGAAGACGGGCTGGAGCGGCGGGCGGGGTTCACGCTCCCGTTCTGAAATCCAGCCCGTCCTAACTTCGATTAATGTTCGTCGGGCCAACCCTTGGTAGCAGGGCAGGCATGGTTGCTCGCCCCAGCCCCGAGACACCGCTGCGCGCCCACCAGATCGTCGTGGAACGAAGCGGCTCGTCTTCCCGCGAGCGATGGCGGTGGCGGCTGACCCTCGACGAGCGGACCGTCGCCGAGAGCGACCGCGGTTTCCCCGGTGCGCAGGACGCCTATGAGGCGGCGCAGCGCGAGTTGCGGGAGGACGTGGCGGCGATCGGCTAGGGCCGCGGCCGTGGGGCATTCTCCGGACAGGTCCATCCAGCGCACGATCGCGGAATCGCGGCGGCTGGTGGAGGAGAGCCGGCGCCTGCTCGACCGTGTCGCGCGCGTGCCCGTCAACCCGCTCGGCCCGAAGGCCCGTCATTCGCCACAGAAGGAACGGACGCATCCGGGCGGCGGAATTCGCGGATCGCAGGAACCGCCCGGCCGGGGAGGCCCCGGGGGGGCGGACTGACCCCGCCCTCCCCGCCGGTCCTCAGTCGGCCAGCCGCACGCCCGTCGCCCGCGCGATCTCCCCCCACCGGGCACTCTCCGCCGCGATGAAGCGGCCGATCCCGGCGGGGTCCAGCGCCTGGACGGAGAAGCCGGCCGCCTCGACGCCGCGGCGGACCGTCTCGTCGCGCTGGGCGGCCTCGGCGGCGGCGGCGATGCGGGCCACGGCGGCATCCGGCGTCGCGCGCGGGGCGAAGAGGCCGTTCCAGACCGGCAGGGCGAAGCCGGGGACGCCCGCCTGCTCGAAGCTCGGCACCTCGGGGATCAGGGGGTCGCGCTGCGGGCCGGTGACGGCCAGGGCGATCACCTTGCCCTCCCGGATCAGGGGCAGGGCGGAGCCGAGGGCCGCGGCCATGCAGTCCAGGCGGCCGGAGGCGATCTCGACCAGGGCCTGAGGGGCACCGCGATAGGGGACGTGCTGGCCCTTGATCCCGGTCTGCTGCACGAGGCCGGCCATCAGCAGATGGCCGCCGGAGCCGGCGCCGACGGAGCCGTAGTTCACCTCGTTCCCGCGCGCATGGGCCAGGAAGCCGGCGAGGTCCGTGGCCAGCCCCGGCCGGACCACCAGCACCTGCTGCGAGACGCCGAGGAAGGCGACGGCGCGGAAGTCGCGGTCGGGGTCGAAGGGCAGGCGGTCCGTCAGGTGGCGATTGATGGAGATCGGGCCGTTGCCGCCGACGAAGAGGGTGTTCCCGTCCGCCGGGCCGCGGGCCACCTGTTCGGCGGCCAGGAGGCCGCCGGCGCCGACCCGGTTGTCCACCACCACGGGCTGGCCGAGGGGGCCCGTCATGGCCGCCCCGTAGAGCCGGGCGAGGGTGTCCGGGGTGGTTCCCGCCGGGAAGCCGACGACGAGGCGGAGCGGCGTGCCGGACTGGGCCCGGGCCCCGCCCGCCCCGGCCAGCGCCGCCGCCGATGCGCCCAGCAGCCATCGCCGCCCGAACCCCTGACCGACCATCCCGTTTCGCTCCCCTGGAAGGGCGCGGAGGATGCGGCGGGGCCGAGGGGGCAGCAAGCCTGCGCGGGCAAGGCCGGAGGCCGGATTCGGGCCCGCCTGCCTTGATGTCGCCAAGCTCGCCGTGCAGCCTTCTTTGCGCACGAGGGGACGGCAGGCGCGTTATCCCTGCCGCGTGACTTGGTTGTTCGCAGATCCACGCCTGCGGGGCACACGGGCCCGGCGGCGATCCGCCTGAAGGGGAGATCGGAAGTGAGCCGTTCGTCGAAGACCTGCCTGGCCGCCGTCGCGGTCCTGGCCTGCGGGCTCAGCGCCTGCACCAACCCCTATGATCCGGGGCAGCGCGCCTTGGGCGGCGCCGCGATCGGCGCGGGCTCCGGGGCCCTCATCGGCGGCGCCGTCGGCGGTGGCCGGGGCGCGGCCATCGGGGCCCTGACCGGCGGTGCGGTGGGCGCCGTGACGGGCGCGGCCACCACGCCGGTGGCTCCGCCGCCGGCCTATGCCTACGGCTACCCGCCGCCGCCGGGCTACTACGCCGCCCCGCCGCCGCCGGCCTATTACCCGCCGCCCGTCTACTACCGCTACTGACGGGCGCGCGCCGCCCGCCCCGGCGGGCGGCGATGCAGGGCAGCCCTGGCCGTTTTCCCGGGGCCGGCAGGTGTGCCGGCCGCCGGCGTCATCCCGGAGGCGAAGGCGGTCAGGCCGGCGGCTTCACCGCGGCGCGCAAGGTCCGGAACACCTCATAGAGCGCGGGCGTGTCCGCGGCGTGGGCGGCGCAGCTCAGCACCACGCGGCCGCGCGGCGTCTCGGCGATGGAGAGCATGACGCGCGCATCGGGGGCGTCCGGCCCCACCCTCGGCGTGCCGGTGACCTCCGTGCCGGTGGCGGCCCCCCAGGGCACGGGCTGGATCGAGGCGACCTCGAAGCCGCGCTCCATCTGGGTGCGGATCAGGGCCAGCCGGTCCGGCGCGGCGGAAATCTCGTTGATCTGCGCCTGTGAGAGGGACGCGTTCTGCGGGGCGTGCGCATAGGCCAGCTGGCAGAGATCCGCGCTGGTCCCGATCCGGCGGCGCGGGGCATCGGAGTTCAGGCCGATCACCACGTCGTAGCCCGGGCGCTCGCCGCGGGTGGCGCGGAAGCCCTCCGGCAAGTCGACGGTCAGGCCGGTGGCGGCGTCCTGGAAGGTCTCGGCACCCGCGGGCGGGGGCAGCAGCAGGGCGAGCACCGCGATCAGCGCGGCGGCCGTTGAGGCTCTCGTCATAGGCGTCCTTCGGGCGCGTAACCCCGGCTGAACGCGCGAGGGGGGCTAGCGGATCTCCTCGTCCCCGATCACGCCGAACATCTCGCTGCGGCGGAGATAGCCGCGGTGCTCGCCCACCTGCACCTCGCACCAGGTCTGGCCGGCGGTGCAGAGGCGGATGCGGCCGATCACGCCGGGGCGAAGGCGCGCCACGGGGTTGGCGTTGTCCTCGGCGCGGCGGCGGAGGACGCGTTCCTCCCCGGCCACGACGAAGTTGCGGCGGCCCGTGAGGTTGGACTGGTGCACCCAGCCCTCGGTGCCCTCCATGTCGCGGATGCGGCGCCAGAGCTCGAACTCCCGCACGATCTGCACGGGCAGGTCCTTGCGCTGATAGGTCCACTCGATGGGATAGCGGGTGCCAGGGCCGGCCCGCATGTTCACCTCGTCCGCCCGCAGCGCGGCGAAGCGCGGCAGGGGCAGGCCGGTGACCTGACCTGTGGTGGGCGGCGGCGGTTCTGGGGCTGGGGCGGGCGCGACCGCGGCGGCCGCCGCCCCGGCGGCGGCGCCCGCCGCCACCCCGGCCGCGGCGGCGCCGGCGGCGCGACGGCCCTGGCGGCCCCGGTTCTGCCGGGCCTGGGTCCCGCGGCCCTGCGCGGCCGCTGTGGCATTGGCGGGTCGCCGCGGGCTGCCGCCCTGCGCGGCGCCGGCCGCGGGGGCCGGAGCGGGCGCCGCGCGCGGGGCCGGCGGGGATGGCGCGGCCGTCTGGCCGCGGGCCCCGTCGGGCAGGGCCGCGGCGAGGATCAGCAGCGGGAGCAAGAGGACAGCGGGACGAAGCATGGGTGCCGGATCACGCGCAAAACGGGCGCCCCGGGTCAAGCCGCCAGCGCGCGTCACAGCGGGAGAATCTGGCCGGGGCCGACCGCCTCGAGGAAGGTCACGACGCCCGCCACCTCGATCCCGGGGCCCAGGGCCGCGGCGTCCAGCGCCTCGGCCCGCAATCCGGCATCGCAGGCGATCAGCCGGACGCCCAGCTCGCGCGCGGCGTCGAGGAGCGTGCCGATCCCGGCAACGCCCCGATCCTCCAGCAGGCGCTCGCGCGGCTCGTCCAGCAGCGGCGCCTCGGGACGAAAGAGGGCGAGGCCGCCATGGGTCGCGAAGATCACGGCGGGCCGCCCGATGGCGGCGGCGCCGGTGGCCAGGGTCAGCGCGTCATGCGCGGCCTGATGCCCGGCGCTCCGCAGCATCAGGCCGATCGGGATGGTGCTCATGCCTACGGGTCATCCGGGTGGAACCGGCGGCATCATCGCGCGGAGCCGCCCTCCCGGCGACCCCGCGCGGCGCATTCAGGCCTTGAAAGAAACGCGCTCGTTCTCGCCGCCCTTCGGCGGCTCGCCCGTCACGACGGCCTTCACGTAGCCATAGGCGTGCAGCAGCGTGGAGGAGGGGCTGTCCCAGTACTCCGCGCCGGTCATCTCCACGGCGATCAGGATGATGGTGGGGTCTTCCGCGCCCTTCGGGAACCAGGTCTTCATGTACTCGTTCCACAGCGCCTTCTGCTTCTCCACATCCTTCACCACGCGGGCGATGCCGGAGATGGAGACGTAGTTCTGGCTGGAGGGATCGCTGTAGGAGAGCAGGACGCGGTCGTTCAGCGCGATCTCCTGCGTCTTCTCCGTGCCGGAGCGGGAGAAGAACCACAGCGTCTTCCCGTCCGGGTCCTGGCCGGCCGCGACCATCGGGCGGCCGCGCAGCTTCTGGCCGTCTCCATGGGTCACCAGCACGCAGGTCTGCACGTCCTTGATCAGCTCGCGAACCTTCTCGCGCTGCTCGTGCTCGCTCTTCGCCTCAGCCATGCGGGCCTCCGTTCCGTTCTGGCGCGGATCGCGCCCGGGATGCTGCCGGGGCCATGCCGCTCGGCCGGCCCGGGTCCCGCCATGAACGACGGGGGATGGGAGGGGTTGCCCGCCTGGGAGCACCGTCCCAGGCTGCGGCTCCCATGAGCCATCCGGACCTGCAACTGGATTCCCGTAGCGGGATCGCAACCGTCACGATCGCGCGCGCGGCGAAGCGCAACGCCCTCACCCTGCCGATGTGGCGCGGGCTGGCGACGCTGTTCGCCAGGCTCTCGGCCGATGCGTCGCTGCGCTGCGTGATCCTGCGCGGGGCGGGCGACGTGGCCTTCTCCGCCGGGGCCGACGTCGCCGCCTTCGCGGAGGAGCGCGGCACGCCCGAGCGGGAGCGTGCCTACAACGACGCGCTCGTCGCCGCCTTCCTCTCGATCGAGCGCTGTGCCCATCCGGTGGTCGCGGCGGTGCGGGGCTGGGCCATGGGCGGGGGCTGCGGGCTCGCGCTGATGTGCGACTTCCGCGTCGGTGGCCCCGGCACGCGGCTGGGCATCCCGGCCCGGATGCTCAACCTCTACTACCCGCATGAGGGGCTGGACCCCCTGCTCCGCATCGCCGGCGAGGCGGTGGCGATGGAGATGCTGGTGGAGGGCCGGACCTACAGCGGGGAGGAGGCGCTGGAGCGCGGCCTGCTGACCCGCCTGGTGCCGGACGAGGCGGTGGTCGCGGCGGCGGAGGCGCTGGCCGGGCGGATCGCGGAGGGCGCGCCGCTGGCCAATCGCTACCACAAGAGGGCACTGCGGGCCCTTCGCGGGCCGCTGCCGCTGACCGCGGCCCACCGGGCCGAGCTGGAGGAGTTTCCCCGGAGCGCGGACTTCGCCGAGGCGGTCTCGGCCTTCCTCGCCCGCCGGAGGCCGGTGTTCCGCGGGGCCTGACCCGCGGGAGAGCGGCCCGCTCTACAGAATGCCGAGCCAGACCGGCCGGGCCGGGTCGCCGGCCTCGAACATCACCCAGACCGTCGCGCCCATGGTCGGGACCCGGTCCATGAAACGCCGTCCCGCGATGACCGAGCCCGGCGTGCGGCAGGGCAGCGCCCATTCCCCGGCCGTCCCGGTGTCGGGAACCGTCACCTGCACGCGCCCCTGCTTCATGGGATCGGCCGTGCCCGTCACCGTCGCCCGGTAGAGTCCATGGAACTGCGTCATGCGCCGGAGGCCCTCTTGTCGGGGCGGACGACGGGGTCCGCCGCACAGGGCGGCAGCCCGGGCGCACGGGAGAAGCCGGGCCGTCCTCGCCCATGGTGTTGACGCAGCGTCGCCCGCCGCGTTGCACGACGCGCACCACGAAACACGACCGGCCATCCTGGCCCCGATCCATGGACGGAGGTCGGTCGCGCAGGAGCCGGCCGTCGGCGCCCCGCCCGGCAACGCGGGACGACGACGCCCCGCGGTCCAGCAGGGGCGCTGCCGGCCAGGGCTCGCCCGTCCATGGGAAGGCCGGCGGGCCGTCAGATCGCGAAGTTGACGGGCTCCGCGGCAGGCCGCTTCAGCCCCGCCTTGTCGGCGCGGCGGAGCAGGTCCTCCAGGGTGAGCCCCGCCAGGCGCTCCGCCACGCCTGCATCCAGCTCGGCCCAGAGGGGAGCGACGACGCCGGTGTGAAGCGGTCCGCCCAGGTCGGAGGGCTCGGCACCCTCGGCCACCGCCGCCACGGCCTCGGAGAGGCGGATGTCGCGCGGCCGGCGGGCGAGTCGGTAGCCGCCGCGCGGGCCGCGCACCCCCTCCAGCAGCCCGGCGCGGGAGAGGGCCTGGAACACCGGCTCGATGCCGCGGCGGGCCGCGCCGAGGCGCTCCGCGACCTCCGCCCCGCCCGCAACGGCGTGGGCGCCGGTGCCGCGGCCGGCGTGGAAGGCCACGTCCAGCAGCACGGCGATGGCGGTCAGGGCGCGGTCCTGGCGGAGAAGTCTCGGGGGTGCGGGCATTCGTGAATATTACAACATAACGCTGTGGAAATCCAGGCCCTTCGCGCGATCGCGTGCCTGATCTCCTCCGCGTCGCGGATCCGCGCTCAGGGTTCCAGGGCGGCCAGCGCCGCCTCGACCTCCCGCCGCCCCTCGGCCGAGAGGGGAGGCTGAGGCGGCAGCGGATCGCCCACCGCGAAGCCCTGGATCTGCAGCGCGCCTTTGATACAGGCGGCCAGGGCGTGGCGGGCGAAAAGCTCGTTCAGCCGCCACATCGGGCGCTGCAGCGCCATGGCGCCCGCCCAGTCGCCCGCACGGCAGAGGTTATAGAGGCGCACGCTCCCCCGCGGGACCGCGCAGGCCGGGCCGGCCATCCAGCCGACGCCGCCGATCAGCATCACCGCCGCCGGGATATGGGCGGAGGCGGCGAAGACCTTCATCCGGCCCTCCGTCCGCTCGATGATCGAGAGCAGGCGGCCGGTGTTGGTGGAGGCGTCCTTCACGTAGCCGATGCGCGGATGGCGCGAGAGGGTCTCGAGCGCGGGCAGCGACAGGTCGGAGCGCTGGAAGTTCGGGTTGGTGTAGAGCACGACGGGCAGGCCGGTCGCGTCGGCCACCGCTGTGAAATAGGCGACGGTGCCGGCCTCCGGCACGGGGAAATAGGCTTCCATGATCGCGAGGATGCCGTCGGCGCCGAGCGCCTCGGCCTCGCGCGTCTGGCGCACGGCTTCCGCTGTGGTGGTCGCGGCGATGCCCGCGATGACCGGCACGCGGCCGGCCGCCGCCTCGACCACCACCTCGATGATGCGACGGCGCTGCGCCGCGTTCAGATAAGCGAACTCCCCCGTGCTGCCGAGCGGCGTGAGGCCGTGCACGCCGGCGGCGATCAGGTGATCCACCAGCCGCGCCAGCACATCGTCCAACACGGCGCCGTCGGGGCCGATCGGGGAGACGAGATAGGGATAGACGCCGTGGAAGCCGGACATGCGCGGATCAGGCCTCCGGCGCGGGGATCAGGCCGTGGCGGAGCATCACCTCGCGCATCTTCGCGGGATCGGGTGGGCCGCTCTCCAGCAACGCCGCGAGTTCGCGGAAGTAGGTCGGCCCGAGGGCGCCGGGGCTGAGGATGCAGAGGCAGGTCGCGGGCGATCCGCCGTCGTTGCGGAAGCCGTGCACGACGCCGCGGGCGATGAAGGCGGAGCCGCCCGGTCCCACCGTCACGTCCCGGCCGGCGATGCGCCAGATGGTCGTGCCGGTCAGGCCGTAGACCGCCTCGTCCCAGCTCTCGTGGTAATGAGGGACGGGCATCCGCCCCTCGGGCGACACGGTCATCTCGAAGAGGTCGAGGCTGCCGCCGGTTCCCTCCCGGCTCTGGAGGAAGCGCAGCGTCAGGCCGCCCAGGCGGATGGTCTCGTTCATGGGCGCTCCCTCGTCACCGGCGCAGGATGGCCGGGGCCGGAAGGGCTGCCTAGGGCATGGCGGGACTCAGCGCGTCCCGGTGATGCGGCCGCTGCCGTCCCGGATGGTCACGGCGCCGGAGGGGCTGCGGGTCTCCGTGCCCACGATCCGGCCGCTGCCGTCGCGGATGGTGACCGTGCCCTGCCCATTGTCGCTGCGGCTGCCGGTGATGCGGCCGCTGCCGTCCCGCAGCGTGGTGCCGCCGGAGGGGCCGCGGCTCTCCGTGCCGACGATGCGGCCGGAGCCGTCGCGGACCGTCACCTGGCCGGTGCCGCTCCGGTCCCGCGTGCCGGTGATGCGGCCGCTGCCGTCGCGCAGCACCTCCCGGTTGCCGCTGCGGTCCACCGTGCCGACGATCCGGCCGCTTCCGTCCCGCATCACCTCCCGCTGCGCCAGGGCGGGCTGGGCGAGGAGAAGCGGCAGGAGGAGAAGGACGAGGCGGCGCATGGACGCGAGGCTGCCGCCGATCGGGACGGGGGCTCAACGGGATCTCTGTCGCATGCGTCGCACGGTGTGCGGACAGGTGCGGAATTCATCCGTCCGGCGGGGGCTCGCACGCCGCTTGCCGGCCCGTCACGACCGTCCTACCGCTCCGCTTCCCGGATCCGGAGCGGCGGCATGTCCAGCATCACCACGATCGAGGCGCTGGAGGCGCTCTACGGCGTGCCGAACGACGCCTCCACGGTGAAGGAGGTGCCGCGCATCACCCCGGAGTACCGGGCGATGATCGAGGTCTCGCCCTTCCTCGCGCTCGCGACCTCGGGGCCGGAGGGACTGGACTGCTCGCCCCGCGGGGACCGGCCGGGGGAGCTCGTGCGGATCGCCGACGACCGCACGCTGCTGCTGCCCGACCGGCGCGGCAACAACCGGGTGGATTCGCTGCGCAACATCGTGCGCGATTCGCGCGTGGGGCTGATGTTCCTCATCCCCGGCCACGGCAACGCGCTGCGGGTGAATGGACGCGCCCACCTGTCGGTGGACGAGGCGCTGCTGGAGAGCTTTTCGGTCGAGGGCAAGGCGCCGCGCAGCGTCATCGTGGTGGCGGTGGAGAGCGTCTATTTCCAATGCGCCCGCGCGATCATCCGCGCGCGGCTATGGGAGCCGGAGGCACAGGTCCCGGCCGGCGCGCTGCCGACCCCGGGCCGGATCCTCGCGTCGCTGAGCGAGGAGCGGGTGGGCGGCGAGGCGTATGACCGCGGCTGGGCGGCGCGGGCGCGGGAGACGATGTGGTAGCCATTTCATTGTGAATCCGTTGTCATTAACCGCTTCCTTGTCGCGATACCGGAATCATGTTCCGCTCGGAATCGCCACCCACAGGAAACGATCCTCCATGTCTCTTCGCCGCTTGCTGGGCATCGCCGCGCTGGCAACCCTCGTCGCTGGTCCGGCCTTCGCGCAGTGCGACACGCGCTTCGTCGTCCGCAACCAGTCCGGCCTGCAGGTGAACGAGTTCTACTTCGGCCCGAGCAGCGACTCGAACTGGGGGCCGGACCGGCTGGGCGCCAACGTCCTGCCGAACGGCGCCGCCATGACCTTCAACACCGGCCGCCCCGGCCCGCACGACTTCAAGGTGGTCTGGCCGAACGGGCAGTATGCCGAGCTGATGCGCCTCGACATCTGCGTCACCAGCGAGATCGTCGCGACGCCGAACGGCATCGTTGCGCGCTGACGCGGCCCGGCCGGCCCGGTTCACCCGGGCCGGCGTCTCACCCGCTCAGCGGGCGAGGAGCTGCGCCAGCAGCACCACTCCACCGACATAGGCTGCGGCGCGCAGCGGCAGGCCTGCCCAGCCCGCCGGAGAGAAGCGCGTCATGCGACGGCCCGCACGGGACCGCGCCCGCGCAGCAGCACCAGACGTGCCACCCGCGCGGCCTCGGACGGATCGGGGAAGGTCTGGCCCTCCAGATCCTCGAGGGCCGGATCGGTGGCGAGGAAGAGCCAGGCGGCATCGCGCGCGACGGCGACACCGACGAAGCGGCCCTCCACCTCGATGGGGCGGGAGGCGTGCATGGCGGCCATCGTCACAGCGCTCCAAGGGCGCGCAGCAAGGCCCGCTCGATGTCGGACTCGCGCGCCGGCCGCGGCGGGCGGGGGAAGGCGCGGTCAAGCAGGCCGCGCAGGGCCGAGGCGGCGCCGCGGCCGCCCGAGGGCGGAGCAGTCTGGGACTTGGCTCTCGGTGGTGTTGGAAGGGTGCTGTGCTGGGTCTGCGTCATGGCAGCCGTCTCCGATGCCGCCTCCCGGGGCGGCGCGATGAGAG
This sequence comes from Muricoccus radiodurans, assembly GCF_050154705.1. Taxonomy (GTDB): domain Bacteria; phylum Pseudomonadota; class Alphaproteobacteria; order Acetobacterales; family Acetobacteraceae; genus Roseomonas; species Roseomonas radiodurans. The sequence continues at coordinate 5,297,681 of NZ_CP189561.1, read as the reverse complement.
AGGATGTGAAGGGGCTTGTGGCGGCGCGATCAGCGCCGACAGCGGCCCGCGATGACGCGGTGCGGGGCGAAGCTCAGGGGATGTCCGCTCGGTTCCATGGCGGCCTCCTGCGGCGCGGACGACAGGCCGTCCGAGCGAGCGAGCGGATATTCCACCACTAATAGACGTTGGTCAAACAGATAGACGAAGCATATTCGTTCAAATTCACGCCCTACACGAGGAGATTTCGTTCATTCCCGCCGCATGGGGCAGCGGCCTTCTCTCCTGCGCCTGCGCGGCCACGGTCCGCGCGTGCTATGAGGCGGCATGGACCAAGGCTCCCCCGCCCGCCCCCCCCGCACCACGGCATCCGATCCCCTGCCGAACCCGCCGCGCGGCCGGGTCTATGGCAGCGTGCTGGAGGTGGTCGGGGCGACCCCGCTCGTCCGCCTGCCGAGGCTGGAGGCGGCCGACCGGCTGCCCGCGCGCCTGGCCCTGAAGCTGGAATTCTTCAACCCGCTCGCCTCCGTGAAGGACCGGATCGGGTTGGCCATGGTGGAGGAGGCGGAGCGCGCGGGGCTGATCCGCCCGGGCCAGTCCACCCTGGTGGAGCCGACCTCCGGCAACACGGGGATCGCGCTCGCCTTCGTGGCGGCGGCGAAGGGCTACCGGCTGGTGGTGGTGATGCCGGACGGGGCGAGCCTGGAACGCCGGAAGATGATGGCGCTGCTGGGCGCGGAGCTGGAGCTGACGCCCGCGAAGCGCGGCATGGCCGGCGCCATCGAGCGCGCCGAGGCGATCGTGAAGAAGACGCCGGGGGCCTGGATGCCCCGGCAGTTCGACAACCCGGCCAATCCCGCGGTCCACGCGGCCACCACGGCCGAGGAGATCTGGACCGACACGGGCGGCGAGGTGGACGCGGTGGTCGGCGGCGTCGGCACCGGCGGCACGCTGACCGGGATCGCGCGCGCCCTGAAGCCGCGTCGTCCGGGAATGCGGGTGATCGCGGTGGAGCCCACGGAATCCGCCGTGCTGTCCGGCGACGATCCCGGGCCGCACGACATCCAGGGCATCGGCGCGGGCTTCTGCCCCTCCGTGCTGGAGCTGGACCGCATGGACGCGGTGATGCGCGTGTCCGAGCGCGAGGCACTGGCCGCCGCCCGCCGCTGCGCGCGGGAGGAGGGGCTGCCGATCGGCATCTCCTCCGGCGCCGTGCTGCACGCGGCGCTGGAGGTCGCGCGGGACCCGGCGATGAAGGGAAAGCTGGTGGTCGGCATCGCCGCGAGCTTCGCGGAGCGGTACCTGTCCACCGAACTCTTCGCCGGGCTGTGACGGCGATGGCCGAACCGTCCGACGCCGCCGCGCGCCGTGCCGTGCGGCCGGTGGTTTGCTATCCCACGGACGCGCTGCCGCGCCCGGACCTGCCCGCCTATCGCGCGGCGCGGGAGGGTTGGACGAGGACGGCGGAGATCATCGTGCCGCCGCGGGAGGCGCGCTGCTTCGACGTGCCCGCCGGCCATTTCTTCCGGATCGTCGGCGTGGAGGGGCCGCAGGTCGGGGACCTGAACCTCTGGTGCGCCGACGACCTGTCGGAGCGCTTCTTCTCCGGCAAGACGCGGGCGCTGCACGGCACGCATGTCACGGCGGGCGACCGGCTCTGGTCGAACCTGCCCTTCCTGCGTCCGCTGGCGACGATCACCGAGGACACGCTGGGCTGGTACGGCTTCGACGAATGGGGCCTGTCGGTCCACGACGTGATCGGCACGCGCTGCGACCCCTACACGCACCGGCTGCTCTCAGGTGACGACTACCACCATTGCTGCCACTCCAACCTCACCCGCGCCCTGGCCGCGCGGACGGGCCTGCCAGTCGAGGCGGCGGAGCCGCACGTCCACGACGTGCTGAACGTGTTCATGTGCACCGGCTTCTCCCGCGAGACGGGGGAATACCTGATGAAGGCGAGCCCGGTGCGGCCGGGGGACTTCATCGAGTTCCTCGCGGAAGTGCCGCTTCTCGGCGCGCTCTCCGCCTGCCCCGGCGGCGATTGCGGGGCGGAGCATTCGAGTGATGCGGCCCGCTGCCACCCGCTGCGGGTGGAGGTGTACCGCCCGGCCCGCCCGCCGGAGGGCTGGTCCTCGCCGCCGCGGAACGCCTATGCCGGCCGGCACGGGGTCAGCGCCGCGCCGGCCTGATCAGGCGCGGCCGAGCACCCGGTCCATCACGGCGGTCGCGTCGCCGTCCGTCGCGCCGCGCCAGGCCACGATTCCGTCGGGGCGGATGAGGGCGAGGTCCGCCTCGTAGAGGTCCCGCGCGGCGGGAAGGTCCAGCACGGCGAGGTCGGCGCCGATCCGCGATGCCGCGCGGGCGAAGCCCTCGCCGGACGCGCCGCCCATCCGCAGCAGCGTCCAGTCGCGGCCGAAGGCATCGTAGAGGGAGCGGCCATCCGCCAGCCAGAGATGCGGCGCGCGGCCGCCGGGGCAGGCCGTGGGGACGTAGCGGTTGGCGGAATCCGGCGGCGGCGCGGTGCCGTCCGGGACGAGGATCGGCGAACCGTCATAGCGGCCGCCGAAAGTGATGCCGGGGATGTTGAACTCGCGTCGCGCGTGGTCGGCCAGGTATTCGCCGGCGGCCTCGCGCGCCGCCTGCCCGGCCGGCGAAGCCTCCTCCAGCGCCGGGTCGGCGTGGAAGAGGCCGAGGCTGTCCGCGAAGCCGCGGGCATAGGCGGTGTTGCGGAGCGCCAGCGGGCGGCGCTCGGCGGCGTAGCTGTCCAGCAGATGCGGGCCGCCGACACCGTGCAGCACGGCGGCGAGCTTCCAGCCGAGATTCACCGCATCCTCGACCGCCGTGTTGTAGCCGAGGCCGCCCGTGGGAGTGAACAGATGCGCCGCGTCGCCGCCGAGGAAGACGCGGCCGCGCGACAGGCCCTCCGCCACCAGCGCGTGGCCGGCGGTCCAGAAGCCGTGGGAGAGGATCTCAGCCGGGATCGCGGCGCCCGCGGCCTCGTGGAACATGCGGCGGGCATCCGCCTCGGTGACGCGGGATTCCTCCTCGCCGGGGCGGAGCTGGGTGTGGAAGGCGTATTCGCCGCGCCCGTCCACGGCGGCCAGGAGGCTGCGGCGATCGGCGTTCACCGTCACCTTCATCCAGGCGGGCGGATGCGGGGATGCGGCGTCGAAGCCCGTGGCGCGGAGGTAGACGGCGCACATGCGGCCGCCCATGAAGCCGCGCTGCGTGCCCGTCTCGCCGGACCATCCGTGGCCGAGCGCGGCGCGCACGCCGCTGCGCGCCCCGTCCGCGCCGAGCATGTAGGCGGCGCGGATCGTCCGGCGCGCACCGTCGGACAGGCGCAGCGCCTCCGCCTCCACCTGCGTGCCGCGGTCGGTGAAGGAGAGCAGGCGCCAGCCGTAGCGGAGGGAGATCGTCGGCAGCGCCTCTGCGTGGCGCTTGAGGACGGCTTCCACGAACTTCTGGGAGACGCGGTGCGGCAGTTCCGCCGCGCTCCAGTCGCCGGACAGCGTTCGCACAACCTCCGTCGCCGCGCGGGAGGAAGGCAGGCGGAAGCGCGCCAGCTCGTGCGTGGTGAAGCGGGTGAAATAGGCGATGTCGGTGGGGTGGTCGGGCGGCAGGCCGGACGCGCGGATCTCCGCCGCCAGGCCGAGGCGGCGGAAATGCTCCATGGTGCGGGCCTGGGTCGCGTTGGCCTGCGGGTTGAAGGCGGTGCCGGGCTTCTCGTCCAGCAGGATGGCGGAGACGCCGCGCCGGCCGAGCTCATGCGCCAGCACGAGGCCGCACGGCCCGCCGCCGACGATCAGGACGTCCGTGTGTTCCGCTTCCATCCCCTGGCCCGCACCTTGCCCTCACCGGGAAGGCACGGGCCGCAGGCGATGGTCAAGCCGCGGCGCGACGCAGTCCGGCCAGCTCGTTCCCCAGGAAGGTCGCGAGGGCGCCGGGGCCGGAGCGGTCCGTGCCGGCGAGTCCGGCGGCGGCCTCGGCCTCCGGGTTGTAGTTCGTGTTCGTGTTCACGTCATAGGTCAGGACGCGGCCGTCCGGGGTGCGGATGAACTCAATGCCCGCGACCTCGATCCCGTTGTTCGCGAGGAAGGATTCCAGCCGTCCGCGCAGCCCGGCGTCGATCCCGCCGGGGATGACCCGGAAGCGCGGCGTGGGGGCGGCCGGCGTCTCGCCCACGGGGCAGGCGGCGTCGCCGATGGCGCAGGCCTCGGCCGGGCACAGCTCGAAGCCGGCGGAGGTGTCCACCTCGACCGCGTAGAGGAAACGGCCGCCGATGAACTCGGCGCGGGTGATCACCGGGCGCTCGGCGCGGATGTAGTCCTGCAGCAGCCAGAGGCCGTCGGCGGGCTGCTCCTCCTCCGGAGCCTCGGCCAGGAAGGCGGCCAGGGCGTCGGGATCGGCGAAGAGGCGCACGCCCAGCCCCTTGCCGCCCCGGTTGGGCTTCAGGATCAGCGGGCCGGTGCCGAAGCGGCGACGGGCGGCGGCGAGAACGTCATCGGGCTCCCCGTACACCACGACGCTGCCCGGCACGGCCACGCCGGCCGATTCCAGCGCGGCGTACTGGCGGGCCTTGCTGATCTCCAGGTCCAGGGCGCGGGGGCCGTTCACCACGCGGCGTCCGTGGCGCTCCAGCCAGGCGAGCACGGCGGCCGTCAGCTCCGCGGAGTAGCGGTGGCCCCGCGTGTGGGAGGAGGCGCTCATCCGGCTGTAGAAGACGCCCTCCGGCGGCGGGGAGGAGAGGTCGAAGCTGCCGGAGGAGAGGTCCCACTCCGTCCAGGGCAGGGCGCGCGCGTCGAAGGCCGCGGCCAGCGGGGGAATCCAGGCCGGGTTCTCGTGGATGACGTGGATCTGGGACATGGGACGGCTCCGGGGCTGGGGAGGCGATGTGGCTCTTCAGGAACCACGATCAAGCTCCGGCCAAAAACCTATTCCACGGCGCCACGGATCAAAACCCCGCCCAGCGCAGCCCTGCCATGGCCGCCACGCCCACGAGGATGGACAGGCCGAGGTTGGCGAAGCGCCACTGGACGATCACCACGACCACGGAAGCCGCCCCCGCCGTGAGATCCTGCCGCGCCAGGGCCAGCGCCACGTAGGCGGCGAAGAGCGGGGCCGGCAGGTTGCGGATCAGCGCCTGGACGAAGGGCGGCATCCGCACCGCCCGCCACAGGGCATAGCCGCCGGCGCGGCAGAAATAGGTCACGATCCCCATGGCGAGGATGGAGGCGACGACGTCCCAGCGGAGGGTCAAGGCGCCGTCTCCCCTCCGGGCCGGCGGGACTCCTGCCAGGTGGCGACCAGGGCGCCGGCGATGGCGCCGGCCAGCAGCGGGATGGGCGCCGGCAGGCGCAGCGCCTGCGCCCCCACCGCCATGCCGGCCGCGATGGCCCAGGGCGCCAGATCCTGCCGCACGCCCCGCCAGAGCGGCACGATGATCGCCACGAAGGTCGCGGTCGCCGCGAAGAAGAGCGGATGGCCGGGCGGCAGCGCGACGGTGTTGCTCAGCACGTATCCCGCCGCCGTCGCCAGGGTCCAGGCCAGCCAGGTGAAGACGCCGAGGCCGAGCATGAAGGCCGCGTCCCGCCCGCCGGCCCGGTGCTCCGCGAGGGTGAGCGGTACCGCGTGGTCCACGGTGAGGAAAAGGGTGAACCAGAGCCGCCAGCCCTTCAGCGCGTCGAACCAGAAGGCCAGCGCCGCGCCGTAGGGCAGCATCCGCACGTTCACGATGAAGGCGGCGACCGCGACGCCCAGCACGTCGGGCGGATTCGTCCACAGCTCCAGCGCGAGGAGCTGGGCGGAGCCGGCGAAGACGACGAGGCTCATCAGCATCGTCTCGGCGAGCGTCAGTCCACGGCCGTCGGAGATGACGCCGACGACGAGGCCGAAGGGGATGATGCCGAGCAGGAGCGGCACGCCGCGCTGGACCCCGCGCCGGACGCCCGCGCGGGTGAAGATGACGCGCATGATGCCATCCTAGGGGCAGGCGGCCGGCCACGGCCATGCATCGGGGACGCGGGGGAGGGTTGCGGCGCGGTCGGCCCGTGCAAAGCTTCGGTCCCGAAGGGCCGCCGCGCGAGCGAGCCCGCCGAGGGAGGATCGAGACGATGCTGCGCCGGACCCTGACCGGGGGCCTGCTGGCCCTGCCCGCCCTCCGCGCCCGCGCGCAGGGGAGTTATCCCGAGCGCCCCATCCAGATGATCGTCGCCTATCCGCCCGGCGGCGGCACCGACATCGCGGCGCGCACGCTGGCGACCTTCATGGAGCGGGAGCTGCGTCAGCCCGTGGTGGTGATCAACCGCGCGGGCGCCGGAGGCGAGATCGGCTTCGGCGAGCTCGCCCGGGCGCGGCCGGATGGCTACACGATCGGCTTCATCAATACGCCGAACATCGTCACCATGCCGATCGAGCGGCGCACGCAGTACGCCGTGGACCAGATCGCCCCCATCGCGAACATCGTGGACGATCCCGGCGGCTTCTTCGTGCTGCGGGACAGCCCGCACCGGACCCTCGCGGACCTCGTCGCCTTCGCCCGCGCCAACCCGGAGGCGGTCACCTATGCCACGACCGGCATCGGGTCCGACGACCATCTGGCCGGCCTGGCCTTCGAGCGGGCGGCGGGGATCCGCATGACGCACGTGCCCTATGCCGGCGCGGCGCAGACGCGGAACGCGCTGCTGACGCGGCAGGTCACGGTCGGGTCCATGAACATGAGCGAGGGGCTGCCGGACGTGCAGCAGGGTGTCGCCCGCGCGCTGGGCCAGATGGCGGAGCGGCGCTGGGAGGGGATGCCCGACGTCCCCACCTTCCGGGAACAGGGCTTCGACGTCATCCAGGGCTCGATGCGTGGCGTCGGAGCGCCGGCGGGGGTACCGGCCCCGATCCTGGAACGGCTGGCCGAGGCGCTGCGGCGGATCGTGGAGAATCCGGAGTTCCGGGCGCAGGCGGCGCAGCAGGCGTTGCCGCTGCGCTACCTCGGGCCGGCCGCGTTCCGGGCGGAGCTGGTGGAGATGCGGACGGGGTTCGAGCGGCTCTGGGCCGCGCATCCCTGGAAGGAATAAGCAAGGCTGGGGGAAGGAATTCCCCCAGCCCCCCTTCTCTTTTTATTAGCCTGCCGCGGCACGGTTCTGAACTGTTCCGCGGCAGCCGGGGGGGATACGCCGCCCGGCCCTGCGACTGCTCCCTCTCCGCCCGACCGCTCAGTCGCGCCGGGCCTCGATCAAGCGGGCCTCCGCCTCCTCCGGCGACATGTCGAGCGCGGCCTGGGCGGCGTCCCGCGGAAAGCCGGCGCGCGCGAGGGCGCCGAGGGCCTTCAGCGCGGCGGCGCGGGCCGCGTCCGGGTCTTCGGGCGGGCCACCGGGGGCGAAGGGGCCTTGGCGCCGGCGGCGAAGATGGGCGAGCGCGGCCGTGACCTCGTCCACCGCCGCCGCGTCCAGCGCCTCCGTGGCCCGGCCGCCGCCGACGCCCTTGGCAGCGAGGTGCGCGGAGATGGCGCGGCGGGAGCGGCCGGCACGCGACAGCCGCCGGGCGCGGGAGGCGGCGAAGGCGGCATCATCCACCGCGCCGGCGGAGACCATCTTCCGCGCGACCGCCGACGCGGCCTCCTTCGCGCGGGCGACCACGGGCGCGATCGCCTCGGGCGGCTGGCCCTCCCGCTCCGCGCGCTGCGCCCAGCGGGCGACCCGGCGCTGGAGCACGCGGGTCAGCCCGGCCTCCGTCGCGGCGAAGCGGGCGAGGTGGTTGAGCGCGGCCTCGTGTAGCAGCGCCTCGGTCGGGGCGGGCCCGGCGGCGGGAAGCCGCCGCTCCCGCCGCGCGGGCGGGCCGCGGCGCCGGCCGGCGGGCGGGGAGGAATCCTCTGGCATCGCCGGAATCTGGCATCGGGCGCCCGCCCCGGACAGGGCCGCGCCGCAACCGGCCCGCCCCGGGTGGCGTTTCCAGCCCGCATTCCCAGACAACGCCGGAGGAGAACCGCCTGATGTCCGCGTCACGCCTGTTGAGCTGCACCGCGATCGCGGCGCTGCTCGCCTTCCCTGCCCTTGCCCAGCGCGACGGCACCCCGGGCAATCCCCCTTCGACCGCGACGCAGCGCGCCGCGGACGCGGCGACCGGCAACCGCACCCCGCCCGACGGAACCCCCGGCAACCCCCCGGGCACCGCGCTCGGCCGCGCGGCGGATCGCGCCGGTGACGCGGCGGCCGGCGCCAATGCCCGCGCCGGCGATCCGCTGAACCTGCAGAACCGCCCGGACGGCACGCCCGGCAACCCGCCCGGCACGGCCCTCGGCCGCGCGGTGGACCGGGCCGGCCAGAACGCGGCGGACGCGAACGCCCGCAACGGCGACCCGGCCAACGCGCGCAACATCCCGGACGGTGCGCCCGGCAACCCGCCCGGCACCGCCGCCACCCGCGCGATCGACCGCGCGGCGGGGACGAACATGTCGGGCGCATACCCGCAGAACAGCGACGGCACGGCGAACAACCCTCCGGGCACGGCGGTGGGGCGCGCCCTGGGAAACGGCCCTGACGCGGAGCGCAACCGCGCTTCCGCGGCGCCGGTGAACCGCACGCCCGACGGCGATGCGGCGCGCGTGGGCACGACGAACGTGCCGCTGCAGAACCAGGCTGCCGGCAACGCGCCGGACAATCCCGCGGGCAGCCCCGCCGGCGGCACCGCCCGCCCGGGCACGACGATGCCGGCCGCCACGGCGCCGGCGGCCGCCGGTGCGACGAGCGAGCGCGCGAGCCGCATGATCGGCTCGAACGTCTACAACGAGCGGAACGAGTCCGTCGGCTCGATCGACGACATCGTCTTCGGCACGGGCGGCGCCTCGCCGATGGCGATCGTCTCGGTCGGCGGTTTCCTCGGGATCGGTGCGAAGCTCGTGGCGGTGCCGCTGACCGATATCCGCTGGGGCGCCTCGGACAACCGCTGGACGATCTCCGGCGCGACGCGGGACAGCCTGACCTCCCTGCCCGCCTACTCCTACGACAACGCTCGCCGCGGCTGATCGCGGGCGGCGCGGATCGGGCCCCGGGTGCGCGAGCGCCCGGGGCCTTTCGCGTTCCGGGGACCGCCTGTGATGCGCGCGACACGCCGCCCCCGATCGCGCTTCAAGGGGTGCCCTCCATGACGGAACCGCGACGGGCTTTGTGCGTTGGCTGGGCAGGTGCCGGTCCGGTAACGGGCGCCGGGGCCAGAACCACCGCATTCGGAGAACCGCCGATGATCACGCACAGCATCCGCGCCGCCGCCCTCGTCCTGGCCTTCGGCGGGCTGGCCGCCTGCGCCGACCGCGACCCGCTGAACACCGCCGGCCGGCCGGATGGCACCCCGGGCAACCCGCCGGGCACCGCCGTCTCGCGCACCGTGGCCAGCGACCCGCTGAACACCGCCGGCCGGCCGGACGGCACCCCGGGCAACCCGCCGGGCACCGTCGTGTCCCGCGCCAACGCCCGCGCCGGCGACCCGCTGAACACCGAGGGCCGTCCGGACTGCACGCCGGGCAACCCGCCGGGCACCGTCGTCTCCCGCACGCTGGGCACCACGGACCCGAATGACTGCGCGCCGGTGCGTTCGACGCGTCGCCGCCGCTGAGTTCCCCTGGACGGGGCCGTGCCCCGTCCACCTCTGTGGCGGGGCGGTGACCGATGGGTCATCGCCCCGCTCCGTTTTCCGCGTTTCAGCTTTTGACCGGTGATTCGCTTTCCGGCATTGATGTCGGTTCCCGCAAGGTGCCGCGATCCTCGCCGCCACGGGAGACGCCGGGAGAGTGATCCTTTGATCCCCGCTCTGATGCCGAACTACAACCGTGCCGACCTCGCCTTCGAGCGGGGTCAGGGCGCCTGGCTGTGGGACGCGCAGGGCCGACGATTCCTGGACTTCGGCTCGGGCATCGCGACCAGCAGCCTGGGCCACGCGCACCCGCATCTGGTGCAGGCGATCGCGGATCAGGCGGCGAAGGTGATGCACACCTCCAACCTGTACCGCGTGCCGCAGGCCGAGCGGCTGGCGGCCCGGCTGGTCGAGGCGACGCCCTTCGCGGACAGCGTCTACTTCTGCAACTCGGGCGCCGAGGCAAACGAGGGAATGATCAAGGCGGTGCGGAAGTACCACGCCGCCAATGGCCACCCCGAGCGCTTCCGCACGATCTGCTTCGAAGGCGCCTTCCACGGGCGCACGCTGGCGATGATCTCCGCCACCGGGAACGCGAAGTACCTGGAGGGCTTCGGCCCGCCGGTCGAGGGCTTCGACCACGTTCCCTTCGGCAACATGAACGCCGTGCGCCAGGCGATCACGAAGGAGACGGCGGCGATCCTGATCGAGCCGGTGCAGGGCGAGGGCGGCGTGCGCCCGGCCGACCTGCGCTTCCTGCAGGAGCTGCGCGCGGCCTGCGACGAGTTCGGCATCCTGCTCGCGCTCGACGAGGTGCAGACCGGCATGGGCCGGTCCGGCAAGCTCTGGGCCTATCAGTGGTCCGGGATCGAGCCGGACGTCATCTCCTCCGCGAAGGGCATCGGCGGGGGCTTCCCGCTGGGTGCCGTCATCGCGCGGGAGAAGGTGGCGGAGCACCTGAAGCCCGGCACCCATGGCAGCACCTATGGCGGCAACCCCCTCGCCTGCGCGGCGGGGAATGCCGTGCTGGACGTGATCCTCGCGCCGGGCTTCCTGGACGGCGTGGACCGTGTGGCGCGGCATCTCTGGCGCGGGATGCAGGATCTGGCCGGGCGCCACCCGCGCGTGGTGGTGGGCGTGCAGGGCGCCGGGCTGCTGCTCGGGCTGAAGCTCGTGGACGGCGTGTCCAACACGGAGATGCAGGCCGCCGCCGTGGCGGAGGGGCTGCTGACGGTGGCCGCGGGCATGAACGTGCTGCGCGTCGCGCCGCCGCTCATCATCACCGAGGCCGAGGCGGACGAGGCGCTGCGCCTGCTCGACCGCGCCTGCCTGCGGATGACGCCGAGCGAGGCCAGGGCGGCCGCGAAGTGAGCGCCGCGCTGAAGACCGTGGCGGGGGGGGCTCCCCCCCGCCACTTCCTGGAGCTGATGGACATCGAGCCGGGCGCGCTGCGCCGGATGCTCGATCTCGGCACCCGCGCGAAGCGAGGGGAATCGCTGGGACAGCCGCTGGCCGGCAAGACCGTCGCGCTGATCTTCGAGAAGCCGTCCACCCGCACCCGCGTCTCCTTCGAGGTGGGCATCCGCCAGCTCGGCGGGCAGGTGACGACGCTGACGAAGGGCGACACCCAGCTCGGCCGAGGGGAGACGCCGGCGGACACGGCGCGCGTGCTGTCGCGCTACGTCGATGCGATCGTGCTGCGCACCGACGACGTGCGGAAGATCCGCGAGCTGGCGGAATACGCGACGGTCCCCGTCATCAACGGGCTCACGGACATCTCCCACCCCTGCCAGCTGATGGCCGACGTGATGACCTTCGAGGAGCATCGCGGCCCCATCGCCGGGCAGGTGGTCGCCTGGACCGGGGATGGCAACAACGTCGCGCAGTCCTTCATCCAGGCGGCGGCGCGCTTCAACTTCACGCTGCGGCTGGCGACCCCGCCGGAACTGGCACCGCCCGCCGACCTCGTCGCCTGGGCCCGCGCCCAGGGGGCGAAGGTGGAGCTGACGAACGACCCGAGCGCGGCCGTCGCGGGCGCTCGCTGCGTGGTGACGGACACCTGGGTCTCCATGAGCGACGAGGGGGAGGCGACGCGGAACCGCCACAACCTCCTCGCCCCCTACCAGCTCAACGCCCGCCTGCTCTCCCACGCGGCGCCGGATGCCATCGTCATGCACTGCCTGCCCGCCCATCGCGGGGAGGAGATCACCGACGAGGTGATGGACGGCCCGCAGAGCGTGGTGTTCGACGAGGCGGAGAACCGCCTCCACGCCCAGAAGGGCGTGCTGCTCTGGGCGCTGGGCCTGGCCTGATCTGCAAGCCCGGCCGGATCGGCGCGCGGGACGGCGCGCCCGGTCCGGCTCCGGCTCGGATGGTCGTGGATAGGCGGCACCGATCCCACCGCTAGGATCGAAGCCGCATCTGGGCGCCCAAGCTTCAGGTAGCGTCTCCTCATCGGAATGAGTCGAGAGGAGCGTTGGATGTCCGGGAACTACTTGGACCAGAACAGCGACCTGAATTACGCGACCCGCGGCATCGGGAAGATGGTCGCGAGCGCTTTGCTCGCGGGTGCGGGGGACGCCACGGCCGCGGCGGCCGCGCAGTGGAAGGTGTTCTACCTCACCCAGCTCCTGCAGCGGTACTACACGGCGTCGGACTCGAATTCGATGGCCGTGAGATCGAACTGACGGACGTGAAGCAGGCCATCCTCTACGCCCGCGGAAAGAAGCAGTCGAAGGCCGTCCGCAAGACCTTCCTGGCGGGCACGAAGCTGAGCCTCCAGGTGGCCTCGGTCGCGGGGGGCGCGACCATCGGCTCCGCCATCCCGGGCGCCGGCACGGCGCTCGGCGCCGCCGGCGGCGTGGTGGCCGGCATGGGCTTCGGCTTCACCGTCACGCCCGCCGACCGGATCAAGCGGTCCGCGAAGGGCATCTACAAGCACTACAAGGGCACGCGCGGGCGGCACAGGATGCGGGCGGCGGCCTGCCTGATGCACCGCCATGTCCCGGCCTATGACTGGGCCTGTGGCGCGAACCCGGCGGACTACGCCCTGCGGATCATCCTCGGCGCGGACCACGACGAGGTGATGGCCTGGAAGGGCGTGATGCGGGTACACCCGAAGCGGCCCTTTCCAGCGGCCCTGCCGCATCACGCTGCAACGGGGCTGAGCCGTCCCGTTCGCGCCGCGCCCTGTGATCAGGGCCGGCCGCGCCCTATCTGAATAGGGTGCAAGACGTCACCCGCCCCTCCGAAACCCCCGATTTCCTCAACCATGACCGCCCGCCCGTGCCCGACCTCGTGGTGGCTTCCGGCGTCACGCCCTTCCACCTGGACGGGCGGCCGGTGCGCGGCCGGCTGGTGCGGCTCGGCCCCCTCGCCGACGCCCTGATCGGCCGCCACGACCTGTCCGAGGATGCCAGCCGCCTGCTCGGCCAGGCGCTGGCGCTGACGGCCGGGCTCGCGGCCGCGCTGAAATTCCGCGGCTCCTTCTCCCTCCAGGCCAAGGGGGACGGGCCCGTCTCCCTGCTGCTCGCCGACTGCACGGACGCGGGCGAGCTGCGCGGCCACGCGAAGGCGGAAGGCCTGCCGGCGGGAGAGGCGGCGGCGTTGCTCGGCAAGGGCTTCCTCGCCTTCACCTGCGACCAGGGCCCGGACATGGACCGCTACCAAGGCATCGTCGCGATCGAGGGCGAGACCCTGGCCGACATGACCGGGGCCTATTTCGCGGCCTCCGAGCAGCTGAAGGCCTTCGTGCGCCTCGCCGCGCGCCGTACGCCCGCGGGATGGCGCGCCACCGCCCTCATCCTCGAACGCGTGGCGGGTGGGGGCGGCATCGCCGGCCTGACCGATGCGGAGCAGGACGACGCCTGGCAGACCGCCACCACCCTCGCCGCCACGGTGAAGGAGGAGGAGATGCTGGACGACACCCTGCCGCCCCGGGGCCTGCTGCACCGGCTCTTCCACGCGGAGGGGCTGCTGGTCGACCAGCCGCGCGCCCTCTCCTATGGCTGCCGCTGCTCCCGCGCGCGTCTGGCGACCGTGTTGCAGGGCTTCCCCGAGGCCGACCTGGACGACATGGCGGAGGATGGGCTGATCACCATGACCTGCGAGTTCTGCAACCTCTCCTTCCGCTTCGACCGCACCGAGGTGAGGGGTGGCGCCGGGCGGGCCTGATCGGTTAACCCCTTCGCGTCGCGTAAGGGGAGTCGGCCTCGGATGATGCAGCGTTCCCTGCCCCGGCGGCTGGCCCTGGTGGCGCCCCTGGCGATCGCGGCCTGCGGTCCCGGGGCACCCGCCCCGCCCCTGGCGCCGCGCATCGAGGGCTATGCCTACCTCACCCCGCTCCGCCTGAACGTGGCGGATCTGGAGGTGGTGCCGGCGCTACCCGGTCCCGCCAGCCGCACCGACCCGCCCGCGCCGCGCGTGCCGGCCGAGGAGGTGGCGCGCATGGGACGCGACCGCATCGTCCCCTCCGGCTCCGCCAACCGGGCGCGCTTCATCGTGGAGACGGCGACGCTGGTGCGGGAGGGCAACCGCATCTCGGTCCTGCTGCGCGCCCGCGTCGAGATCCTGGAGGATGACCGCCGCGTCGCCTTCGCCGAGGCCGAGGCGCGCCGGACCGAGGGCGGCGCCAACACGAACGCCGAGGCCATCGTCGCCCGCGCCATGTCCGACCTGAACGTGGAGTTCGAACTCCAGGTCCGGCGCAACCTGCGGGACTGGCTGATCACCGCCTCGCCCACAGGCCCTGCGGAGGAGCCGGGGCCGGTGCAGCGGGAGGACCTTCCCCGCGGCTGATCCCTCCCGCACACTCGCACGGCACGGCGCGTCGCGCGCCGGATGTCCACCGCGGGGGAATGCCGAATGGCCGCCAAGATCAGCCTCTCCAACCCGACCGGCCTGCATGCTCCGGCCTCCCGCTACTCCCACGCCGCGCTGGTGGAGGGCGCGACGCGGGTGCTGCACATCTCCGGGCAGGTCGGCGTGAGCGCCGATGGCACGATCAGCCCGGACCCGGTCGTGCAGGTCGAGCAGGTCCTGGCGAATCTGGACGCCGTGCTGAAGGCGAACGGGATGAGCCGGACGAACATCGCGAAGGTCACGATCTTCCTCACGGACCGCGCCATGCTCTCCCTTTGGCGGGAGCGGCGGGATGCCTGGCTCGGCGACCATCCGGCCGCGGCGAGCCTCTTCATCGTGGCGGGCCTGGCCGATCCGCGTTTCCTCGTGGAGGCGGAGGCGGAAGCCTACGCCTGAGGGCCGCTCAGGCCTGAGCGCAACCGGGACCGGGGTTCGGACGCTTCACCTTCCCAGAGAAGGAGGTGTCCCATGACCCCGAACCGTCTCGCATCCCTCCTGGCCCCCCTCGCTGCGATGGTCGGGCTGGCGGGTTGCGTCGCCTATGATCCCTATTATCCGGCCGCGACGGTCTACACGCCCGCGCCCTATGTCGCGGCGCCGGCCGCGACCTATGCGCCGCCCCCGCCGGCCTATGCGCCGTCCGTGGCCGCGGCGCCCTATGCCTCGCCCATGCCGCGCTACGACTACATCGGCGATGCGGAGCGGGCCCGCCGCTCCTATGGCCCCGGCTACGCCTCCGCCGCCACGGTGGATCCGTACTGCCGCGAGGCCTATGCCGAGGCCGCCGGCGCGGAGCGCACGGCCGCCATCACCGGCCGCTACGACGACGCGGCGCGCGCCGCGCGGACCGACGGCTACTATCGCCGCGATTGCTGAGCCCCTTCGGGCTGCCGCGCCGATCATGTGTGCGGGGCGCTGGGAGACCAGCGCCCCGCCTCATGCGAAGGGCAGGATGAGCGGCGTCGCTATCCCTCGAAGTTCGCGCCACGCCCGTTGATGATGGACAGGAATTCCCGCCGCGTCGCGTGATCGTCGCGGAAGGAGCCGAGCATGTGGCTCGTGACCATGCTGACGCCGTGCTTGCGCACGCCGCGCGTGGTCATGCACTCGTGCGCCGCCTCGATCACCACCGCGACGCCGAGCGGCTTCAGCACGTCCTGGATGGCGTGGGCGACCTGCGCCGTCAGCTTCTCCTGGATCTGCAGGCGATGGGCGAAGGCGTCCAGCACGCGGGCCAGCTTGCTGATCCCCACCACCCGGCCGTTCGGGATGTAGCCGATATGCGCGCGGCCGATGATCGGGACCATGTGGTGCTCGCAGTGGCTCTCCATCCGGATGTCGCGCAGCACGACCATCTCGTCGTAGCCAGCCACCTCCTCGAAGGAGCGCTCCAGAAGCTCCACCGGGTCGGTCAGGTAGCCGGAGAAGAATTCGCCGTAGGATTTCGCCACGCGCTTCGGCGTGTCGCGCAGGCCTTCCCGGTCCGGGTCGTCGCCGGCCCAGAGGAGGAGCGTGCGGATGGCGGCCTCGGCCTCCTCCCGCGTGGGGCGGCGGTGGCCGGCGGCATCGGCGGGAAAGACGCCGGTCAATTTGGGCGGGGTGTCGTCACTCACAGGATGGGTCCCTGGTCATCGCGGCCGAAGATGGCGTGACAGGCGGCCAGCGCAAGCGCGGCGCCGGTCAGTTCACCGTCATCCGCCCGTGCGGGCTGTCGAGCGAGAAGGCCGGGATCTCCACGTCGAAGGCCTCTCCGCTGCCGCTGACGATCATGTGGTAGAAGCCCCGCATGAAGCCGGACGGCGTCGCGAGCGGCGTGCCGGACGTGTACTCGAAGGCCTCTCCCGGCTCGAGCACGGGTTGTTCCCCCACCACGCCGTCTCCGTGCACGCGCTGGGTACGGCCCATCCCGTCCGTGATCTGCCAGCTCCGCTTGAGGAGCTGGACCGTCTCCCGCCCCTCGTTCCGGATCTCGACGCGGTAGGCCCAGACGTGGCGGCCCTCATCGGGACGCGACTGGTCCTCCAGGTAGAAGGCGCGGACCGTCACCCGCACATTGCGCGTGACGGCGGTGAAGGCGCCGCTCATGGGGCGCTCTCGGCCCTGGGCGAAGGCTCGTGGGACGCATGCGTCCAACTCCCCCAGTCCCCCGTCCGCCGGGGGACTTGTCCCCTGGCCCCCACTTTGTCGCCTCCGATCGCGGACATCTCCGCCCCCCTCTGGCGAAAAGACAGATCGCGGGGTCCGCGGGGCGCGCTCGCCCCCCGGCGGAGGGTCCGGGAGGCCGAGCCTCCCGGGGCCGCCCACGCCCTCATGCCCGACGTCCCAGCAGTGCCGTCGCGAGGCCGGCGCCGATCAGGAGGGAGCCGCCCGTGCGGTTCAGGACCCGGCGCGGGCCGGGGCGGCGGATCGCGCCGGACAGGCGACCGGCCAGGAGCGCGTAGCACAGCGCATTGGTCGCCCCGAGCGTCACGAAGGTGATCACAAGCAGCACCGCCTGCGGCAGGAAGGGCCGCGTGGCATCCAGGAACTGCGGCACGAAGGCGACGAAGAAGGCGATGCCCTTCGGGTTCGTGGCGGTGACCAGGAAGGCCTGGAGGCCGGCGCGGCGGGGCGGCAGCGGCGCGGGCGCGCCCTCGACCGGGGCGCGCCACATCCTGATGCCCAGCCAGATCAGGTAGGCGGCGCCGCACCACTTCAGCACGGTGTAGGCGGTGGCCGAGGCGGCGAGGAGCGCGCCCAGCCCGGCCAGCGACAGGGACATGGCGAGGAAGTCCCCGGCGGCTACGCCAGCCACGAGCGGCAGGGTGGAGCGGCGCCCGCCCCCGAGGGACTGGCCCAGCACCAGGAGGATGGTGGGGCCGGGGATGACCAGCATGGCCGTCGCGGCCGCGACGAAGGCGAGCCAGACCTCGATGGACATGGAGCGCGTCTCCTGTGCCGCCCCATTTTGCCGCCGGGCGCAGGGGCAAGTCCACCAAGGCCGATCCTCGGCCGGACGCCTCGGCTGCGGCAGCGGGCCGGGACCGGGCGGAAGGGCCTGCGATCCGGCGGGATCGCAGGCCGGCCGCCGGGCTACTCCGCCGCAGCGCGCAGGCTGCCGCGGGTGGCGTCGAGGGCCTGGGCGAGGTCCTCGATCACGTCCTGCACGTCCTCCAGCCCCACGGAGAGGCGGACGGTGCCGTCGGTGATGCCGAGCCGCGCCCGCTCCTCCGGTCCCACCTTCATGTGGGTGGTGGTGGCGGGGTGGGTGACCATGCTCCGCGCGTCGCCGAGGTTGTTGGAGATGTCCACCAGCCGCAGCGCGTTCAGCACGCGGAAGGCGGCGTCCTTGCCCCCGGCCACGTCGAAGGTGACGAGGCTGCCGCCGGCGGACATCTGCTTCCGCGCCAGCGCCTGTTGCGGGTGGGAGGCGAGGAAGGGGTAGAGGGTGCGGGACACCTCCGGCCGGGAGGCCAGGAAGTCCGCGACTTTCGCAGCGTTGGCGCACATGGCGGGGATGCGGATGTGCAGCGTCTCCAGACCCTTCAGCACGACCCAGGCGTTGAAGGGGGAGATGCTGGGGCCGGTGTTGCGGATGAAAGGCTGGAGCGTGTCGTCCACCCACTTCTTGCTGCCGAGCACGGCGCCGCCGAGGACGCGGCCCTGGCCGTCGAAGTGCTTCGTGGCGGAGTAGACGACGACATCAGCGCCGAACTCCATCGGGCGCTGCAGGAGCGGCGTGGCGAAGACGTTGTCCACCACGACGATCGCGCCGGCGGCGTGCGCCAGGTCCGAGACGGCGCGGAGGTCCACCATCTCCAGCATCGGGTTGGACGGGGTTTCCAGCAGCACCAGGGCGGTGCGGGTCTTCAGCGCATCCGCCCACTGGTTGAGGTCGGCGCCGTCCACGAACACCGTCTCGATCCCGTAGCGCGGGAGGAGGGTGGAGACGATCCAGTGGCAGGAGCCGAAGAGTGCGCGGGACGCGACGACGCGGTCCCCGGCCTTCAGGTGCGACAGCATCGCCGCGTGCACCGCCGCCATGCCGGAGGCGGTGACGCGGCAGGCCTCCGCGCCTTCCAGCGCGGCGAGCTTCTGCTGCAGCGCCTCGATCGTCGGGTTGCCGAAACGGGAGTACTGGTAGTGCTGCGCGGTGCCGAGAAAGGTGTCCTCGGCCTGCTGCGCGCTCTCGTACATGAAGCCGGAGGTGAGGTGCACCGGCTCCGACATCTCATCGTAAGAGGAGCGGTTCTGGCCGCCGCGGACGAGGATGGTCGCAGGGCGGAAGGGCTGGTCGGGAAGGCTGCGGGGCATTCGGGGGTTCCATCAGACGTGATGGCCCGGCGTGGGCGGGCGCCCGTGGGCACGCCGCCGCGACCGTTTAGCGCGTTTCTTTAAGCTCGCCGCAAGCTGGCCGACAAATCGCGAGCACGGGATGACCCGTAGGGTGGTTCTAGGCCAGGGGTGGGCGGCGGGGCAAGACGGGGTGGCGGTCTTGCCGCTGGGGGCCGTGGCCGCTAGGTTGCGGGAACCTCGGGCACGCGGGCGTAGTTCAGAGGTAGAACGTCAGCTTCCCAAGCTGAATGTCGTGGGTTCGATTCCCATCGCCCGCTCCAATTACTTCGTTCCGAACAGCCGGTCCCCCGCATCCCCCAGACCGGGCCGGATGTACGCGTGCTCGTCCAACTCCCGGTCCACGGCGCAGGTGAACACCTCCACATCCGGGTGCGCCTCCGCCAGCACCTCCAACCCCTCCGGCGCCGCCAACAGGCAGGCGAAGCGCAGGTCCTGGCACCCCGCCATCTTCAGCCGCCCCACCGCGGCCGCGGCGGAATGGCCGGTGGCCAGCATCGGGTCCACCAGGATCACGGGGCGCTCGGCCACGTCCTCCGGCAGCTTCAGGTAGTATTCCACCGGCACCAGCGTCGCCGGGTCCCGGTACAGGCCGATGTGCCCGACGCGTGCGGAGGGAACGAGGTCCAGCATCCCCTCCGCCAGCCCCGCGCCGGCGCGCAGGATGGAGACGATGCACAGCTTCTTGCCGGCCAGGGCCGGGGCCATCATCGGCTCCAGCGGCGTCTCGACCGGCACCTGCTCCAGCCGCAGGTCGCGCGTCACCTCATAGGCCATCAGCAGCGCCACTTCCCGCGCCAGGCGGCGGAATTCGCCGGTCGAGGTCTCCCGCCGCCGCATCAGGGTCAGCTTGTGCTGCACCAAGGGGTGGGAGACGACCGTCAGGCGCGGGTGCATCGGGAACCTCATTCAGGGCGGATCGGGGCAGGACGCGGGGCGTGAATCCGACCCACAGCTAGAAGACGGTGCCGTCGGAGATCACGGCGATCGGCGGGGTGCCGCCTCGCAGGCGGGCGGCCAAGCGGCGGCCGGCGGCCCAGGTCCCGCCCTCCAGCACGCGGGCGAGCGGCAGCTCGGCGGCGGAAAGGTTTAGGGCGGAGCGCACCCCCTCCCCCACCCGGTCCAGCAGGGCGACGGTCAGGGCGCGCCACTCCACGATGGCGGGGTGGTCCACCGGCAGGGGCGCGGCCGCCAGGGCGGGGTCGCGCAGGGCGATCAGGCCGCTGTCCAGCATCAGGCCGCCGTTGCGGTATTCCGGCAGGCCGGTCAGGGCGTTCATGTCGGAGACGGGGATGCCCGCATCCTCGAAGATCTCGGCCAGGGAATAGGCCAGCCATTGGGAGAGCTTGTGGAAGGGGATCAGCCCCTCCGGCGCCAGATCGTGGCGCCACACGTCGCCCAGGTTCACGCCGTCCAGTGCGATCCGGCCGGGCCAGATGGGGCCGAGGCCGTCCAGCACCGCGGCCAGGATAGCGGGGGCGGACACTGGCCCCTCGGCCAGATGGGACACCAGCCCGCCGGGGCGGTGCGGATCGCTGCCGAACAGGTCCGGCCGTTCCCGAATGGCAGCGCCGAGCGCGCGCAGCAGCGCGGCCCGTCCCTCCAGCCCCTCCAACGGGTTCGCCTCCGTCACCTGGAAGGCGCGGGCCAGGGCGGCGGCGTCCACCGCCTCCAGCCCCGCCGAATCCGCCTGCAGGGGCCGCGCAGGGTCGGAGGAGAAGAGGCCGGCCCGGAAGGCGTCCAGGCTCGCCACCGCCAACCCCTCGGAGCGCGTCAGGGTGAATTCCGTCTCCGGCTCCACGTAGCGCCAGGCCGCGCCGGCGCCGGCGTCCAGCAGGACGGAGACGATGCAGAGGTCGCCGCGCAGCCGCAGCGTCTCCGCCTTGTCCATCGTGGGCCGCTCGACGGCCAGCCTCGCCCAGCGATCCGTCCCGCCCGCCGCGAAGTGCCGCCAGCGCGCGTGATAGGGGATGCGGAGGTCCGGGTAGTTCTCACGGATCGTGTCCAGCACCTCCGACACCGCGGCGGAGAGGCGGTCGGGGTGGTAGGTGAAGTGCGGCAGGGCGTCGCGCTCGGCGAGGGCCAGCATGGCCCCAGCGCGCGCCCGGATCGTCGCCGGGTCCCGCAGGACGGCGACGCGGGCCGAAACCGTGGTGCTCAACCTTCCAGCCCGCGTCCCTTGGCGAGCCGCAGCTCCTCGGCTTCCGGCACGCGGTCGGTGAAGTAGCCGGCGGCCTTCTTCGCATCCATCTCCACCTGCGCGTCGGCGGGGATCAGGCCGTCCGGGATGGGGATGCGCTCCACCACCTCGATGCCGGAGGAGACGATGGGCGCGTGCTTCATGTTGCTCATAGAAACGAGCTGGTCGATGCGCGCGATGCCCAGCCAGTGCAGCACGTCCGGCATCAGCTCCTGGAAGCGCATGTCCTGCACGCCGGCGACGCATTCGGTCCGCAGGAAGTAGGATTCCGCGCGGTCCCCGCCCTCCTGCCGCTTGCGCGCGTTGTAGACGAGAAACTTCGTCACCTCGCCCAGCGCGCGCCCCTCCTTGCGGTTGTAGACGATGACGCCGACGCCGCCGGCCTGCGCCATGCGCGCGCACACCTCGATCCCGTGCGCGAGGTAGGGGCGGCAGGTGCAGATGTCGGAGCCGAAGACGTCGGAGCCGTTGCACTCGTCATGGATGCGGGCGGCGATCTTCGTGTTGGGATCACCGAGCTTCGCGGGATCGCCGAACAGGTACACCGTCATCCCGCCGATGGGCGGCAGGAAGACGCGCAGGTCCGGGCGCGTCACCAGCTCCGGGAACATGCCGCCAGTCTGCTCGAACAGGGAGCGGCGGAGCGCGTTCTCCCCGATGCCGAAACGGGCGGCGACGCCGGGCAGCCACCAGACCGGCTCGATCGCGATCTTCGTCACGCGAAGGTCGCCGTTGGCGGCGAGCACCGCGCCGTCCGGCGAGAGGCGGCCGGCCTCCATCGCCTCCCGCAGCTCCGGCATGTTCATGTGCGCGCGGGTGACGGCGATGGAGGGGCGGATGTCCCGCCCGGCCGCGAGCTGCGCCGCGAAGACCTCCGGCACCAGATGGCCCCAGGGGTCGAGGGAGACGATCTTCGCCGGGTCGCCCCACTGCGCGAAGGGGCCGATGGGGTCGGCGGGCCGGGTGTTCTCGAAATCCGGCCGGTGCGCGGGATCGAGCTGGCCGGAGGCGACCGCCAGAGCCCGGTAGAGCGAATAGGCCCCGGAATGCGTCCCGATGGCATTGCGCGCGGCGGGGTCCGTCAGCGTCGCGATGACCGGCCCCCGCTCCGCGGCCGTGGCGGCGCCCCAGGCGATGGGCGGCACGCTGCCCGCACGGGGGTGGGACGTCAGCACGATCGGCTGCGGCGCCGGGCGGCTGCGCAGGCGGTTCATCCCGGCAGGCGCCTCGGCGATGGTCGGCTCGGTCATCTCGGGTGGTCCGTCACAAGCAAGGGATGACGCTAAGGCTTAAGGCCGGGAAGGTGAATCCCCGCCTTAATCCGGTGTCAGGCCGATCTCCGCCACCAGCCGGCCCAGCCGCTCGTTGTCGGCCCGGATCTGGGCCGCGAACTCCGCCGGGCCGAAGACGAAGGGCTGCACCCCGATCGGCAGCTTCTCGACGAAGGCGGGGGTGGCCTGGATCTCCAGCACGTCGCGGGAGGCGCGCTCCACGATCGGCGCCGGAAGGCCGCGCGGGCCGAAGAGGCCGGACCAGGCGTTCAGCAGCCGCACGCCGGGCATCGCCTCGGCGAAGGTCGGGATCTCCGGGAATTCCGGGTGGCGGGCCGTGCCATTGAAGGCGATCGGCCGGAGCACGCCGGACTGCATGTGCGGCAGGGTGATGGAGAAGCTGTCCATCGTCACCTGCACCCGGTTCGCCAGCAGGTCGGTGTTGCCCGCCGCGCTCGTGCGGTAGGGCACGTGCTGCATCGGGAAGTCCAGCGCGCGCCGGATCGTCTCCAGATTCAGGTGCGGCACGGTGGCGTTGCCGGGGGAGTAGTAGAAGACCGGGCTGTCCGCCGGCCGCGCGCGGCAATAGGCGGCCAGTTCCGCCAGGGTATGCACCGGCAGCGACGAATGCACCGCCAGGAAGGCGCTGGAGACCGAGATGCCGGCGATCGGCGTCAGGTCCGTCAGGGGGTCGTAGCGCAGCGGCCGGGTGGTGTGCGGCACGATCGCCATGGCCGCGACCGAGACGATGCCGAGCGTCGTGCCATCGGCCGGGGCGCGGACGAGGTTGACCACCCCCACCACGCCGCCCGCCCCAGGCTGGTTGTCGATCACCGGACGCCCGCCCCAGCGCCGTGGCAGCTCCTCCGCGAAGACCCGGGCCACCTGGTCCGTGATGTTGCCCGCGCCGTAGGGGACGATGAGCTTCACCTGGCGCAGCGGGTCCCCCTGGGCCCGGGCCACCCCCGGCAGGGCCGAGGCGGCGGAGAGGAGAAGAAGGTCGCGCCGCTGCATGTGCCGGCCCTGATATTGCGGGTGCGAAGGCTAGGCACCGCCCGGGCCGGACCGCAACCCGTCCGCCGTCATCCCGTGCCGCGCGCGACCCTCGCGACCCGGACCCGGCTTCGCCCTTCCTGTCCGATCTGTCATCTTCCCGGCGAACCCCAAGGAATGACTGGTGAGCACAGGGCTTCTCGCGCTGCTGGACGATGTCGTCAGCCTGACCAAGGTCGCGGCCGCCTCCCTCGACGACGTGACGGCCCAGGCGGCGCGGGCGGGGACGAAGGCCATGGGCGTCGTGATCGACGACGCGGCCGTGACGCCCCGCTACGTCGTCGGCTTCGCCGCGTCCCGCGAGTTGCCGATCGTCTGGAAGATCGCGGTCGGATCGGTCAGGAACAAGCTTCTCTTCCTCCTGCCGGCGGCACTGCTGCTCTCCTATCTCGCGCCCTGGAGCATCACGCCGCTGCTCATGATCGGCGGTGCCTATCTCTGCTACGAGGGGGCGGAGAAGGTCTGGCACGCGCTCCAGCCCCACCAGGCCGAGGCGCATGAGGCCGCGACGGGCGCCGCGCCCCCGGACCCCGTCGCGCTGGAGGAGCAGCGGGTCCGCGGCGCCATCCAGACCGACTTCATCCTCTCGGCCGAGATCATGGCGCTGACCCTCGCCTCCCTCTCCGCCTCCCCCTTCGTCGCGCAGGCGGCGATCCTCGCGGTGGTGGGGGTCGGCATCACGGTGCTCGTCTACGGCGCGGTGGCGCTCATCGTGAAGGCGGACGACGTGGGCGTCGCGCTGGCGGCGAACGACCGGCCGGTCACGACGCTGCTCGGGCTGCGCGCTCCGCGGGCGGGCGGAGAGGCGTCCGGCGCCGACCGGGCGCTGCGCCCCCTGGTGCAGGGCCTGGGCCGCGGCTTGGTGAAGGGAATGCCGTTCTTCCTGCGCGTCCTGGGCATCGTCGGCACCGCCGCGATGCTTTGGGTGGGCGGGGGGATCCTGCTGCACGGGCTGGAGAGCTTCGGCATCAACGCCCCGGCCCATCTGGTGCACGAGGCCGCCGCCTGGGCCGGTCACGCGCTGCCGGCAGTGGATGCGGCCGTCGAGTGGTTCGTCACGGCGGCCCTGTCCGGGCTGCTCGGGCTGGCGGTGGGCGCCGCGCTGATCCCGGCGGTGGAGCATGTGGGGGTCCCGGCCGTGCGGGCGGCCCGGCGCATCCTCGGGCGGCCGCAGGCGCCGGCGGCGGGGGAAACGGCGAACCACTGATCTCCGGCCTCAGCCGGAAGCCGGATAAGCCCGGAACTCCTCCGGGGCCGTCAGAACGGGGCCGCACTGCCCGGCACCAAAGGGCGCGGGCGCGTCAGCGCCCCGGGGGTGCCTCCGGCTCTGGCGAGACGGCGTGCTGCGCGGCCTCGTCCTCCGACGCGCCGTCCCACGCCTTCGGTTCCGCCTGGCGCCGCGCCTCGGCCAGGAGCTTGCTCAGGATGCCGTCGAGGGCATCGCGCTCCTCCGCCGTCAGGACGCCGAGAAAAGCGTCGTCCCGGGTGCGGGCGGCATCCATCAGCCCCTCGAAGGTGCGGCGGCCGGCGGCGGAGAGGCGCAGCGTCACCTCCCGCCCGTCGTCGCGCCCGGTGGAGCGCAGCACGAGGCCGCGGGCGACGAGGGTGGAGATCACGCGGCTGACCTGGCTCTTGTCCAGGCCGGAGTGGAGCGACAGCTCCTTCAGCGCCATGGGGGCGAAGTCCCCGAGCAGCGCGAGGGTGCGCCACTCCATCAGGCTCACGCCGAAGGCCTCGCGGTAGCGCCGGGCGGCGCCGCGGGACAGCGCGTTGGCCAGCCGGTGCACCCGGTAGGAGAGCAGGTCGCGGATGGTGCGCGACGGGCGCTGGGCCTCGGGCATCAGGGCACGGGGACGAACGGGGTCATTGCGCGCCCTCTAGCACGGCGCGGGCCGGGAAGGCACGCCGCCCGTGCGGGCCGCCCACCGGGGGCCGCGTTGACCGGGAATGGCGAGATCGTTTACGGCGTCAACCAATTCATCGGGCCATCACGGCGGGCGGGGACGGCAGTGCGACTGACGGAGGCGGAGGGCAAGGCGATCCTGGCCCGCCATGGTGTGGCGCGGCCCCGCGGGGCCCTGCTGCAGGGAGATTCCTTACCGGCGGGGGCGGGGGCGGATGCCTGGCCCGGCCTCGTGCTGAAGGCGCAGATCCCGGAGGGCGGGCGCGGCAAGCGCGGCCTGGTGCGGCGCGTGACGGCGGCCGAGTTGCCAGCCGCCCGCGCGGCGATGCTGGAGATCCTGGGCGACCCGGAGGCGGGCTTCCTGCTGGAGGAGGCGGCGGAGATCGAGCGGGAGCTCTACCTCGCGCTCCGGGTGGACGGCACGGCGCAGACGATCGAGGCGATGATCGGGCCCGAGGGCGGGGTGGAGGTGGAGTCGAACGTCGCCTCCCTCATCCGCGCCTCCCTGGACCCGGAGGCGCCGGGCGCGGCGGAGGCGATCTTCGCCCGGCTGGGCGACGCGCTCCCCCCTTCCCTGGCGGCCCGGGTGGCACGGGAGGCGGTCCGGCTGGCGCGGGTCATGGCCGCGGAGGACCTGTCCCTGCTGGAGATCAACCCGCTGGCGGTGGTGGGCGGGCGGCTGGTCGCGCTGGACTGCAAGATGGAGCGCGACGACGCCGCCGCCTTTCGCCACGACCGCGCCGCGACGGCGGCCAGCGCCCGGCTGGAATCCCGCGCCCTGACGCCGCTGGAGCGGGAGGCGCGGACGCGCGGCTTCGCCCTGGTGGAGCTGCCGGGCGACGTGGCCCTCGTCACCGCCGGGGCGGGGCTGGGCATGCTGATGATGGACCTGCTGGCCGATGAGGGCCTGACCGCCGCGTGCTTCATGGACAACCTCGTCGGCGGCCCTGCCGACACGACGGAGGCGCGGCTGGAAGCGGCCTGGACCCTGGCGGAGCGGGCGGAGGTGAAGGCGATCCTGTTCTACACGACGTTGGCATCGCGGCCGCTGGGGGAGCGTGTGGACCACCTGCTGGGCTTCCTGGCGAACCGGCCGGCGCCGAAGCCGGTCTATGCGGGCTTCGCCGCCGCGCCCTCCGCGGCGCGCGGGCTGGACCTAGACGCGGCGCGGGCGCGGCTGCGCGCCGCGGGGGTGGTGGCGCTGCACGAGGACCCGCGCGAACTCGTCCGGGCGGTGGCGGCGGCATGATCCCCTTCCTCGATGCACCGCCGCGCCGCGTGGTGGTGCTGAACGCGACCGGCCGTTACGCCGCGCGTCAGGTGACGATGATGCGCGAAGGCGGGACGCCCATCGTCGCCGGGATCGCGCTAGGCGCGGGCGGCGGGGTGCAGGACGGGGTGCCGTTGCTGGATTCGCTGGACGAGCTGGATGCGCCGGCGGATGCGGCGGTGCTCTACGCGCCGCCCGGGGCCACGGCGGACGCGGTGCGGGATTGCGCCGCGGCCGGCATCCGCACCATCGTCTCCGCCTCCGAATATGTGCCGGTGCACGATGCACTGCGCGCCGCGCGTGCGGCGAGGGCCGCAGGGTGCTGGCTGGTGGGGCCGAACACGCTCGGGCTGTGCGTGCCGGGGAAGGTGCTGCTCGGCTCCGTCTCGCCGGCCTTCTGCTCGCCGGGCTCGGTCGCGGTGCTCACGCGCAGCGGCACGCTGACCCTGGCCGTGTCGCGCCTGCTGACGGCGGCGGGGGTGGGGCAGAGCGTGGTCGTGCACATGGGCGGGGACACGGTGATCGGCCGCAACCCACATGAGTACCTCGCGGCCCTGGCGGACCATGGACCGACCCGCGCCGTCCTCTATGTCGGCGAGATCGGTGGCGACAAGGAATACGCGCTCGCCGAGGCCATCAGCGGCTTCGCCAAGCCGGTGGTCGCCATGATCGCCGGCCGCCACGCGCCGGAGGGCCGCCAGATGGGCCATGCCGGCGCCCTGATCGGCGAGGCGCGGGAGGGCGCGGCCGCGAAGCTCGCCGTGCTGCGCGAGGCGGGCGCGCAGGTGGCCCGCACGCCCTATGACGCCATCGAGATCCTGAAAGGGTTGATCTGATGCCCGACGTGATCCTGTGTGAGTGCTTCTGCCGCGACGGGCTGCAGCACGAGCCCGGCACGATCCCCGCCGCCGACAAGGCGGCCATGGTGAACCGCCTGGCGGAGATCGGCTTTCCCCGGATCGAGATCACCTCCTTCTCCCACCCGAAGCACGTGCCCCAGTTCGCGGATGCGGATGAGGTGCTGGCCGCCGTGCCGCCGCGACCGGGCGTGTTGTTCAAGGCGACCTGCCCCAACCCGGCGGCGGTGAAGCGGGCCCTGGCCGCGAAGGCGGCCGGGCGCGGGCCGGAGGAGATCTCCTTCCTCGTCTCCGCGAGCGAGGGGCACACGAACAAGAACCTGCGCCGCACCCGCGCGGAGCAGTGGGCGAATGTGGAGGAGATGGCGCGGCTGGCGAACGGCGAGTTCGTCGGCGTCGGCACGATCTCCGTCGCCTTCGACTGCCCCTTCGACGGCCCGACGCCGGAGGAACGGGTGGAGGAGGATGCGCGGCACTTCGCAAGCCTTGGCATCAACCGGATCGCGATCGGCGACACAGTGGGATCGGCCACGCCGCCGCGCGTGAAGTCGCTGATGCGCCGCCTGCAATCGGCGCTGCCGGATGCCACCATCATCGCCCATTTCCACGACAGCCGCGGCACCGGCACCGCCAACGCGGTGGCGGCGCTGGAGGCGGGGATCACCTATTTCGACACCGCGCTCGGCGGCACGGGCGGACATCCCGCCGGCATCGCCTATGGCGAGGGCTTCACCGGCAACGTCTGCACCGAGGATTTCTGCACGCTGCTGGAAGCGATGGGCGTGGACACCGGCCTGGACATGGGCGCGCTGATGCAGGCGGGCCGCGCCGCGGAGGCCCTGCTGGGCCGCACCCTGCATTCCCGCACCGTCCGCATGGGAGAGAGCGCATGAGTGACGAATCCCCCTTCCTGGTGACGCGCACGGGCGGCGTGGTGCGGGCGGTGTTCAACCGCCCCGCGCGCCGCAACGCGCTGAGCGCCGATCTCGTCGAGCGGCTGGATGCGCTGCTGGCGGAGTTGAAGGAGGACCGCGCGGCCCGCGTGCTCGTCCTGTCGGGCGCGGGCGGCCATTTCTGCGCGGGGCTGGACCTGACGGAGGTGGGCGCGCCGCTCCCGCCCGAGCAGAAGCTGGCCGCGCAGGCCGAGCGCAACCGCCGCACCGGGGCGCGCTTCGCCGCCCTCGCGTCCCTGCCGCAGGTGGTGATCGCGGCGGTGCAGGGCTCGGCCTTCGCGGGCGGGCTCGGCTTCGTCTGCGCGGCGGACATGGCCTTTGCCACCGCGGATGCGCGCTTCGCGGCACCGGAGGCGCGGCGCGGCCTCGTCGCGGCGCAGATCCTGCCCTGGATCACCCACCGGACCGGCCCCAGCGCCGCCAAGCGCATGGTGCTGCAGGGCCGCACCCTGAACGCGGAGGAAGCTGGCCGCATCGGCCTCGTGCACGAGGTGGTGCCGGACGCCGCCGCGCTGGACGCGCTGGTGGAGACGACCATCGCCGACGTCATGCAGGGCGCGCCCGGCGCGCTGGCGGAGACGAAGGGAATGCTCGCCGCGCTCGGCGGCGCGGTGCCGCCGGGCTACGCGGAAGCCGCCGCCGCCTCCTTCGCGCGCTGTGCCGCCTCCGGCGAGGCGGAGGAAGGGATCGCGGCGTTCAAGCAGAAGCGGGCGCCGAACTGGGTGGCCTAGCAGCAGCGGGATGGTGCTCCGGCCCGCCCGTGCCGTCGCGGCGGAGCACCTTCGCGCAGGACGCCGCATAAGGTCGGAGAAGCAGACGCCGTCGCGCAGCCCTGAAGGCATCTCACGGCGGTGCGGGTTCGCCCTGCCGATCAGGTTCGCGGAAGAAGCCGTTCAGCGTCCCCAAGTCCTGGCGGGAGGCTCGATAGAAGCGACAAATCCCATCTCCTTGTCCTCACCGTGCGGAATGAGATTTCAGCGGGAAGAACTACTGAATCACTGACGCTGCAATGCAGCGTTAGCCTTGTTTGAACGATACCGCGGTGGCATCGTCGTCCAGGCTTTAACAAATGAGCTTGGATGTGAGGCGATGAAGGCTCTGAACGTCTATGTCGGCTGGGACAGCCGGGAGGACATCGCGTTCCGGGTCTGCAAGCATTCGATCGTCCGGCACGCCAGGTCGCCCGTCGAGGTCTTCCCGCTGAAGCAGCCGAGCTTGCGGGAGCTTGGACTCTACCGGCGCCGGCGCGACGCGGCCTCCACGGAGTTCTCGCTCACGCGCTTTCTCACGCCCTACCTCGCCGCGACAGATGACTGGTGCGTCTTCGTGGACTGCGACTTCCTCTTCACCGCCGATGTCGCCGCGCTGACGCAGACGCTCGACCGCTCGAAGGCCGTGTACGTCGTGCAGCACGACTACGTCCCCCGCTACGCGGAGAAGATGGACGGCCAGACCCAGACCACCTATCCCCGCAAGAACTGGTCGTCCTTCATCGTCTTCAACGGCGCGCATCCCGCCGTGCAGTCCCTCACGCCGCAGGCGATCAACACGATGTCGCCGGCGGAGCTGCACCGCTTCACCTGGGCGGCGGACGCGGATATCGGCGCGCTCGATCTCGGCTGGAACTTCCTGGAAGGCGAGTATGAGCGGCCTGCCAAGCCACCGCAGGCCATCCACTACACGAACGGCGGGCCCTGGTTCGACCAGTGGCAGAACGTAGACTTCGGCGATCTCTGGCGGGCCGAGCGGGAGCTGTATCTCCGCTCCGCGTGGGCCGAAGCCTTGCCGGATTGACGCTGCGCTCCCCGTCACGCCATCCGTATCGGTGAGCCGCCGAGGCATGACGCGCCTCCTTCTCCCGCTGATCGGGCAGCACGACATCCTTCTCTCCCCGGAGACGGTCGCCGCGGGTGTCTCGCTCGACCTTCTCGGCGGCGGGGCGGTGGTGATCCGGCTGCGGCTGGAGCCGGGCGCCTCCGCCCTCGCGCTCGGCAGCCGGCGCGGCGCGGCCTGGGGCCGCCCGTATCGCTGCGATCCCCCGCACCCCGGCCCGGACGGCGCGGCGCGCCTCACCCTCCTCTGCGACGGCTCCTCGGCCCGGTTGCGCGACGGCGTGACGCCGCTGGGGAGCATGCCCCTGCGGCTGCCGCCCGATCCGGTGGTCGAGGTCGAGCTTCCCGCGGGCGTGCGCCTGACCACCACCGCCGCCCTCCCCTCCCTCGCGGCCCCGGCGGCCGCGTCGCCCGGTCCTGCGCCGCCAGCGCCCGAGTGGCCGGCCCTGCCGAACCGCTTTCCGGGGCCGGACGAGTATGGCGGCGCCTTCGACCAGGCCGATGAGCGCGGACTCCGCGGCTGGGTGCTGGCCCCCGTCGGCCACCCCGAAGCCCTCCGGGTCGAGGCGATCGTCGACGGCGAGGTGGTCGCGCACAGCTACGCCATCCTCCCTCGCTCGGATCTCGCGGAGAGCGGGCGTGACAGCCGCTGCGGATTCCGCCTCACCTGGTCGCGGTTCGACCAGGAACGGGTGAGCCGGCTGGCCGGCACGGTGCCGGACGCGCCCGTGCGCATCACCGTGCCCGCGGCGGGAGGCGTGCTGCCCGCCCTCGTCGCGCCGACCGTCCGGGCGCTGGAAACCTGGATCGGCGGACCGTCAGCCCCGCCGCCGGAGCCCCTGGAAGCCTATGAGGAGATCGCGGATTCCGGGATCTTCGACGCTCCCTGGTACGTCCGGCGCTACGCCCCGCCGGGGGACGCGCTGTCCCACTACCTCGAGATCGGGGAGGCGGCGGGCCACCAGCCCTGCCTCTACCTCGAACCCTGGCGCGTGGCCCAGGCCCTCGGCCTGTCGGGCCTGCGCGGCGCCCTTCGCGCGTATCGCGCCGCGCCGGAGCGGGTTCCGGTCCCCGGGCTGCATTTCCACGCGGCCTGGTTCGCCGCCGTGCAGGACGTGCCGCCAGGCCGGACGCCGCTCGGCCACTTCCTCGCCCACCGGCGGGCGCTCAGCCCCAACCCGCATCTGGACGTGCCGCTCTACCGCCGGCTCCAGGGCGGGCTGCCCGATGTCGCGGACCCCTACGAGCACTTCCTCGACCGCGCGACCACGGGGCGGGACGCGCCGAACCCGGACTTCGATGCCCGGCTCTATGCCGAGACGGTGGGAGAGGCGGCCGCGCGCGACCAGCCCTTCCTGCACCGCCTCCGTGCGGCGACGCGGCGGCGGCGCGCGCCGCCGCTTCCCTCTGCCGAGGGCGAGCGGGTCTCGGTGGTCGTGCCGAATTATCGCTACGCCCGCTTCATCGTGCCGCGGCTGGCCTCGATCTTCGCGCAGACCCACCCGCCCCACGAGGTGATCGTGCTCGACGACGCCTCCCCGGACCGCAGCGTGGAGGTGATCGAGGCCGCGGCGGCCCACAATGGCTGGCCGATCCGGCTGGTCGCGAGCGGCACCAACTCCGGCAACGTCCAGCGGCAGTGGCGGGCCGGGCTGGACCTCTGCGGCGGCGACCTCGTCTGGATCGCGGAGGCGGACGACCTGTCGGATCCCCGCTTCCTGGAGACCCTCGTCGCCGCGCTCCGCGACGACCCGGGGGCGATCCTCGGCTTCACGGATTCCACCGCGATCGATCCGGAGGGGCGCGTGACGCGCCCCGACCACAAGGCCTACTTCAGGATGCTCGGCGACGGCACGCTTCTGGAGGACGCGGCCATGCCGGCGGAGCGGTTCCGCAACCGCTTCCTCTACCCGCGCAACCTCCTGCTCAACGTCTCCTCCGCCCTCTGGCGGCGTGGCGCGCTGGAACGCGCCTTCGAGGCGCTGGGAGAGGAGGCCTACGACTTCGTCCTCGCGGGAGACTGGCGCCTCTATGCCGCGGCCTGCGGCTTCGGCGGGACCGTGCACTACCGCGCCGCGCCACTGAACCAGCACCGCGCGCATGACGGCAGCGTCCGCGAGCGCCTGGACCGTCCCGCGCAGCTGGCGGAGATCCGGCGGATGCACGGCATCCTCGCCCCCCTCGTGCGTCCGGACGAGGAGGCCCGGAACGCTGCGGAGAGCTTCATCCGGCACCTGGAGACGCACTGGAAACTCGCCCCGGCCGACACCCCGCCCATCCCGGCGCAGGAGGACGCGTGAGCGAGATCGCCAGCCCGCCGCCGGCCACCGATCCGGCGCACCGCTTCGTCGTCGTCGCGGACCGGATCGGCGCGACGCAGCACATCAGCTTCGCGCAGCCCCTCGCCGCCGCCCGCGCCGCGGGCCATGCCGCCCTGACCATGGCGACCGACAAGAAGCTCGGCGCCACGCCGGAGGTGCAGGCGGACTTCTGGGCGAAGCACCGGCCGACCGCGCTCTTCCTGTCGCGCTACACCGGGGAACGGGCGGCGGCGCTCGTCGCGCGCGCGCGGGCGGAGGGGGTGCCCGTCATCTACCACATCGACGACGACCTGCTCGCGCCGCCGATCTCGCTCGGGCCGGACAAGTACGCCCATTACAGCGACCCCGCGCGCCTCGCCGGGCTGCGCGCGACGATGGAGCTGTCGGACCTGATCTACGCCTCCACCACGCCGTTGCGGGACGCGCTGGTCGGGCACGGGCTCTCGCGGCCGGTGGTGGCCGGGCGGGTCTACTGCACCCTCGATACGTCCCTTCTCCCGCCGCCGCTGCCGGCCACCGGTCCGGTGATCGGCTACATGGGCACCGAGGGCCATGCGGAGGACCTCGCCCTCGTGCTGCCGGTCATCGAGCGGCTGATGGATGCCATGCCGGAACTTCGCTTCGAGACCTTCGGGACGATCGCCCACCCCGCGCGGCTGGCCCGCTTCACCGGCCGCACGGCCCACCACGCGCCGCTGGGGGATTACGGCCTCTTCCTCGCGAGGCTCGCCTCCCTCGGCTGGTGGGTCGGGCTGGCGCCGCTGCAGGACGGGCCGTTCAACCGCTGCAAGGCGGATACGAAATGGGTGGAGTACGGCCATGCCGGCATGGCGGTGGTCGCGTCCGCCGGCCCGGTCTATGCCCGCGCCTGCGCCGATGGGGCGGGGCTGCTCGCCGGGGACGACGCATCCTGGGCCGCGGCCATCGGCGCCCTGCTGCGGGAGGCCCCGGCCCGCGCCGAGATGCTCCGCCGCGCGCGCGACCGCCTTCGGGCGGAGTACGACCACGCCGCGCTCGCGGCGCAGCTGTTCGACGTCGTCGCCGAAGCGCGTCGCGTTGCCGCCGGGGCAAACCGCTGATGCGGCCGCATGCCCACCGTACCGGACCCGGCCGCCCGGCCGCGGCCACGCCAGACCTGCCGGAGAGCGCCATCCATGGCACCGCCCCCTGACGCCGCCGGCGCGCTGGACGCTCCGCTCCGCGACGACGGAGCGGCGCCCCGCAGCTTCGTCTTCTCGGCCACGTCCATCCGCTACGAGCACAGCGTGAACCTCCTCCACGGCGAGGACATCCTGCTGCACGTGAAGATCCGAAACCCGTCCGGGACCGGCGGGGGCAGCTGCGTGCTCGTCGTCAACGACCAGATCGGCGGCGCCTGGGGCCGCGAGATGACCCTGCCGGTCGAGCCGCGCGCGGAGGACGGGGCGGTCGTGGTCCGGCTGCGCGGCGGGCCGGAGGGCATGGCCGTCGAGGTGCCGGGGGCGGGAAACTTCCTCTTCCCCCGCGGCGGGAACGCGTTCGAGGTCGCGCACATCAGGCAGCCGCCAGGGATCACCCTGCTCCGGGAACCCGCTCCGGAGGCGACCGAACCTGCCCCGGAGGTGCCTGCCCCGCCACCGCCGGCCGCCGCTCCTCCGCCCCCCGCGGTGCCGGCGCCGTCCACCACCCAGATCGTCGGCTCCCTGGACAATGTGAGCGCGGCGACGATCAGCGGCTGGGCGCTGGACCGGTCCCGGCCAGGCGTGCCCGTGTCGGTGGACATCTTCGTGGACGACGTCCTCGCCGTTCGCGTCCTGGCCGACCGCTTCCGGGCCGATCTCCAGGCCGCGGGCCTCAACGACGGCCTCTGCGCCTTCGTGGTGCCTGCCCCGGCGAGCCTGGCCGACGGCCGGCCGCACACGGTGCGGCTGACGCCCACCAACGCCGGCGCCGAGCTGCGGAACTCGCCCAGGACCTATCTCTTCGAGGAAGTCGATCTTCCCCCACGGTCGGCGAAGGAGCCGGAGCGGGCGGGGCGCAGCGGCCACGCCAACAGCCTCCAGCCCCTGCTCGCCTTCGCCCGCCTGACCGGCCTCGAGGCCGGGACGGTGATGCGCGCGGCCCTCGCCGGGATGGAGCGGCCGGGCACGGAGCTGCCCGACCTGCCCCTCGACCTCCGGCGCTGCGGCGTGCTGCACGATGAGTTCGCCGGGGGCAGCATCACGGTCGCCGACATCTGGCTCGCCGCCGACGATCTGCTGCGGCTGCGGGTCAACGCGCCGCCGGCAGAAGGCGAACCCGACCGCCTGCGCTTCTTCCAGCCGCACCCGACCAGCGCG
Source organism: Muricoccus radiodurans (assembly GCF_050154705.1). Taxonomy (GTDB): domain Bacteria; phylum Pseudomonadota; class Alphaproteobacteria; order Acetobacterales; family Acetobacteraceae; genus Roseomonas; species Roseomonas radiodurans. The sequence continues at coordinate 5,262,911 of NZ_CP189561.1, read as the reverse complement.
GGAGAGATCGAGGCGCTCGGGGAGCCGTCCCTCTCGCCGGAGGGGCTGTCCTTCCTCGATGTCACCCTCGCCAACCCCTTCATGCCCGTCCTCGTCGTGGCGCAGACCGGCGGGGGCGCGCTGCTGGGAACGACGATCCTCCCCTTCCCCTCGCTCTGCCGCGGCGGCGCGCATTATGGGGAGGCGCTCCTCCTCTCCGACGCGCCCGTCCCGATCGACGGGCTGCGGCGGCTCTCCGATGCGCTGATCCGGGAGATCATCGGCCCGGACGGGGCGCCGGCCCCCTACGCGATCGGCGCGGTGGAGGTGGATCTGCGCGGCGCGACCGGCGCGGAGCGCATCTTCGGCCCCTTCCTGCTGGACTGGATGGCCCGGTTCGCGGGGCTGCGCGTCACGCCGGGCGAGGCGCTGCCGGACATGGACCCGCGGCACCGCGCCGTGCTCGAGGCGGCGCTCGCGACCCCCTTCCGCGAGGGCGATGACGGGGCGGCACGGGAGCGCGCGGCGCGGGGCGAGGCCGTGCTGCGCCTGCCGCCGGACGCCATCCCGACGCTCGCGGCGCTGTTTCGCCGGCGCCACCTGACGACCGGCGGGATGGAAGGGCGGATCGCCTACATCACGGCGGATGCGCGGACCGGCCGCCCCACCTGGTCCGTCTCCCTGCCCGTTCCTTCCAGCGACCTCCTCGCGCTCCAGCCCCGCGACGCGCCGGACGAGTTCCCCCGGCTGCGCGGACCTGATGGCGCGGTCCTCGGCGGGGATGAGGTCTCACCTTTCGCGATCCGCTTCATCGCGAGGTCGCGCGACCATGACGCGGCCCTGCTGCGCCCCGTGGCGCCCGACAGCCTGGGCCCGATCCTGCGCAGCGCCGCCACCGGGGCGGACGTGTCGGTGCTGATCACCTCCCGCGTCGGCGTGGCGGGCGCCACCGCCTTCCTCGAATCCCTCGCGCTGCAGGGCGTCGAGGTTCCCCAGGTGCTCGTGGCCTCGCACCCCGCCGACTCCGGGCGCCTGCAGGCCCTCGCGCCGCGGCTCGACCGGCTCGTGCCCGGCCGGCACGGGGTAGTGACAGTTGAGACGGCCAGCCTGTCCGCGGAGATCAACGCCCTGGCCGAGGCGGTGACCGGCCGCTTCCTCCTGCTGGTGAACGAGCCGGTGGTGCTGCACGACACCCGGACGCTCGACACGCTGCTGGCTCTCCTGCAACCGCCCGACGTGGCCAGCGCGGCCTGCGTCCTCGTGCGGGAGGGAGTGTTCCGCAAGGGCAGCGCCGTGACCTTCCACGCCGGCGGCTACTACCCCAGCCACGTCTCGCTGCTCTCCGCGCCGCGCCTCATCCTGACGGAGCCGAACAGCGTGGAGGCGCTGCCCTTCAGCACCGTGCCGGTCGCCGCGAATTCCTTCCGGATGGTCCTGCTGCGCGCCTCCGCCTGGCGGGAACTCGGCGGGCTGGACGCGGCGCGCTTCCCCCACCACCACGCTGACATCGACTTCGGCCTGCGGGCCTGGCGCTTCGGCTACCGGCAGCTCTGCACGGCGACGGTGCGGGCCTCGAGCCTTGCGCGGCAGGCGGACCGCGACCACCTCGACCCGCTGGCACCGGCCGCCCTGCCGCCCTCGGACTGGTCGGGGTTCCTGGCCGCCTGCACGATCCTGCGGGAGTTGCGGGGATGAGGATTTGCGTCGTCATCCCGTCCGACGCCTACCTCTCCCAGGCCGGGGCGCGGATCCGCTACGGCCGCCTGCGGGCCTCCCTGACGGAGGAGGGCGCCGTGCTGGAGACGGAGACGATCGACCGGATCCGCCCGGAGCAGCTCCTCTCGCACGACGTCTTTCTGATCTCGAAATGCCATGACGCCCGGGCCGTGGTGGCCGCGCGGATGGCCTCCGCCACCGGCCGCTGCGTCGGCGTGGACCTCTTCGACGACTATTTCAGCCAGTCGCGCGACAGCCGCTTCGTCCATCTGCGGCGATGGCTGCGCAGCCTGGCCGGATCGCTCGACTTCGCCATCTGCTCGACGCCGCGCATGCGCGAGGTGGTGGAGTCGGTAATCCCCGGCCTGCCCTGCCACGTGATGAACGATCCCCGCGGCGCGCTCGACCTGCCCGCCATCGGCCGGCGCTGCGCCGCGAAGGCGGCGCGCGTGGCGGCCACCCGGTCCATCCGCCTCGGCTGGTTCGGCATCGGCGACAACCCGCATTTCGAGGTCGGGCTGACCGATCTCGTCGCCTATGCGGACGCGCTCCGCGCCATGCGGAATGCGGGCTACGACGTCCGCCTCTCGATCCTCACGAATGTCCGGGCCCTGACCGTCACCGCGCTGGAGGCGCTGCGCCGCCTTCCCGTCCCGCACCGGGTGGAGGAATGGAACGAGGCGCTGGAGGCCGAGCAGATCGCCGAGAGCGACGCCTGCTTCATCCCCGTGAACGGCCAGCCCTTCAGCGCCGCCAAGTCGCTGAACCGGGGCGTCTCGGTCCTGGTCGGGGGGGCGCAGCTCCTCTCGCGCGGGTACCCGCTCTACGACGCGCTCGGCGCCCTTGTGTACCGGGACCCCCTCATCCTGCTGCGGGACCTTGAGGCGGGCGTTCCGGCGCTGCGGCCGGAGACGCTGCCCGATCTCGCGCGGATCCTCGGGACCTGGGCCGATCCACGGCAGGAAGCCGCCAGCCTGCTGCGCTTCTTGCGGGATGTGACGGGGCGGCCCACCTCCGCGGGTGCAGAGGAAGATGCGGCGGCCGTCGTGATGCTGCACGGCCAGCGCAGCACGGCCGGGGCTCACAAGATCGCCCAGCGGTTCAAGCAGCTCTCGATCGCGACGCCGTTCAGCAGCCCGGGGCTCAACTACGACGCCGCCTTCGCCCTGGCCCCCGGGACCGAACGGCTGGACCTGCACCTGACCGAGCGCGCGTGGCGCCGGATGGCGCCCGGGGAGGCCGCGCGCGCGGTGCCCCTCGACTCTCCAGAAGGCGGCCTGACCCGAACGATCGCGGGCGCCTGCGCGGACGCTCCGCTGTCGCACCGGATCGCCGTTGTCCAGCGCAGCCGCTCCTACCCCGTGGCGGCCGCGCTGGCGCCCTCGGTCATGGCGGACCTCCAGGACCTCTCCGCCCGCCTCTGGCCCGGGGCGGAGATCCTCGTCTCGGAGCTGGACCCCGCCCTCGTCGGCACCGGGCCTGCGGACCGCTCCGCCCTCGCGCCGATGGAGGAACGGGCGCATGCCGCCTGAGCGCCGCGCGATCTTCCTGATCGATCTGCTGCAGGACGTGAACATCGTCCGGCCACTGATCCTTCTCGCGGGACTGCGCCTCCGCGTGCCGGTCGAGATCCTCACCTCGACCAAGTTCGCGGAGCGGGACATCCAGGGCATCTGGCGTGACGAGGTGAACGAAATCGCTGCCCGCGTGGGTGCGCCGGTCCACGTCTTCGCGGGCGAGTACGACGCCTTCCGCATCCTGCAGGGGAAGAGCGGGATCCTCGTGGCGGGAAGCGAGTCCGACCTGTCCGGCCACACCCCCAACCACAACGTCTTCCGTTCCGCGCCGGCCGGCTTCCTGCGGGTGGCGCTGCAGCACGGCTACGAGTGCATCGGCTTCCTGCAGAACCGCGAGCACAACCGGGCCCATGGCCGCGACATCGGCTTCGCGGCCGACGTGCTCTGCGGCTGGAGCGAGATCCCGGCCCTCGCCTCCACCCCGCTCGCGCATCGGTCGAAGCTTCTCGTGACCGGCCCGACCGCGGTGCTGCCGCTGCCCGACGGTGCCGGGTCTCCGGCCGATGCCGAGGCGCCCGCGGGCGGCCTCGTCTGCGAGAACCTTCACTCCGTCCGGCTGAACGCGAGCGGCGACTTCAAGGCGCCGTTCATGGACACCTTCTTCCGCTTCTGCGCCGCCCTGGCCGAGCGGGGGGAGGAGGTCACGCTGCGCCCGCATCCCGGGGGGCAGTACGTGCTCAAGAACAAGGTGCCCCTGCCGGACAACGTGCGGCTGGAGAACCGGCCGATCTACAAGGTGCCGCTCGCGCGCTTCGCCTATGGCATCTCGGCGCCCTCCTCCGTGCTGGTGGACATGATCCTCGCCGGCATCCCCGCCGCCGTCTGGCAGGACGGGGACGCGGTCATGGACGCGCGCAACTACGACGGGCTGACGGTGATCAGCGGGATGGAGGACTGGCTCGCCTTCCACCGGGACGTGGCGATCCGCCCGGAGATGATCCTGGACCGCCAGCGCGACCTCCTCGCCCGCGCCCGCCTGGTTACGGATCCGCAGGAGGTGGAGCGGCGCTTCCTCGGCCTCCTCTCCGGGTCGCTCGGAATCCGTGCTGCCGCGGAAACGGAGGCGCGGCCGCCGAAGCGCATCCTCTTCGTCGCGAACGGCAACATCCCGACCTTGCAGCTCTCCTTCCTCGTGCCCCTGGCGCCGCTGCGCGAGGCCGGGCGGCTCGACTGGGAGGTCTGGACCGAGGAGGGCTTCAAGGAGGAGTACGGTCAGGCCTCGCGCAGCGCGGCGACGGCGGAGGCGCTGCGGGCGCGCTTCGACGCGCTGGACCCCGATGTCGTGGTGTTCTGCCGCTACAGCGGGCCGCACGCGCCCGCTCTCGTCGCGCAGGCCCGGTCGCGGGGCCGGCCGGTCGTCTATCACGTGGACGACGACCTACTGAACATCCCGATCGAGATCGGCGAGCGCAAGTGGCGCTCCCACAACCATCCCAACCGGTTGGAGGCGGTGCGCCACCTGCTCGGCCACGCGGACCTCGTCTACTGCTCCACCCCGGCGCTGATGGCGCGCTTCCGCGGCCTGGGCTTCGACACGCCCATGGTCGCGGGACAGGTCTACTGCACCGGCCGCGTCATCGCCCCGGCCACGATCCGGCCTGTCCGCAGGGTCGGCTACATGGGCTTCGACCACAGCCACGACTTCCAGCTCGCGGTGCCCGCCCTCGTCCGCTACCTCCGCGCCCATCCCGAGGTGGAGTTCCAGCTCTTCGGCTCCATTCCCAAGCCGGAAGCCCTCGATGAGTTCGGGGAGCAGGTCACGCTGATCGAGCCGGTGCGGGACTACGATGCCTTCCTGCAGCGCCTTGCCTCGCTGGAGTGGGACATCGGCATCTGCCCGCTCGCCGACCTGCCCTTCAACGCCGTGAAGGCGGACACGAAATGGGTCGAGTACACCTCGGCCGGCGCCGCCGTTATCGCGACCGGCGGCACCATCTACGATCGCTGCTGCGCCGATGGCTGCGGCCGCCTCGCGAACGGGGAGGATGCGTGGCTCGCCGCGCTCGAAGACCTCACCGCCCATCCCGAGACGCGCCGGCGGATGGTCGAGCGGGCGCAGCGCCGGCTCGCGACGGAGTATTCCCGCGAGCGTCTTCGCGAGCAGATCCTCGGCGTGCTCTCCCGCGCGGAGCAGGACGCGCACCGGGACCTTCCGGCCGCCCGCGCGCTGCAGCCAGCGTCCTGACGGATGGCGAGACGGAGATTGAGGGAGGCTGCCGCGGGGGATAGGCTTCCCGGAAGGATGGGGCAGGCCGGCATGGCGCGGAACCTCTCCCCGGTGCGCGGGCGCCCGGGGGCGTGATGGACGGGGAGCGCGATCCTCGGCCCGAGGCCATCATCGTCGGGCACTCGCATGTCCTCGCGATGGGCGTGCCGAAGCAGCGCCCCGATGGTCCCCTGCTCGGCGCCGTTCAGGATGCGGGACCGGTCCGCCTGTCCGGCGCGATGGCCCCGGTCGCCGAGGAAGACCTTCCCGCCTTCTGGAACCGTCTGGCCGGCGAGGTGGCGGGACGGCACGTCGCCCTCTCCTGGCGGGGCAACCAGCACAACTCCGCCTTTCTCTTCCGCAGACCGCCGGAGTTCGACCTCGTGCTCGACACGTCCGACGCGGTGGACCGGGCCGAGGGCGCGACGCTGGTCCCGGTCGCCGTCGTGCAGGCCTTCTTCGCGCCGAGTCTCGACGGTCTCTCACCGGCCATCCGTGCCATGCGGGAGGCCGGAGCCCGATCCGTCACAATCCTCGGCACGCCGCCACCGAAGGGCGATGCGGAAAGGCTCCTCGCCCTGGTGCGGAAATCGCCCCACTTCCTCGCGAACGCGGACCGCCGGGGCGTGGATACGCGAGAGGACGGCGTCCTCACGCCGGCCGGGGTGCGCCGCCGGCTGTGGGCGGTGCTGCAGGGCATGATGCGGAACGCGGCCGAGGCGCAGGGCGCACATTTCCTGGCGGTTCCCGCCGCGGCGCAGGAAGCGGACGGCACCCTGCGGCACGACCTCTGGGCGGAGGACGTCACCCACGCCAACGCGGCCTACGGCGCCCTGATCCGGGCCGCGCTGGTGGAGTTCCTCCTGTCCGAACCCGCCGTGCCGGAGGGGCGACCCCATGCAGCACCCGTATAAGGCGCTTCCGGACCGTCACTTCTGGGGACGCAGCGTCAGCCGTGACTTCGCACCGGAGGCGTTGGTGGCCGGCTCAGCGCCGCTCGTCACGCGCGGGGAGGCGGTGATGTCCGCGGGAAGCTGCTTCGCCGCGAACATCGTGCCCTATCTCGAGCGCGCGGGCTTCGCCTATGTCCGGACCGAGCAGCCGCACCCCGCCTTCGCCAAGATCCATCGCGAGGCGCTCGGCTACCACAAGTTCTCGGCCGCCTACGGCAACCTCTACACGACGCGGCAGCTGCTCCAGCTCCTGCAGCGCGCGCGCGGCACCTTCCGGCCGGTCGAGGACCGCTGGCACGAGGACGGACAGGTCATCGACCCCTTCCGGCCCGGCCTCGCCTTCCCCGCCACCAGTGACGCCGAGTTCGACGCGCTGACGCGGCAGCATCTCGACCGCGTCCTCGCGGCGGTCGAGGCGGCGGACGTGTTCGTCTTCACCCTCGGCCTGACGGAGGCCTGGGTGTCCGGCATCGACGGCGCGGTCTTCCCTGCCTGCCCCGGCACGGTGCGGGGCCGCTTCAATCCGTCGCTGCACCGCTTCCAGAACTTCCGCGTGGCGGAGGTCGGGGCCGACCTGCTGGAGGCGATCCGCCTGCTGCGCGGGATCAGGCGGCGCCTCCGCGTGATCCTGACGGTCTCGCCGGTGCCGCTGGTCGCGACGGCGACGCCGGACCACGTGCTGCTCGCCACCACCTACAGCAAGTCCGTGCTGCGGGTCGCGGCCCAGGAGGCCACGGCGAGCCTTCCCGACATCACCTACTTCCCCGCCTATGAGATCGTGACGGGACCGCAGGCGCCGTGGGACTTCTTCGAGCCGGACCGGCGCGATCCCAGCCGCGCGGCGATCGATGCCGTGATGGGCGCCTTCCTGAGCGCCTGCCGCGGCGCCCGGGCCGCGCCCGCCCGTCCCGCCAAGGCCGCGCCCGCGGCGGCGCCTGAACCGGGCGCTCCACCGCCGACCTCGCTCGCGGACCTGGAATGCGAGGAGGCGGCGAGCGCCCGCTAGCGCCCTGGGCGGAAGCGTGCCGCCCGGCGGTGTTCCGGCCTAACCCTGCCTCAGCCGCAGGAAGTAGTCGCAGCGGCCGTTGTTCGCGCCCGCCAGGTTCAGCGCCACCGACGGCTCCGGTGCCTCCCCCCAGGGCAGCGTGGAGCGCTGCCGGAACACGCTCTCCCGCGTCACCGCGAATCCGGGCGCGCTCATCACCAGCATGAACTCGTTGCCGCCCCGGGGCGTCGCCACCACCCCGATCTCGTCGGCGCAGACGGCCGGTGCGCCGCGCCGCAGCTCCGCCAGGCCGGCGTGCCGCACCGGCGGCGCGGAGGGGATCTGGAGCAGCAGCACCGTCCCCTGCGGGATGGGCGCGCGGATCGGGATCTCGTCCATGGGAGAGACCGGCGGGTTGCCCGCGCAGGCCGCCAGGGCCGTCGCGCCACCGAGCACCCCCGCGCGCAGGAAGCGGCGCATCGAACCCTCCTCTCTGATCCTGGGGCGAACGTCGCGCGGAAGCGAAGGCTGCGGCAAGCGGACGCGGCGCGAAGCCCGCCGACACCCTTGCGCGACCGGCCGCCACGCAGCAGGTAGGACGGCCACCGGATCGGGACTCGCTGATGTCCGCCGCCACCACCGGCCTGCCGCCCTATGACGCGGGCAACATCTTCGCCCGCATCCTGCGCGGGGAAATCCCCTGCAAGCGGGTGCACGAGACGCCGCACGCCCTCGCCTTCCACGACATCAACCCGCAGGCGCCGGTCCACGTGCTCGTGATCCCGAAGGGCCCCTACGTCTCCCTTGCCGACTTCAGCGCGAATGCCTCGGACGCGGAGATCGGCGGCTTCTGGCGGGCGGTCGGGCAGGTCGCCCGCGACCTCGGGCTCGAGTCGCGCGGCTACCGCGTCCTCTCCAACATGGGGCCGGAGGGCGGGCAGGAGGTGCCGCATTTCCACGTCCACCTCTTCGGCGGGCGCCGCCTGGGGCGGATGGTGCCCGCCGCCCCATGAGGGGCTGACGGGATGCCGGGATCCGATGCCAGGGCCGCGCTGGAGGCCGCCGGAATCCTGCCGGACGAGGAGCTCGACCTCGCGGCCGTCGCATTGCAATTCGCCCGCATCGACGCGCCGGAGGCCGATTGGCGGGCCGCAGGGGCGGCGATCTCCGCCATCGTGCGCGACGTGCTGGCCGAGCCGGACCCCGAAACCTCCGAGGCGCGCCGGGCCCTCATCGCCGCCGTCATCCACGATCACCACGGCTATCACGGCGATGCCGATCAGTACGACGCGCCGGAGAACGCGAACCTCATCCGGGTGACAGAGCGCAAGCGGGGCCTGCCCGTCACCCTCGGCGTGCTGTGGCTGCACGCGGCCGCGGCGGCGGGCTGGGGCGCGCGGGGCCTCGACTTCCCCGGGCACTTCCTTCTCTCGCTGGACGGCATCCGCGGGCCGACCGTCGTGGACCCCTTCAACGACGGCGCCGCGCTGTCCGCCCCCGACCTGCGCGCCCTGGTGAAGCGGGTGGAGGGTCCGGACGCGGAGCTGCGCCCCGGCCTGCTGGTGCCGATGAGCCGCCGCGCCGTGCTGCTGCGCGTCCAGACGAACATCCGCCTGCGCCGCCTGCGGGACGGCGACCTGGCCGGGGCGCTCGCCTGCACAATGGACATGCTGCGCTTGGCCCCCGACGCCGCGCCGCTGTGGCGGGAGGCGGCACTGATGGAGGCGCGCCTCGGCCTTCTCTCCGCCGCCATCGCGACGATGGAGCGCTTCCTCGCCCTCGTGCCGGAGGGAGAGGCCGCAGTCCGCGCCCGCGAGCTGGTGGATGAGTGGCGCTCCCGGCTGAACTGACGCCCGGCTGAACGGACCCGCGGGGAGGCCCCGCGGATGGCCGCGCCTCAGGCGACGCCGGCGCGGAGCAGGTCGTGGATGTGGAGGATGCCGATCGGGCGGTCCTCCTCGACCACGAAGAGGACCGTGATCTTCATCCGGTTCATCATCGCCAGCGCCTCGTTCGCCGTCAGGCCCGGCTCGATCACGAGCGGCGTGCGCGTCATCACGTCGGCGACCGGCGTGGTGGCCAGGTCCCGCCCGAGCGCGCGGCGCAGGTCGCCATCCGTCACTAGGCCGACGATCCGCCCGGCCGCGTCCACCACCCCCGTGGTGCCGAAGCGGCGGGACGTCATCTCGATCACCGCGTCGTGCATCGTCGCGCCGTCCCGCACCAGCGGGATCTCGTCCCGGTGCATGAGGTCCGAGACGGGCCGGATCTGCGCCCCCAGCTTGCCGCCGGGGTGGTAGTTCCGGAAATCCGCCGAGGAGAAGCCGCGGGCGCGCAGCAGCGCCATCGCGAACGCATCACCCAGCGCGAGCTGCATCGTCGTGGAGGAGGTGGGCGCGAGGCCGTTCGGGCAGGCCTCCTCCACCACCGGCAGGACGAGGGCGACGTCGGCCGTGCGGCCGAGCGTGCTGTCGGCGCGCGAGGTGATGGCGATCAGCGGGATGCCGAAGCGGCGCGTGTAGCCGACGATGTCGGACAATTCCCGGGTCTCGCCGGACCAGGAGAGGGCGAGGACGGCGTCCGCCGGCATGATCGCGCCGAGGTCGCCGTGGCTCGCCTCCCCGGGATGCACGAAGAGGGAGGGCGTGCCGGTGGAGGAGAGGGTCGCCGCGATCTTCCGCGCGATGTGGCCCGACTTGCCCATCCCCGTGAGGATGACCCGCCCCTCCCGCCCCAGCACGAGGCTGACGGCGCGCGAGAAGGGCGAGCCCATCCCCTCCGCCAGCGACGTCCGCAGCCTCTCCAACGCCGCAATCTCGACCGTGAGGGTGCGGTCGGCCTCCTCGACGTGGGCGTCCGCCTTCACGGGCATCTCGGCAGCAATCATCAGTCCCTCACTCATCCCGGCCGCTCACGGCCGCACGTCCCATTCCACGATCCGCCAGGCGCCCCCCGCGTGCTCGAGGCGGCAGGCCGCGCCAGTGCGCACCTTCCCTTCCCCGTTGCTCGGCCGCCCCTCGATCAGCCGCCGGACGATGCGCAGGATGCCGTTGCTGGTGACGGCCAGCAGCGGCCCCGCTCCCGCCGACGCCTCGTCCAGGAAGCCGGCGATGCGCGCGGTCACCGCCGCCTCGTCCTCGCCCCAGCCGGCCCCGGCGGGCCATTCCAGGCGCTTCTCCCAGCTCTCCAGCGCGGCGGCGCCGAAGCGGGCCGTCACCTCCGGGCCGTCCAGCCCCTCCCAGGCGCCGTAGTCCAGTTCCCGCAGCCTGTCGTCAATGGTGACCATCCCGCCGAGCGCCCCGGCGAGGATCCCGGCGGCCTCCCGCGTCCGGCGCAGCGGCCCGGTCAGGATGCGGGCGGGCGCGAAGCCCTCGGCCCGCAGCGCGGCGGCCAGCCTCTCGGCCTGGCGGCGACCTTCCTCGACCAGCGGCAGGTCGGTGCGGGCACCGACCCAGACCGCGCGCTCCCCCGGGGCGAAGGTGTTGCCGTGGCGGGCGAGGACGATCACGCCCGCGCGCTCCCGGTCCCGTCCCAGCGGTCCAGCAGCTCGCCCTCGGCCTCGATCAGCGCCTCGCAGCGGCGGAGGTCGTCCTCGGAATCGACGCCCCAGTGGGTGCGGCCGCGGTAATCCACCTCCACGACCCGGATCGGGATGCCGTGCTCCAGCGCGCGGAGCTGCTCGAGGCTCTCGGCCCGCTCCAGCGGCCCCATGGGCAGCGCCACCAGCGCCTCCAGCGTCTCGGGCCGGTAGCCGTAGAGCCCGATGTGGCGCAGCACCGGCACGTCCTCCGCGCCTGACCGTCGGAAGGGGATGATGCTCTTCGAGAAGTAGAGGGCGTCGCCGTTCCGCGCCGTGACGACGGTGGTGCCGCCCACCTCGCCGGCCGCCTTGGCGGCGGTGAGCCGGGCCAGCGCCTCGGCAGACATGCGCGCGGCCGGGGTCACCATCCGCACCGCGGGATCGCGGCCCGCCTCCAGCAGCGCGGCGACAACCCAGGGGGGCGTCAGCACGGCGTCGCCCTGAAGGTTCACGACGAGGTCCGGCCGGGTCCCCAGGCGCGCCAGCACGGCCGCGGCGCGCTCGGTGCCGTTGCAGATCGCCGGGTCCGTCATGACCGCCTCCGCCCCGAGGCCGGCCGCGAAGGCGGCGATCCGGTCGTCGTCCGTCGCGATCACCACCCGCCCCTCCCCGCCCCTCGACGCGGCGGCGGCCCGGGCGAGGGCCCAGACCCGCTGCAGCATCGGCACGCCGCGGACGGGCGCGAGCGGTTTCCCGGGAAAGCGCGTGGACCCCCAGCGCGCGGGAATGACGACCAGGGCGTTCACGGAGTGCGGGGACCTCTCTTCGGGAGCGGGGCGAAGAAACCATGCATCCGTCCTGCCGGGGAAGCGGCCGGAACCAGAGACGGCCGGCTGCGGCGGCGCATCCAGCTCCGCCCCGATCGCGGAGACGGGTCGGGTGCGCGCTGGCGTAGCCCCCTCTAGCGCGGGTCGGGCCGCCCTGGCCTTGACTGCGAATGATAATCTTGCGCGTTACGGCCCCGCCTTCCCGGATGGACTTTCATGACTCGCCGCCCGTGCCTGCCCTTCCCTGTCGCCGCCCCGCCCTCGGCCGGGCGCGTGCCCAGCGCCGGGCAGGTGGCCCAGGGGTCCCGGTCCGCGCGCCCCGACCCTATGCCTCGACCGATGCGGCCGACCGCCGGGGGACCGCTCCGTTGAGCCTCGCCCTGGCCGAGGGCGCGGAGGCCGGGTACCGCCGGCTCCTGCTTCGCCGCGCGGCGCTGCTCGCGTCCCTGGTCGCCGGCCTGCTGGCGGCCTTTCTGCTGGACGTGGCCACCGGTCCGGCGCGGCTTCCGCTGGCCACCGTGGTGGACGCGCTGCTCGCCGGGCGCGGCGCCGCCGGACCGCTCTCCGTCATCGTCTGGGAGGTGCGGCTGCCCTACGCGGTGATGGCGGTGCTCGTCGGCGCCGCCCTCGCCCTGGCGGGGGCGGAGATGCAGACGGTGCTCGACAACCCGCTGGCCAGCCCCTTCACGCTCGGCGTCTCCTCCGCCGCCTCCCTCGGCGCGGCGCTGGCGATCGTGGCGGGCAGCGGGGTTCCCTGGGTGCCGTCGGACTGGCTGGTGCCGGCGAATGCCTTCGTCTTCGCCCTGCTCGCCATGGCGCTGCTCCAGGGTCTGGCGCGGCTGCGCGGGGCGGGGGTGCAGTCCCTCGTGCTCTTCGGCATCGCCCTCGTCTTCGCGTTCAACGCCCTTGTCGCCCTCATGCAGTTCGTGGCGACGGAGCAGGCGCTGCAGCAGCTCGTCTTCTGGACCATGGGCAGCCTCGCGCGGGCGACCTGGGACAAGATCGCGATCCTCGCCGCCGCGCTCGCCCTGGCCATTCCCTTCTCCGCCCGCGCGGCCTGGCGACTGACGGCGCTCCGCCTGGGCGAGGACCGGGCCCGCTCCTTCGGCGTGGACACGGTGGCGACGCGGCGCGGGGCGCTGCTGCGGGTGAGTCTCCTGGCCGGCGTCTCCGTCGCCTTCGTCGGGACGATCGGCTTCGTCGGCCTCGTCGGCCCGCACGCCGCGCGGCTGCTGGTGGGGGAGGATCATCGCTACTTCCTGCCGGCCTCCGCCCTCTGCGGCGCGCTGCTGCTCTCGCTCGCCTCGGTGGTGGGGAAGCTCGTGGTGCCGGGGCTGCTGGTGCCGATCGGGATCGTGACCGCGCTGGTCGGCGTGCCCGTCTTCCTGGCGCTCGTCATGGGCCGGGGGCGCGTGGCGTGACGGAACCGCTTCGCGTCGGAGGGTTGCGGGTCGCCTATGGCCGCCGCGTCGTGGTGGAGGGACTGGACCTCGCCCCGCTGGAGCCTGGCACCCTCACCGCCCTCGTCGGGCCGAACGCCGCGGGCAAGTCCACCCTGCTGCGCGGCATCGCCGGGCTGGTGCCGGGCACGCGGGGCCAGGTGCGATTGGGCGAGCGGGACCTGCTCGCCCTCTCCATCCCGGAGCGGGCCAAGCACCTTGCCTACATGCCCCAGGGCCTGCCCGGCGGTGTCGCGCTGACGGTCATGGAGACCCTGGTCGGCGCGCTGCGGGCCGTGCCGACACCGCTGGCGCCGGACGGCCGCGCCGCCGCGGCGCGGGCGCTGGAGATGCTGCGGCGGCTGGAGATCGAGAGCCTCGCCCTGCTCGGCCTCGACCGGCTCTCCGGCGGGCAGCGGCAACTCGTGGCCCTTGCCCAGGCGCTGGCCCGGGAGCCGTCGGTGGTGCTGCTGGACGAGCCGACGAGCGCGCTCGATCTGCGGCACCAGCTCTCGGTGATGGAGCTGGTGCAGCGGACCGTGCGGGAGCGGGGGCTGATCGGGATGGTCGTGCTGCACGACCTCAGCCTGGCGTCGCGCTTCGCGGACCGGGTGGTCGCGCTGCATGCCGGCGCCGTGCAGGCGGACGGCCCGGCGGACGCGGTGCTCACGCCCGACCTGCTCGCCCGGGTCTATGGCGTGGGTGCCCGGGTGGAGCGCTGCTCCCGCGGCACGCTGCTCGTCCTGGCGGACGCACCGCTGCGGGCCGGCGCGAACTGATCCGCCCCCGCGCCCAGGACAGATCGTGGGGTCGGGGGCACGTCTTCCCCCAACGGAGGGTCTGGGAGGCGGCGCCTTCCGGTGCACAGACGCAAATCGATCTCTCGCAGTTGCGTTGCACTCTCAATTGGCGGTATCCCGACCCCATCGCCACAGGGAAAGCACCCCCTTGCCCGCCCTCCTCGACCATGCGCGCCGCGCCCTGGCCGGTCTTCTGCTCGGCACCGCCGCCCTTTCCGCCCCGGCCGCGCTGGCCCAGGACGCGCCGATCCGGATGGAACTGAACCGGCTGGAGGCGCGCGAGGGTGCCTGCCGGGTCTGGCTTCTCCTGAACAATGGCGGGGCCGCGATCGACCCGGTGCGGCTGGACCTCGTGCTCTTCGGGCCGGATGGAGTCGCCGCGCGGCGCCTGGCGGTGGATGTCGGGCCGCTCGCGGCGGGCCGCTCCGGCGTGCGGACCTTCGACGTGACGGGCCTCGCCTGCGACGGCGTCGGCTCGCTGCTGCTGAACGACCTGCTGGCCTGCGGCGGCTCCGACGCCGCAGCGCGCGAGGCCTGCGCCAACCGGGCCCAGCCCGGCTCCCGCGTCCCGAACGTCCGTTTCGAGAAGTAGGCCATGGACCCGACCGCAGCCCCGCACCACGACCTCTCGGCCCTCGGCCTGTTCCTGCAGGCCGATCCCATCGTGAAGGGGGTGATGCTCTCCCTCGTCCTCGCCTCCCTCGCCTCCTGGACGATCATCATCGAGAAATTCTTCACGCTGCGGCGGCTGCGGCGGGAGGTCTCCGCCCTCGCCGCGGCCGGCGAGGGGAACGGCGCCCCCACGGAGGACGGGCTGGCGGCCGCGGCGCTGCGCGCCGGCATGGCCGAGTGGCGCGACGGGCGCGACCCGGCGGAGACGGTCGGCGAGCACCGCCACCGGATCGAGGGCGCGATCCGCGACGCCGCGGGGGGCGCCCTTCACCGCGCCTCGGCCGGGTTGCAGATCCTCTCCACCACCGGCTCCGTCGCCCCCTTCGTCGGGCTGTTCGGCACGGTCTGGGGCATCATGAACTCCTTCTCCGGCATCGCCCGGAGCAACGACACCTCGCTCGCGGTCGTGGCGCCGGGCATCGCGGAGGCGCTCTTCGCCACCGCCATCGGCCTCGTCGCCGCGATCCCGGCCGTGATGGCCTACAACCGCCTCTCCTCCTCCTTCGCCGCCCGCCGGCGCGCGGCGAACGAGGCCGCCTCCCGCCTCGCCCGCCGCCTCGCCCGCCGCCGGCCGGAGATCGCCTCCGGCCTGCGCGCGGCCGCGGAGTAGCCCGGGATGGCCATGGGCGCGCCGGGCAGCGCGGATGACGAGGAAGGCGGCGGCTTCAGCGACATCAACGTCACCCCGCTGGTGGACGTGATGCTCGTGCTGCTGATCGTCTTCATGGTCGCGGCGCCGATGATGATGGTGGGCGTGCCCGTGCAGCTGCCGCGCACCGCCGCGGCGCGCGTGGCGCAGACCGCGCCACCGATCGTCGTCAGCGTCGCGCGCGATGGCGCCGTCTTCGTGCGGCGGGACCCCGTGCCGGAGGCCGAGCTGGCCAACCGCCTGCGCGCCCTGCGCCAGGCCGAGGGCGGCGAGGCCCCCGTCTATGTGCGCGGCGACCGCGCCGTGCCCTATGGCGAGGTGATGCGGGTGATGGGCCGTGTTTCCCAGGCCGGGATCGGCCGCGTCTCCCTCATCGCCGAGGCCGAGCCGGGGGCGCCGCCCGCCGCGGGGCGGTAAGGCATGCCGGACGGCTCCCTCTGGCGCCCGCCGGCCGAGGTTCCGGCCCCGGCGCGCGACATCTCCCGCCGGCCGGTGCTCCTGGCCGGCACGGCCTCGATCATCGTCCACGCGGCGGCGCTGGCCGCGCTGCTCTGGTTCGCCCCGGCCGCGCAGCAGCGCCCCGCGGAGATGGCGGAGGTGGAGACGATGCCCGCGGCCGAGGTCGCGGCTCCCTCCGCGGCCCCGGCCGACTCCGCCCAGACGAACGCGCCCGAGGCCGCCACGGCCAACGCCGCCCCGGAACAGGCGGCCACGACCGCGCCGCCCGAGACAGCGCCACCCCCGCCACCCGAGACGGTGACCCGGACCGAGCCCCCTCCCCTCTCGCCGCCACCGCCGCCCGAGGCGGTGCGTCAGCCGCCGCCGGAAACGGTCACGCGCGCCCAGCCACCGCCGCCCGTCGCCGCGGCGCGGCCGGAGCCCGCCCTACCCCCGCCGCCAGAGGCGCCGGCCCCGGAACAGGACCTGGATCGCGTGCAGGCCGCGCCGCCGGACCTGACGGCCGCGGCCGAGCCGCTGCCGCTCCCGCCTCCGGAAGCGCCGCCCGTCACGGTCGCCGAAGCGCCGCCGCCCGCGACGCCCGCGCCGCCGGAGACGGTCGCGTCCGAGATTCCCCCACCCCCGCCGCCAGCGCCGCCTCCCCCCCCCGCGCCGCCCCCGCCGCCCCGCCCGGCCCCGCCGCGCCCCGCACCGCCTCGTCCGGCGCCCGTGCGCGCGGCCCCGCCGGCCGCCGAGGGCCCGGTGTCTCCCGCCGCTCCAGCCGCACCGGCAGCGCCGGCCACCCCCGCGGCCCCGGCCGCACAGGGCCCGTCGGGCGGGCCACCCGTCGCCGCCTCGAACGCGGTGCCGGGCTGGCAGAGCGCGCTGCTCGGCCGGCTCCAGCGCGCCCTCCGGTACCCGGACGGCGCCCGTGGCCGGCGGGAGCAGGGCGTGGCCACCGTGACCATCACCCTCGACCGGGGTGGCCGCGTGCTGAACGCCGCGATCGCCCGCTCCTCGGGCTATCCGGAGCTGGACGCGGAGACCCTCGCCCTCGTCCGGCGGGCGGAGCCGCTCCCGGCACCGCCGGCGGAGCTCCCAGGGGCCACCATCACCATCACCGTGCCGGTGCGGTTCACGCTGCGGTAAAGGCCGGGGGGAAGTATCCCCCCGGGCCCCCTTCTTTTTGTCAGGCTGCCGCGGACCGGTTCGTCGGCGGGGTCGCGGGTGGCTGAGCGACCCCCTCGCCCGGGCTTGACCGCCGGCCTCTCGCGCAACCGGCTATCCTTCGCGCGGAACGGCTGGAGGGAAGGTCATGCAGTCCACGCGGCGCCTCGTGCTCGCATCCGCGGGCCTCGCCGCCCTCGCGCCGCGCCGGCTTGTCGCGCAGGCGCCGCCCCCGCCGCTGGTACGCGCGGAAGGGCTGCACCAGGTCACGCCCCATGTCTGGGTCATCCCGGACAACGGCGTGCCGCTGGTGCCGAATGTCGGCTTCGTCGTCGGGGACCGGGCGGCGCTGGTCGTGGACACCGGCCTGGGCGCCCGCAACGGCGCGGCGGTCGCGGCCGTGGCGGCGCGGCTGGCGGGATCGAAGCCGATCTTCCTCGTCACCACCCATGTCCACCCCGAGCACGACCTCGGCGCCCACGCCTTTCCCGAGGCGACGACGCTGCTCCGCTCCCGCGACCAGCTGCGCGACATCGAGGAGTTCGGCCTGAGCCTCGCCCGCGTCTTCGCCGCGCGATCCCCGATCAACGCGGAGTTGCTGGACGGCGCGCAGTTCCGCCCGGCGACGACCGTCTTCGAGTCGGAGCACGAGTTCGACCTCGGCGGCGTGCGGGCGCGGATCATGGCGCTGGGCGCGAACCATACGGGCGGCGACACGGGAATCTGGGTGGAGCCGGACCGCGTGCTCTTCTCCGGCGACGTCGCGATGGCACCGCAGCCCGCCTTCGCCAGCCCCCATTCCAGCCTTCGCCACTGGCTGACGAGCCTCGACCGGCTGGAGGCGCTGCGGCCCGGGCTGATCGTGCCGAGCCATGGGCCGACCGGCGATGCGGGCCTCATCGCGGGCTACCGCGCCTACCTCACCGAGGTGCGGGACCGCACCGCCGCCGAGAAGCGCGCCGGGCGGGACGCGGACGCCGCCGTCGCGACCGTGACGGCGGCGATGGCGCGCTACCCCGACCGCGGCCGGCTGGAGGGCGCGATCCGCAAGGCCTTCGCGGAAGCGTCCTGAAAGCGCGTCAGGCCGACCGCACAAGCGTGCCGCCGCGAACAGGCGCGGCGCCCACCCGTGAGGCGTGACGAGGCCGTGCGCGGAGACGGCGATGCCGTCATGCGCCTCTTTCCGCTCCAGATCCTGCAAGATGAAACGATGGCGCGACCATCGTGACGCGTGGGGGTGGGCGTGCGGGACCCGGACGCGACAGAGCGTCGGCTAATCCTGCTGCACCGAGACGGCGTCCGCCGCCTCCCCCGCAAGACCCTGCGCCCGCGCAGGAGGATGGATGACATGACCTCGATCACCTTCGACTCCGCCCTGCACCACGATGCCGCGCGGTCCCACGGCAAGGGCGTCCTCGCCGCGCTCCGCGGGATGATGAGCGGCCTCGCCGGCCGGCGGCAGCTCGGCCTCCACCACCGCGCCACGCTGGACCTCGACAACCACCTGCGCGCCGATATCGGCCTGCCGGAGGTGATGGACGTCCCGCGGATCCGGGCCAGCGTGCTGGTCGGCTGGTGACGGGCCGGCGCTCCCGGCGCCGCATCGGACGGGCGTGAACGGCAGGTCCGCCGCGGCCTGCCGGATCGCCGCATCACGCGCCGGATCGGCGCCGAGAGCTTCATGCTTCGACATCTTCTCCTGCCCGCGCTCGCGCTGCTGGCCGCGTCCTGCCACGCGGAGACCCGGCCGGCCCGGCAGCTTCCGCAGGGCCAGCCGCTCTGCATCGGCCGCTATGACCTGGCGGTGCCGCAGGGTGCCCGGCCGGTCGCGCGCGGCCAGACGATCCGGCACCTCCGGCTGCGCGCGGACCCCGTGCCGCCAGGCACCACGCTGGACGCCGCCGTCGCGGTCGCGTCCCGCCCCGGCCTCGGCAGCGCGGAGAAGGCGGCCGGCGGGCGGCGGACGGCGATCGGCCCCGACACGGCGCTGCTGACCCGCGACTGGGTGGACGGCATCCCCGTGACCGACACGGCCGCGGTGCGCCTCCTGCCCGGCCTCGTCCTCACCGCCCAGGGCCAGCACGACGAGCCGGCGGGGGTCGGAGCGCAGCGGGAGACGGCCATCGCGCTCGTCGCCTCCGCCGTGCCGCTGGGCGACCCGGAGGCGCATCGCGGCTTCTGCATCGACGGCGCCGCGATCGGCCTGCCCTTCCGCTGGCAGGAGGAGGCGAGCGCCGGCTTCGCCCCCCCGGGCGGCGGCCATCTGAGCATCCAGGTCAGCACCATCGGCGACCGGCCGGGCCGGGGGTTGCTGGATGGCGCGGGCGGCACGCTCGGGCGGATGGCGGCCATGGGGGTGGGGACCCGCACGGTCCGGTCCGGGCGGCGCGTGCTCGCCGGCCATGCGGGGGAGGAGCTCGTGATCGCCCGCACCGGCCGCAACGAGGCGCTGCTGCAATGGCTCTTCGTCGGGGAGCCCCGCTCCGGCACCGCGCCGCGGATCGAGATCCGGCTGGAGGCGCGCGATGTCCAGGACCTCGACGCGCTGCTGGCGGAGTGGGACGCGATGCTCGGCTCGCTCCGCCGTCGCGCGGACTGATCCCGCTACGCCATCCTGATCCCGCTACGCCATCCCGCCGTTGATTGAGATCACCTGCCCCGAGATGTAGGCCGCGCGGTCGGAGGCGAGGAAGGCGACGAGTTCCGCCACCTCCTCCGGCCTGCCGGCGCGGCGCGCGGGGACGAGCTTCTGGATCGCCTCCCGCGTCATCACGGCGTCAACCGCCGGGCTCTCGATGACGCCGGGGGCGACGGCGTTCACCGTCACGCCGCGCGGCGCGCATTCGAGGGACAGCGCGCGCACCGCGCCGATCAGCCCCGCCTTCGCCGCCGCGTAGTTCGCCTGTCCCCGGTTGCCCATGATCGCGGAGACGGAGGACAGCGCGACGACGCGCCCGCGCCGCGTCGCCATCATCGGCAGCAGCAAGGGCTGCACGAGGTGGAAGAAGCCGTTCAGAGAGACGTCCACCACCGCGTGCCACTGCCGCGCGGACATGCCGGCCATCGGCGCGTCCTCGTGCAGGCCGGCATTGTGCACCACGGTCTGGATCGGGCCGGATTCGAGCAGCGTGGCCAGCGTCGCGCCCGTCGCATCGGGATCGGTCAGGTCGAAGCACGCTGCCTCGGCCTGCCCGCCGGACGCCGCGATCTCCGCCGCGACGGCGCGTGCGCGGTCGGGGTTCGCGCTGCCATGGACGATGACGTGGTGGCCGTCCCGCGCCAGGGCGCGGGAGATGGCCGCGCCGATCGGGCTCGCGCCGCCGCTGACGAGCGCCCGGATCACGCGGCCTCCGGGATGATGATCGCGGCCTGGCCGGAGAGGAGCACAGCGTCGCCCGCGGAGACGGCGAAGTCATAGACGAAGCCCCGCGCGCCGCGGGACAGGGCGTGCGCCTCCACCAGCAGGTCCGTTTCCACGTCGTCGAGCCGCTCCACGCGCAGCGCGACCCGGCGCAGGCTGGCGAGGTAGCCCGGCGGCTGCGACGCGCCATCCGCCGTCAGCGCGCCGTGCGCCGCCATCGCCTGCAGTGCGTACTCCACGCCGCAGACGGCCGGCAGCATCCCGCCCCGCCGCAGCGGATTGCCGGGGCTGCGATGGGAGGTCGCGGCGCAGCGGATCGCGTCCGCGTCGTGCGAGAGCACGCGGTCCAGCAGGCACATGGCGCCCGCATGCGGCACGAGCCCCGTCAGCACGGCGTCACCTCGACGACGAGCGCGCCGCCATCGACCAGCGGCATGGGGATGCGCGCGGCACGCCCTTCGGCCAGGGCGCAGAGGATCGGCAGGGCGCGGGCGGCGGGATTGCGATCCATCAACACCGCGAGCGGTCCGGCCGGCCGGGGATCGCCGGCCTCCGCCCGCATCTCCAGCGAGATCGCGGCCATCGCCCCGTCCGGCCGCGGCGTGAGCACGAGGGCGGCGGCGAACAGCCCCTCGGTCGGGCGCTTGGCGTCCAGCGGCGCGATCAGCGGCGCGTCATAGGCGCAGAACAGGATCGGCGCCCCGCGCGCCGCGACGCCCGCCGCGGCCTGCAGCAGCCCCGTCGCCACCGTGTCGTCATGCCCGCCGAGGGAGATGGATGGCCGCGACGACCCCACCGCGATCCCCCAGTACCCGGCGGCCGCGTTGTGCACGGAGTTGTGGAACTGCGTCGGCGAGATGACGCCATCCGGCGTCGCCAGCGCGTCGAGGATCGCGCCCACCACCGCCCCGTCCCCGTTGGAGGAGGCGAAGACCGTCTCCAGCCCGGCGGGATCGAGCCCGGACCGCGCGGCCGCCTCCCCGGCCGCGGCGATCGCCAGGCGCACGGCCTGGCTCGTCCGCCGGCGCTCGGTCGGCGGCAGGTTGGCGGGGGGAGGCAGGGTGAGCGGCGCGTCTTGCCAGGGCGCCTCGCCCGCCAGGACGGGTCGGCTGGCCTCCCAGCCCGGCAATCCCGGACCGAGCACGGCGGCGCCCGCGATCCAGCACTTCAAGCGGCGTTGTCCTCCCGGACTGCCGAACGCCGCCGACGCCTCATCCGTTGGGGCGGCCGATCAGGAGGGCGCAGTTGCTGCCGCCAAAGCCGAAGGAGTTGCTCAGCACCCGCCGCACCGGCGCCGCACGGTTCGCCGTCGCGACGTCGATGCCGAAGGACGGGTCCGGCGCCTCGACGCCGAGGCAGCCCGGCACCAGGCCGTCCTCCACGCAGATGGCAGCGATCACCGCCTCCAGCGCGCCGGAGGCGCCGAGCGTGTGCCCGGTCCAGCCCTTGGTGGAGGAGACGGGCACGCGGTCCCCGAAGATGGCGCCGACCGCGCGGTCCTCCATCGCGTCGTTCGCGCGGGTGCCGGTGCCGTGCAGGTTCACGTAGTTCACCGCCTCGGGCGCCAGCCCGGCGGAAGCCAGCGCGGCGCGCATCGCCGCGACCGCGCCTTGCCCCTCCGGATGCGGGGAGGACATGTGGTGCCCGTCCGACGAGGCCCCGGCGCCGAGCAGCGCGACCGTTCCCGGCGGCGCGTCCTCCGCCCGCATGAGCAGGGCGAGGCCCGCCGCCTCCCCGATCGAGATGCCGTCCCGGTCGGCGGCGCAGGGCCGCGTCGGGCCCTTCGCCAGCAGCTCCAGCGACCCGAAGCCCTGCAGCGTCATGCGGCAGAGCGTGTCCACGCCCCCCACCACCGCCGCGTCGCAGACCCCGGCCGCGATCAGCGCCCCGGCTTCCAGGAAGGTGCGCGCGCCCGAGGTGCAGGCGGTGGACACCGCCAGCGCCGGCCCGCGCAGCCCTAGCCGCGCCCGGACGTAGCGCGGCAGGGCGTAGAGGTCGTGGGTGTGGGTGAAGTCGAAGGCGTCGGGCAGCGCGCCCCCGGCGTCCCGTTGCCGGTAGGCCTCCTCGGTCTCCGCGATGCCGGCGGTGGAGGTGCCGAGGATCACCGCGATCCGGTGCGCGCCGTAGCGCGCGGCGGCCTCCGCCACCGCCTCCGCGAAGCCGTCCTGGCGCAGCGCCAGCTCTGCCAGCCGGTGGTTGCGGCAGTCGTAGCGCGCGAGTTCGGGGGGCGGCGCCGCCTCCTCCAACCCCGCCACGCGGCCGATCCAGATGCCCTCCGGCATGCCCGGCAGGTCGCAGGGAACCAGCCCGCCGGTCCGGCCGTGCAGCGCCGCGCGCGTCGCCGCGACGCCCGCCCCCATGGCGGAGACGGCGGTGCGGGCAGGCATGGCAAGCGGCGGCAGCATGAAGGGCATGTGGGAGCCCTTAGAACATCGGCCAGGGGTGCGGGCAACGGGCGCTGCGTGGGCGGACACGGCCGGGAGGCGCCGCCTCCCGGACCCTGCGGCCGGATGGTCGCCAGCCGCCTACGTCGCCCTGGACCGGGAGGAGAGGGCGAGGGCCAGGCCGAAGGCCGCCGCCACGCCGAGCGAGACCGTCAGGCCGATGCCGCGCAGGACCGGCGTCTCGCAGAGGGCGAGGAGGCCGAAGGTGAGCAGCGTCGCGACCGCGCAGGTCAGCACGGCGGCACGGGTCCGGTCCGCCTCCTCCCCCTGCTCCGGCCGGCCGAGGAAGAGGGCGTAATCCATCCCCACCCCCGCCATCAGCAGCAGCGCCGCGAGGTGGAAGGGCGTCAGCCGCTCCCCCAGCGCCGAGAGCGCGGCCAGCGTCACCAGCACCGCACCGGCGATCGGCGCGATGGCCCAGAGCCCTGCCCCGAGCCCACCGCGCCCAAGGCCCAGCGTGAGCAGGACCACCACCCCCAGCGCACCGACGCCGCACCACAGCAGGGCGCCGCGGGTGGTGGCGGCGATCATGCCCTCCGTCTCGCCCTTCACGTCCACGAAGAGGATCCCCGGGTCGCGCAGGCCCGCCACCGCGTCGCGCACCGCCTGGAGGTCCCCCACGCCCGAGAGCACACCGAGGCCGCTCCACGCCTCGCCGCGCCGCGACAGCAGGGGCGAGAGCCGCGCGGCCAGCAGCGGCGCCTCCCCCAGCCCGGCGGCGGTGAGCGGCGGCAGGGTCCGGCTCTCCTCGACGGCTGTCAGGAAGGGGTCGAACGCCGTCGGCCGGAAGGGCAGCCCGGCCGCCGCCTCGGACAGGCGGGCGCGCAGGGTGTCCGCAGGAGGCAGGGCGGCCGCCCGGGCGGCCTGGGTCGCGGCGCTCGGCAGGTAGCGGGACGGAAGATCCAGCCCCGTCAGTCGGCCATCCGACAGCAACGGCCCCAGGGATCCCGCGACGCGCTCGGCGGCGCGCAGGACCTCGTCCTCCGTCGCGCCCCGCAGCGCGATCAGGTGGCGCGTGTCGGGGGCGCCGAGCTGCGCGCGCAGTTCCGCGTCCAGGCGGCGCGGCGCCTCGGGCACGGGGGACAGGCGCGCCACGTCGTCCTCCCAGGCGGGCGGGCCGGCGAAGGCCAACCAGCCGGCCGCCGCTGCCACGATCAGACCCGCGGCCAGCCGCCGCCCCGCGATCCAGGCCAGCGCGGCGGACAGGCCGTGCGGCAGGCGTCGCGCGGGCGCGGCAGCCCGCGGCACCAGGGACGGCAGGACCCAGCGCGTGACCGCCCCCCCCACGAGCAGGCCGGCCGCCCCGAAGAGCCCGAGCTGCGCGAGGCCGGGAAAGCCCGAGGCCACCATCGCCGTCAGTCCCAGCGCCGCGGCGCCGGCGGCCAGACGCAGGGTCGGCCAGATCCGCCGGGCGGCTTCACCGGGCGTCTCATCCGGGCGGCGCGCGGTCAGCAGCAGGATCGGATAATCCACCACCACGCCGAGCATCGTCGCCCCGAAGCCGAGCGCCGCCCCCTGCACCCGCCCGAAGGCGAGCCACACCGCCACTGCCCCGGCCAACGTCGCGGCCAGCAGCGGCACCGCGGCCAGCAGCAGCATCGCCGGCGACCGGTAGCGCCAGAGCAGGAAGCCGATCAGCAGCACGCCCGAGAGGATCGAGACCCGCTCCACGTCGGCGCGCACCGAGGCGGCCGCCTCCGCCGCGAAGACGCCGGGGCCGGACAGCAGCAGGCGCGCCGGTCCCGGATTCGCGGCGGCGAAGGCGTCGCGCAGCGTCTCCGCCGCGACCCGCTGCGCCTCCACGTCGGTGGCGGCCGCGCGGGACCGGGCGATCAGCAGGGCACGCGGCGGCCCCTCCCCGCCCGCGAACCAGGCGCCGGAGCGCAGTTCCACCCGGCTCGATCCCAGCCAGCCCTGCAGCAGGGAGATGAAGGCACCGACGGGGTCCGCGAAGCCGAGCCGCGCCAGCACCGGGGAGGCGGCCGAGCGCAGCCCGTCCAGCAGCGCCTCCAGCTTCGCCCGCAGGGCGGGCGTCTCGAAGAGACCCGGCGCGACGGCGGGAGACAGGAGGTAGCGGTAGCGGAAGAGGAAGGCCTGCTCCTCCTCGGACAGGCTCTCCGCCCCGTTGCCGACGAAGGCGAAGCGGCCGGAGGCGCGCAGCGCCTCTCCCACCGCGCGGGAGAGGCGGGCGAGATCCTCCTCCGGTGCGCCCTCCATCCCCGCGAGGAGAAGAGTGGAGGCGGCCCCCTCCCGCAACTCGCTGAGGAGGAAGGCGGCCTCCGTCGTGCGGGCAGGCGGCAGGAAATCCGCCATGTCCGTGCGGATCTCGACCACGCGCAGCAGCCCGGCACCGATCGCTGCCAGCAGCAGCAGGACCAGCAGCGGTCGCGCGAGGTCGCGCAGCGTCACGCGAGGCGCCTCAAGGCCCCGGCGTGACCTGCATGACGGAGGATTCGTTCCCGACCGTCTCGACGCGCCGGACCGCGCCGCCGCTTCCCGAGAGCGTCACGCGCTGCACGGCGGCACGCACGCGGGCAAGGCGCGGCGTCAGGCGCAGCGTCCAGGCCTCCGGCGTCCCCTCGAAGGCGACCTCGTAATGCCGCTGCAGCGTCGCGAGATCGCCGGCGAGCGTCGCGCGGATGCTCTCCACCAGCGGCCGCAGCTCCGGCGACTGGTCGAGGCTCAGCTCCCGCCGGATGGTGCCGCGCTGATAGGTCAGGCGGTCACCCTCCACCACCAGGCGCTCCTCGTTCGGCGCGGTGGTGTGCTTCTCGAAGCGGTCGGGCGCGGTCCAGCGCAGCGTGCCGCTGCTCGGCAGGCTGGTGGTGAGGCCCGCGATCTCCTTCACCTCCTCGAACCGCGCCTCGCGCGTGCGGATGGCGGCGAAGGCGCGCATCACCTGCTGCAGCGCATCCTGGGCCCGGGCGGGAAAGGCGGGCAGGACGAGGAGCGCCAGGACAGCCCGGCGGGCGGTCACGCCGCGGGTTCCTCCGCGGCCACGCCGCGGCGCGCGGCCGGCACGACGGCCTCCCGCGTCACGGCCTGCTGTTCCGGTTCGGGGCTGCGCGGCGCATCGTCCCAGAACTCGTAGAAGTTGAACCAGTTGCCCGGATGGGCCCGGGCCAGCTCGCCGAGGCGCGTGGCGTAGCGGGCGGCATAGGCGGTGAGCGCGCCCTGCCGGTTCCGGCGGTCCAGCACGATGCGGTCGGCGAAGGGCTCGAACCGGACCTCGTAGCGGCGCGGCCCCCGCCAGATCCCGAAGGCGAGCATGACCGGCGCGTCCAGCACGCCGGCGAGGATGAAGGGGCCGACCGGCAGCGGCGCCGGCGCGCCGAGGAAGTCGACGCGCGCCACCTTGCACCCCTCCGGATCGCGGTCCGCGAGGATGCCGACCAGCCCGCCCCGCTCGAGGCACTCTTTCGCCCGCAGCATCGCGTCGGGCCGTCCGAGCGACACGACCGCGGCCGCCTGGCGCGGGCCGAGATCGGCGAAGAGGGCGTTCGCGTTCGCCGCGTGCTGCCCGTGCATCAGGGCCATCACCTCGACCGGGCAGCCGGAATCGGCGAGGGCTCGCATCGCCTCGAAGGAGCCGAGATGGGCGCCGAGGAGGATGCACCCCTCCCCCGCGGAGACGCGCGCCTGGATGGCGTCCAGGCCGGTGACGCGGATGTCGAAGCCCCGCGTGCGGCCGGACAGCAGAAAGACCCGGTCCAGCAGCGTGGCGGCGAAGGTGAAGTACTGGCGCCACAGGTCGCGCCAGCCGGGCTCCCGCCCCAGCGCCCGCCGGTGGAAGCGCAGGGCCGCCGCCCGCTGCGCCCGCGGCGCGGTGGCCAGGAAGACGGCAGTGATCGGGTAGAGAAGCGCGTAGGACAGGTGCCAGCCCGCGGTGCGCGCGATCCAGGCCATGAGCCGCAGCGCCGCCCCGCCGCGCTCCCGCTCCCGCGTCCAGTTCATCGGGCCGTCTCGACCTCGCCCGAGAAGGCGAGTGACCCGTCCGGCCGGTGCGCGGCGAAGGCGATCCGGCCGCCGGGGGTGGGGCGGAGGGCGATGTCCACCACCTCCTCCGGCCCGACGGGGCGGAGGAACTTCGCGCTGGCGAGGCCGACCGGCTCACCGAACCCGGCGCCGCGCGCGGCCTCCAGCACGGCGTCCAGCAGCACCACGCCGGGCACCACCGGGCGGCCCGGGAAATGGCCGGGCAAGCAGGGATGGTCGGCCGGAAGGGAGAAGCGCGCGCTGTGCATCATGCCGCGCCGTCCGGCTCCTCCTCGGGCGCGGGCAGGCCGGCGCGGAGGGCATCCAGGCGGCGACGGGAGAGCTTGCCGACGGCGTCCCGCGGCAGAGAGTCGAGCAGCACCACCGGGCGGGGCAGGAACACCGCCTCCATCCGGTCCCGCAGCGCGGAGACGATCTCGGCGCGGGTGCGGCCGGGCGCGACGACATAGGCCGCGAGCCGCGCCGCCGGATTGCGGTCCAGGTCGTCGGGAGCGACGAAGACGCCGTCCTGCACGCCCTCGATCTGCGAGAGAAGGCGGTTCAGCCCGGCGAGGGAGGCGCGCTTGCCGCCGCGCTTCACCATGTCCCCGCGCCGGCCGATCAGCCGGAAGCGGCCGTCGGGCATCGTCTCCACCACGTCGGCCAGGGGGACGGGGGCGGGCAGGCCCGGCACGGCCACCAGCGTGCCGCCCGCATCCTCCAGCAGCGCGATGCCGTCGTAGAGGCGCCAGCACCCGTCCCCGGTGGTCCGGCGGGAGGCGATCGAGCCGACCTCCGTCGCGCCGTAGATCTCCAGCACGGGGCAGTCCCAGGACGCCTCGGCCTCCGCCGCCAGCTCGGGCGCGAGGGGCGCCGTGGCGGAGATCACCGCCTCGGGCGCCGGCAGCCGGCCGGAGGCGACGAGGGCGCGGAGCTGCAGCGGCGTGGTCACGAGCACCCGCCGGCCGGGGATGGCGGCCAGGGCCTCCGCCACCTCCACGGGGTAGAAATGCGGCCCGGAATGGATGGCCGCCGGCGCGTGCAGCGGCAGCGTCATCGTCGTCTCGAATCCGTACATGTGCTGCGGCGGGACGGTGGCGACGACGGTGGCGGGGTGCGCGGAATCGGCCAGGCCGAAGCGCGCCGCCGCCGCCCGGGCGCCGGCGACCAGGGCCCGCCACGGCTTCTCATGCGCCGCCGGCTCCCCCGTGCTGCCGGAGGTGAAGCCGATGGCGGCGACCGCGTCCGCGGGGATCAGGGGATTTGGCCCCTCCTCCGCCTCGCCGAAGGCGCCGGCGGGGATGGTCGGCAGCACGCCCTCCGTCACCCCGTCCACCAGCGCGTAGAGAGCGGGGAAGCACGCCTCCAGCTCCCGTTGCCGGTGGGCGGAGCGGTCCGCGGAGAGCAGCGTGACCTGCCCGCGCGACAGGGCGGCGCAGAAGCCGACGAGGGCGTGGTAGCGGTCGGCGCAGAGGTTTAGCGCGTGGGTGCGGTCCGGCAGCCGGACGGCCAGCGCCGCCACATCGGCCAGGAACCGCCCCACCGTCACCGGCCGGGCGCCGCGCCAGGCGATCACCCCGTCCGGGGCGCGGGTGACGAGCGGGATCGCTTCAGCCGGCATGGCGCGCGCGCTCCGCGAGTTCGGCGCGCAGCATGGCGCGGAGGGTCTGGGTGGGCCAGGCGATTCCGCTGCCGCGGAAGCGGAGGCTGCGCACCGCGTGCTCGGCCAGGAAGATCACGACGAGCACGCCGAGGCTCCCGAACACCATCACGCCGTCGTCCGGTGCCCAGGGCAGCAGCTGCAGGAGGTGGACCACCGCCGAGGCCGCGAGCAACCCCGCCCAGAACCCGGTCAGCCCGCGCGCGTAGGAGGCGACCTCGGCCGGGTCGCGCGTCTCATCGAAGCGGGTGTAGCGGACGATCAGCGGCTCCCGCCCCGGCCGCAGCGTGCTGCCGAAATGCCAGGCGGCGAGGGCGCAGGCGGCCGCCGGCACGATCGCGAAGAGCGCGTCCGCCGCGTCGTCGGCCACGTCGGGCCATCCCCACTCGATCAGCAGGAAGCATCCGAGGCCGGCACCGAGCGCGATCCGCCCGCGCGCCGCGAGCACCGGCGCCAGGGCGAGGGCCACCATGGCCGCGGCCAGCACGCCGGCGAGGGCGAGCGCGCCGTTCAGCCGCGCCGCCACCACGCCGACCGCGAGCAGCAGCCCCGCGGCGAAGCGCAGGACCACGCGCCGCAGGCTGGAACGCCCCGCCTCCATCAGCGCCACAGGGCTGGGACGGCGAGCATGTCAGTTCGCCCGGTTCTTCTCGATATGCGCGGAGAGCGAGCGGAGGGAGGCGAAGATCCGCCCGTTCCGCTCGTCGTCGGAGCGAAGCTGGAACCCGTAGCGGCGGGAGATGGCGAGAGCGATCTCGAGCGCATCGATGCTGTCCAGCCCCAGCCCTTCATTGAACAGGGGCGCCTCGGGGTCGATCTCCTCCGGCGCCACCTCGAGCTGAAGGGCGCTGACGATCAGTTGCGCGACCTCAGCCTCCAGCCCGGCAGCAGAACCCTCAACGGCTGAACTCACAGCGTCCGTCTCCACCCAGAAAAATTCCGCTTTGGCCCTAGCGGAAGCGGCCCGATAAAGCACCTGTGATCTGACCGTGCGTTAAAAAGAGTCAATGAAGCCAAGTCCCTGTGCCGTTGCGGCACGCACCGTGAACGTAGCGGAGCCCCCCCCGGCCAGCAAGCGCGGCGGGGGTCGTGTCTGTGTCTTCGCGGACCTGCCGGAACTGGTCACCTTCACGGCCGACGTGGAGCGCAGCCCGACCGATCCGACCGGCCGGCGGCACGGGCCCGCCACCCGCCGCATGCTCGACCTGCTGGACGAGACGGGCGCCCGGGGCACCTTCTTCGTGCTCGGGGAGGTTGCCGATTCGATGCCGGGCCTCGTGCGGGAGATCGCGGCCCGGGGGCACGAGGTCGCCTCCCACGGGCAACGCCACCTACCGCTGGAGGCCCTCTCCCCCGCGCTGCTGCGGGAGGAGGCGTCGCGGGCCCGGCGGGTGCTGGAGGATCTGACGGGCGCGGCGGTCACCGGCTTCCGCGCGCCCTACTTCTCCCTGACGGCGGAGACGGAGTGGGCGCCCGACGCGCTGGCGGAAGCCGGCTATGCTTATTCCTCCTCGGTCCTGCCGGCCCAGTGCTTCCTGCACGGGCACGCCGGGGTCCCGGCCCGGCCCTTCGCCTGGCCCTGCGGCCTGCTGGAGCTGCCGGTGCCGGTGGCGCGGATCTGGGGGCACCGGGTGCCGATGCTCGGCGGGATGTACCTGCGCTATCTCCCGCCCTTCGACGTCCCCATCATGATCCGGCGGCTGGAAGGTCCCCTCGTCTGGACCTACTGCCACCCCTACGACCTCGACACCGAGGAACCCTTCACCTGGGACCGGGAGATCGGGCTGACCCGCAGCCTCTTCCTCCGCATGAACCGGCGGATCACCCTGCGGCGGCTGCGCGCCCTGCATGCCGGGCGCCTCTCCATCCCCCTGGCGGAGCGGCTGGCCGAGGCGCGCGCCCATGCCGGCGGGGGCGCTCCGGCGCCTCAGTCGAACGGGTCGGCCGAGGAGGCGACCGTCGTCTCCGAGCTGTAGAAGGACCAGGCGAAGCCCGCCGCGACCGAATAGTTCCAGTCCCGCCGGTGCAGCGGGCTGTCCGCGTTCGCGGCCCCGGAGAAGTTCTCCACCCGCCCGCCGCCGACGAAGGAGAGGCTGCGGTTGATCGGCACGCGGTAGGAGAACTGCATCCGCGTCCCGAGATAGCCGCCGCTGGCGCGGTAGGCCGGGCGATCCGGCCGCGCGAAGCCCGGCTCCACCTCATAGAAGTAGCGGTGCAGGCGGGTGGTCGCGAAGACCGGGCCGAGGCCGATCCGGAACCGGCCGCCGGGAAAGCCGACATTCCGGTCCTCGAAGGCCAGCTCGGGCGAGAAGACGATCCCGCGGTAGTGGACCGAGGTGAGGTCGCTGGAGAAGACGGCCCGCACCGGCAGCTCGATGTTGACGCGCCGGGGGTGGTTCGGGTCGCGCCAGGGCGTGATTCGCAGCGCCGGCCCGACCTCTCCCTGGTAATCGAGATCCGGCATCCCGCGCCGGGCGCGGTTGTCGTCCGAGGAGGAGGGGAAGGCGCCGGAGAAGGACACGTCCAGCCCGAAGACCGGCCCGCGCAGCACCCGGCCCCGTAGGCCCTGGTCGTCGGCCCGGATCACCTCCCCCCGGTAGATGACGTAGGGGACGGCGAGGCCCCGGAGATGATTCTGGTCGCTGGCCGGGTAGTCCGGCAGCCAGCCGCCGCCGCCGGCCACGCCCAGCTCGAACTGAGGGAGGCGGACCTCCTGCGCCTGGGCAGGGGCGGCGAGGAGGGCGAGGGTGGCGGCGGCGACCCTGGGGAAGGCTCTGCCTTCCCCAGACCCCATCCGCCAAGGGACCAGTCCCTTGGAACCCATTTCGTGGCCTCTGCCGAAGGCACGGATCGCGAGGTCCGGGGGGCTCGCCAGCCCCCCGGCGGAGGGGTTCGGGGAGGCAGCGCCTCCCCGGGCCGCCTGCGCCACGCTCACGTCCCTCTCTCCGCGACCAGCAGCACGTTCGGCAGGGGGGTGCCTTTCCAGCAGGGGGTGACGGTGGTGCGAAAGCCGGCAGCCTCCAGTGGGGCGGCGAGGTCGCGCAACGGCAGGGGGCGGATGGCGGCGACGTCGCCGCGCAGCGCCCGTCCCGCGCGCTCCATCGCGAAGGCCAGGCGGCTGCGCCAGCCGCGGTCCGGGTCGAAGGCGCGGATGAGGACGCGGCGGCGCGCGGCCCCCGCGACGGCGGCGAGGAGGCGGCGCTGGGCCGCTTCCGGCAGCTGGTAGAGCACGTCCACGATCAGGATCGTGTCGCCCTCGGGCACCTCCGCCTCGGTCAGATCGGCGGCGGCGAAGAGGGCAGGCAGGCCGGTGGCGGCGGCCTCGGCCTCCGCGACCTTGGCAGCGTCATAGTCGAGGCCGGTAACGCGGGTCGCGAGCGCCCCGAGAAGCAGGGCCAGGGCGAGCTGCCCCCGCCCGCAGCCGAGATCCACGACCGTGCCGAACCCGCCCGCCGCCCGCGCGAGGTCCAGGATCGCGGCGGTAGAGGGGTCGCGCCGCAGCTTCGAGCCGACATAGCCCCGCGTGAAGCGGGACGCCCCGGCATAGCGGGCGGCGACACTCTGGATAAGGGAGGGGAGATGGGGCGGCGCGAGGGCCGCCGAGGGAGCGGTCAAGGGCGTCGTTCCGGAACGGTCGCCCGATTATGGAGGCGTGATGCCGGGGCGTCCACGCGGCCGCCCCGCCTTTGTCAGACCGGCTCCAGCCCGTGCCGCGCGAGGGCCTCCGGTGTCGCGGCCGCGGCGAGGCGGTCGAGGAAGGCCGTGCCCTCCCCCACGCGCGAGGAGCCGGCGAAGAGGAGGGCGGAGAAGGCCAGGGGCGTCTGGAGGGTCGCCGGCAGGGGACCGACGATGTCGAGGCCCGGCACCACCATGAGCTCGCTCACCTGCTGGATCGCCAGCTCGGCGTCGCCGCGCGCGACCACCTCTCCGGTGAAGCCGGCGGGAATGACGATCGCCTTTGGCGCGAGCGCGTCGGTGAGGCCCAGGCGCTCCATGAGGCCCACAAAGTAGAGGCCGCTGGCACCGGCGCGGGAATAGACGAGGGACTTCGCGTCCAGCAGGGTCTGCCGCAGGGCCTCGGCCGTCGCGATGTCGGGCCGCGGCGCGCCGGCCCGGACGGCGAGCCCGACCCAGGACACCGCCACCTCCCGCCGCGTATCGGCCCGCAGGATGCCGGAGGCGACCAGCGAATCCGCGGCCTCCACGGTCAGGATCGCGGCATCGGCGCGCTCGCCGGCGGCGATGCGGTCCAGCAGGCTCTTCGTCGGCTCGAAGATCAGCTCCGGCGGGGCGTCGAGCGCGGGCAGCATCTCCCGCAGCAGCCCCGCCACGGCGAGGGTGGACATGACCCGGAGCGGAGGGGCGGAGGACGGCATGGCACCTTTGTGCGGTGGCGGCCGGGCCGCGTCCAGCCGGGCGAGGCCCGCTGCCGGGGTCAGCCGTAAGCGGCCAGCCCCTCCGCGAAGGCGGCCGCGGCCAAGTTCTTGTCCTTTGCCTCCACCTCGATGTCGCCCCAGGCAAGGTGTTGCCCGGCCCAGGCGGCGTGGGCGCGGTTCCACAGGCGGGTGGAGTGCGCGCGCAGGTCCCGCGCGGTCACGCCGGCGGCGAGGAGGGCAGCGCGGTCCGGCAGGCGGTCCGGGTCCTGGCCGGGGACAAGCTCCTCCCGCGGGGCGCTGATGTGGATCACCGGGCGGACCCCGCGCCATGACTCGATGATCCGCGGGATGCGCGGATCGTCCGGCAGGATGTAGTCGCCGGTGACGACCCAGTGGTGATGCAGGTCCAGCACGATCGGGAGCGCGTCCGCGATGGGCAGGAGATCGTCCAGGCCGTAGGCCGTCTCCTCGTTCTCCACGGTCAGCAGGCCGCGCGCGGCCTCGGAGAGAAGGGTGAGGCCGTGGCGGAAGGCGTCCAGCCCCGCGGCGCGGCCGCCGGCATGGACGTTGATATGGGCGCCGTGCGGGTGCCACCCGCCCGCGTGGCCGAGCAGGCGCATCACCTCGGTATGGTACTCGATGTCGGCGACGGCGGCGGCGCGCGTCTCGTCCCGCACGGTGGCCAGGACGCAGTACTGGCCGGGATGCATGGACAGCCGCACGCCGCCCTTCCGGGCCACCTTGCCGGCGGGGTCGAGCCCCTCCTCCGCGGCCTGCCGCAGGACCGGCTCGTCATAGAGGGGCCGGATGGCCGGGTGGCTGTAGGCGGGCAGCACGTTGCTCGCGATCCGCATCGCCCGGAGGTGCGGCGGCATGGCGGCGGTGCGCAGGATCTGCCCGGTCAGGATCTTCCCGTTCTGCTGCACGAGGCCGAGCAGCTTCTCCACCGCGGCGGACCGGCTGAGCCGTTGCAGCGCGGTGACCGTGGTATCCCGCAGGTTGAGCGCGGACTGCTCCTTCGCGGACAGGGTCGGGTCGAGCCAGTTGCAGACCCAGGCGATACGTCGATCCATATCGAGGGAACGGGCGAGGCCCCCTGCGGTTCAGGCGGGACGGTTCAGCGCGGCGCGATGCGCCGCTGCCACCACCCCATCAGGGCACCGAGACCGCACCCGACGAGGACGATCAGGAGGGTGGTCCCCAGGTCCTGGTCCGCCGCCCATGGCCCGACAAGGAGGATGAGAACGGCCGGGACCCAGAGGACCAGGGCGATGCGACGGGGACGCGGGCCATCACGGACCACCCAGTACCAGGCGAGGAAGCTCGGCAGCCACAGGGGCGCGTTGAGCAGCAGGACGTAGAGGGCGGGCCCCAAGGCGCTCAGCTTCCCTCGGCCGGAACCGGGCGGGGGCGGCCGGCCTCGTCCAGCGCGACGAAGGTGAAGGCGGCCTCGGTCACGCGCTCCCGCGCGTCGGAATGGCGCTCCCGCCGCCAGGCCTCGACCTGGACCCGGAGCGAGGTGCGGCCGACCTTCGTGATCCGGGCGTAGAGCGAGACCTCGTCCCCGACATGGACGGGGGAGTGGAAGGTGATCGCCTCCACCGCGACGGTGGCGCAGCGGCCGCGGGCACGGCGGGCGGCGGCGTTGCCGGCGGCGAGGTCCATCTGCGCCATCAGCCAGCCGCCGAAGATGTCGCCGGCCGGGTTGGTGTCGGCCGGCATGGCGATGGTGCGGATCATCGGCGCCCCTTCGGGCGGGTGGACGGGGCTGGGCGGCCGCGTGGTCACGGCGCCTCGCCCTCCTCGTCCTCCTCCGCGCGCGCTGCGAGGTCGCGCGCGACCTCGGGACGGCGCATCAGCGCGTCGATGTGCATGGCATGGTCCAGGGCGGTGTCGGCCTGGAAGTGCAGCTCGGGCGCGAATTTCAGCCGCACGGCGCCGGCCACGGCGCGGCGCAGCTCCGGCTGGTTCCGCCGCAGCAGGTCCAGCAGCGGCTTGTCCGCCGTGGCGCCGAGACGCGAGACGAAGACGGTCATGTGCTTCAGGTCGGGGGAGGCGCGGACCTCCGTCACCGTGATGCGCGCATCCGCCAGCTCCGGATCGTGCACGTCGCCGCGGGTGAGCACGGCGGAGAGGGCGTGGCGGATCTCCTCCCCCACGCGCAGCATGCGCTGGGACGGCGCCGTGTTGGCGGCCGAGGGCCGGGCGGCGCGCTTCGGCGCCTCGCGCTTCTCGCCACCCTCCCGGCCGGTCTTGCGAAGAACTTTCTTGCTCATTCTGGATACCCCGGAAAAGGCGCCGCCGCGCCCGGCATCGGCCGGGCGCGGCGGGCTGTCAGGCCGGAAGGGGTCGCCGATCAGTCGGCGGCGACCGTCTCCGTCTCGTAGCACTCGATCTGGTCGTCCACGCGGATGTCGTTGTAGTTCGCGAAGGACATGCCGCACTCGTAGCCATTGGCGACCTCGCGCACGTCGTCCTTGAAGCGGCGCAGCGTGGAGAGGGTGCCCTGGTGGATCACCACGCCGTCCCGCAGCAGGCGGACGCCCGCGCCGCGCTTCACCACGCCCTCGGTCACGCGGCAGCCCGCGATGTTGCCGAGGCGCTTGACCTCGAAGACCTGCAGGATCTGCGCGTAGCCGAGGAACTTCTCGCGCTGGATCGGGGCGAGCTTGCCCTTGACCAGCTTCTCGATGTCGTCCGCGACCTCGTAGATGATCGAGTAGTAGCGGATCTCGACGCCGTCGCGCTGCGCCATCTCCCGCGCCTGCGCCGTGGCGCGGACGTTGAAGGCGACCACGACAGCATCCGACGCCTTGGCGAGCTGGATGTCGCTCTCGGTGATCTGGCCGACCGCCGAGTGCAGGATACGAACCCGCACCTCGTCGCGCGAGAGCTTGCCGAGGGTGACGCCGAGCGCCTCGGACGATCCCTGCACATCCGCCTTGATGACGACCGCGACCTCCTTCTGCTCGCCCGCCTGGATGCGGGCCAGCATGTCGTTCAGCGTGCCGCGGGCGGCGCCGGCGGCGGCCGTCACCCTCTCGCGGGCCTTGCGCTGGCGGAACTCGGTGATCTCGCGGGCGCGCGTCTCGTCCTCGACCGCGACGAAGGTCTCGCCCGCGCCCGGCACGCCGGACAGGCCGAGGATCTCCACCGGCTCGGACGGTTCGGCGCCCGTGACGTTGGTGCCCATGTCGTCCACCAGGGCGCGGACACGGCCCCACTCGCTGCCGGCGACGACGATGTCGCCGACGTTGAGCGTGCCCTTCTGCACGAGCACGGTCGCCACGGGGCCGCGACCCTTGTCCAGCTTGCTCTCGATCACCGTGCCCTCGGCGTCCCGGTTCGGGTTCGCCTTCAGGTCGAGGATCTCGGCCTGGAGGATGATCGCCTCCAGCAGCTTGTCGAGGTTCGTGCCCTGCTTGGCGGAGACCTGGATCTCCTGGACCTCGCCGCCCAGGGATTCCACCACCACCTCGTGCTGCAGCAGCTCCTGCCGCACGCGGTCGAGGTTGACCCCCGGCTTGTCGATCTTGTTGACGGCCACGATCATCGGGACGCCGGCGGCCTGGGTGTGCTTGATGGCCTCGATCGTCTGCGGCATCACGCCGTCATCCGCCGCGACCACCAGCACGACCATGTCCGTCACCTGCGCGCCGCGGGCGCGCATGGCGGTGAAGGCCTCGTGGCCCGGCGTGTCGATGAAGGTCACCCGCTCCCCGTCGGGGATCTGGATCATGTAGGCGCCGATGTGCTGGGTGATGCCACCCGCTTCCCGGCCCGCCACGTCCGTCTTGCGGATCGCGTCCAGCAGGCTCGTCTTGCCGTGGTCGACGTGGCCCATGATCGTGACGACCGGCGGGCGCGGCTCCAGCGCCTCCTCGGTGTCCTCCTCGCCCTCCAGCCCCTGCTCCACGTCGCTCTCGGAGACCCGGCGGACGCGGTGGCCGAACTCGGTCGCCACCAGCTCCGCCGTGTCGGCGTCGATGGACTGGGTGATGGTGGCCATCGTCCCCATGCGGAACAGGGCCTTCACCACCTCGCCGGCGCGGGCGGCCATGCGGTTCGCCAGCTCCTGCACGGTGATGACCTCGGGGATCACCACGTCGCGCACCACCCGCTCCTGGCCGGAGCGGAGGCGAGCGAGCTCGGCCTGGCGCCGCTCGCGCTCGCGGGCGCGGCGGACGGAGGCCATGGAGCGGCCGCGATCGTCGTCGCCCTCCATCGCCGCCTGCACGTCGATCCGGCCCTCGCGACGGCGGTCGGAGGGGGTGAGGGTCTTCTTCGGCGCGGGCAGGGGCGGCTTGCGCGCCGCGGCCGGCGTCGGGCCGCCGAGGCGCCGCGGCGGGAGCCGGCTGCGGCCCTCCTCCTCGATGCCCGGAGGGCCCTCGCCCGGCGCGCGGGGGCGCAGGCTCAGCTTGGGGCCGCCGGCCGGCAGCCCACTGGGCACGGGGCCGGGACGCCGGGCCGCGAGCGGACCGCCCGCACCGGCGCCGTAGCCGCCAGGACCACCGGCGCGGGGCGCGTAGCCGCCGCGATCGCCGCCCGGACCGCCGGGGCCGCGCGGGGCGTAGCCGCCGCGGTCGCCGCCCGGACCACCCGGGCCGCGGGCCGCGTAGCCACCGCGGTCACCGCCGGGGCCGGCGGGACGCGGGGCGTAGCCGCCGCGATCGCCACCCGGACCGCCGGGGCCGCGCGGGGCGTAGCCGCCGCGGTCGCCGCCCGGACCACCCGGGCCGCGGGCCGCGTAACCACCGCGGTCACCGCCGGGGCCGGCGGGACGCGGAGCGTAGCCGCGGTCGTTGTCCCGGGACGGGTAGCCTTGATCGCGGGGGGCGTAACCCGGACGGTCGTCGCGGGACGGGTAGGGCCGCGCCGGCGCGCGGTCCTGCATCGGACGGTCCGTGCCTGGGCGGTCCTGCCCAGGACGGTCCTGCCCAGAACGCTCCTGCATGGGGCGGGCGACCGGGGCTGGGCGCGGGGCCGGCTCGGGCACGCGGGCCGCCGGGGCGACGGGCGCGGGGCGCTCCGGGGCCGGCGCCGCGGGCTCGCGCGTCTCGCGCGCGGCCGGCGCCTGCTCGACGACGGTCGGCGGCGGGGGCGGAGGGGCCTCGGCGGCCCGCCGGGCGGCCTCGGCGGCCACCGCGGCGGCGGCCTCACGACGCGCGCGCTCGGCCCGCTCCGCGGCCTCCTCGGCCTCACGGCGCTCATCCTCGGCGCGGCGCGCGGCCTCCTCGGCGGCGGAGCGGACCATCAGGGCCTGCTGCTCGCGCTCCTGCCGCTGGCGCTCGGCCTCGGCGCGCCGCATCTCCTCCAGCACGCGCTGGCGGTTGGCCTGCTCGCCCTGGGTCAGGGGGCGGCCCGGGGCCGGGGCCGAGCCCCGCCCCGAGGGGCCGCCCGCGCGGGCCTGGCCGGGCCCGGAGGCCGTCGGGCCGGCCGGGCGCGCCGGAGCGGCCGCGCCGGTGGGACCGGCGGCCCGCTTCTTCACCACCTCGACCTGCACGGTCTTGCTGCGGCCGTGGCTGAAGGACTGGCGCACGCTGCCCGCCTGCTCGGTCTTGCCGAGTTCCAGCCGGCCGCCCGGCCGCAGGGAGAGCCTGCCCTTCCCGCCGTCCTGTCCGTTCTCGTCGCTCATCCGTCCGCCTGAACCCGTCTCACCCAGAGTCTTGTCGCCGTCCGCCAACCTACGTCTCCGTCACGCCATCGAGCGTGCTCATCTCTCTCGCGCCGCCGGGGTGCCCCGCCGCGCCTTGGGGCGCGAGTTGCGGGGCGCCCCGGGGGCGCGCGTTCTGTCGGACCCGCCCTCGGCGCGTCCGCTTGGCCCGGGTGGGCCCTTTCGCTCCGTCGCGTCGTCGTGGGGTGCGGGGGCCGCGCCTTGGGGGCGCCGGGTCCTCCGCGTGCCCTCGGGGCGCGCCGCCTTGTCGCCGGGCGTCACACCGGCTGCCGCGCCGAGCGGGGCCACCAGGCCCGAGAGCCGGGCGGCCTCCTGCGCGATCCCCTCGGCCAGCCGCCCCGACGCCACCGCCACGTGCACCGCGTGGTCGCGCCCGAACAGGCCGCCCAGTTCCGCCGCCGTCAGCGCGGAGACCACCGGAACGCCGTACGCCCCGACAAGTCTCGCGCGTTCCGCCGCGCTTCCGTCCGTCGCCTCCACCAGCAGGGCGGCGCGGCCGGCCTGGAGCCATTCGCGCGCCTGCTGGAAGCCCACCACGGCCTGCCCCGCGCGCCGCGCGAAGCCGACCAGGTCCCGGATGCGTCGCCGCAGGCCATCCTCGATCGTCGCGCGAAGGTCGTGGGGCGGATGCACCGGTCCGCGGGCGGCCTTCATGAAGGCCCCGCGGGTGAGGGCGCGTTCTAGCACATCGCCGCGCGCGCTCAACCACATTCCCCGGCCGGGCAGCTTCCCTGCCAGATCGGGCACCAGTTCCCGCCCGGGACCGAGCACGAAGCGGATCATGGCCTCCTTCGGCAGGCTCTCCCGCGTCGCCACGCAGCGGCGCAGGGGACCTTTCGGCTCCGGGTCGGGCTGCCCATCCTCCGGAGTCGTGGCGGAGGGGACCTCCGCCGGGCCGGTCGGGCCGGGGTCAGGCTCGGGCGTCGCCGTCGCCTCCCCCGTTCTCCACCACGCCGTCGGCGGTGGTGTCGCCGTTCAGTTCGTCGGCCGTCGCGTCCGGATCGGCCTCCTCGTCGCCGAACCAGCCGGCGCGCTGCCGGGCGGCCATGATGATGGCGTTCGCCGTCTCCTCGTCCACGCTGTCCGTGCCGAGCATCTCGATCAGCTCGTCCGAGGCGAGGTCGGCCAGATCGTCGAGCGACTTGATGCCCTTCTCGCCGAGGGCGACCATCATGGCGGGGGTGAAGCCGCCGGCCTCGCCGACCGCGTCCTCCACGCCCATCTCGCGGCGCTTCTCGTCCAGCTCGGCGTCGCGGCGCTCGATCGAGGCCATGGCGCGGCGCTTCAGCTCGGCGGCCACGGTCTCGTCGAAGCCCTCGATCTCGGCCAGCTCCTCGTCGGCCACCTCGACGATCTCCTCCAGCGAGGAGAAGCCCTCGGTCACCAGCAGGCCGGCGATCACGTCATCCACGTCCAGCCCCTCGACGAAGAGGCCGGAGCGCTTGCGGAAGTCCTCCTGGCGACGCTCGGATTCCTCGGCCTCGGTCAGGATGTCGACGTCGTAGCGGGTCAGCTGGGAGGCGAGGCGGACGTTCTGGCCGCGGCGGCCGATGGCGAGCGAGAGCTGGTCGTCCGGCACCACGACTTCAACCCGACGCCCCTCGTCGTCCAGCACGACCTTCGTCACCTCGGCGGGGGCGAGGGCGTTCACGATGAAGGTCGCCTGGTCGCCGGACCAGGGGATGATGTCGATCTTCTCCCCCTGCAGCTCCGCCACCACCGCCTGCACGCGCGAGCCGCGCATGCCGACGCAGGCGCCGACCGGGTCGATGGAGGAATCGCGGGAGATCACGGCCATCTTCGCGCGGCTGCCGGGGTCGCGGGCCACCGCCTTGATCTCGATGATGCCGTCATAGATCTCCGGCACCTCCTGGGCGAAGAGCTTCGCGAGGAAGCCGGGATGGGTGCGGGAGAGGAAGATCTGCGGCCCGCGCTGCTCCTCCCGCACGTCGTAGATGTAGGCGCGCACGCGGTCGCCGTTGCGGAAGGCCTCGCGCGGGATCGTCTCGTCGCGGCGCAGAAGGGCCTCGGCCTTGCCGAGCTCCACCATCAGGTTGCCGTACTCGGTGCGCTTGACCACGCCGTTGATGATCTCGCCCACGCGGTCCTTGTACTCGTCGAACTGCTTCTTGCGCTCGACCTCGCGGACCCGTTGCACGATCACCTGCTTCGCGGTCTGGGCGGCGATGCGGCCGAAGTCGATCGGCGGCAGCGGGTCCACGATGAACTCGCCGACCTGGATGCCCGGCTTGAACTTCACCGCGATGCGGTGGGGGATCTGGGTCGCCTCGTTCTCGGGCGGCTCGGCCTCCACCACCTCGGTCCAGCGGGACAGGCGCACCTCGCCGTTGCGGCGGTCGATGGTGGCGCGGATGTCCTTCTCCTGCCCGTACTTCGCGCGGCCGGCCTTCTGGATGGCCTGCTCCATGGCCTCCAGCACCTCCTCGCGCTCGATCATCTTCTCCCGGGCCACGGCATCCGCGACCTGGAGAAGCTCGGGGCGAGCGATGGCGACGTCGACGGCCATGGTCTCAGTTCCTTTCGGAGGTCGGTCGTTCGGAGGCGGGCGCGGTGCCCTCCCCCGTGCTGTCGTCGGGGGAAGCGGCCTTGCCGGAGAAGCGGCCGGGGCCACGGCGCGCCGGGCCGCGCTTCGGGCGGGGGCCGGGGGTGCGGGCGGGACGGGGTGCGGCCGGCTCCTCGGAGCCCGCGTCGGGGGACTCCGCCTCGGACACGGCCGTGGCGGCGATCAGCTCATCGGTCAGGACGAGCTTCGCGCGGCGGATGTTGGAACGGAGCAGCGCGACCTCCGCGCCACCCTCTTCCAGCTTCAGGCGCACCGTCTCGTCGTCGGCGGAGAGAATGCGGCCCTTGAAGCGGCGGCGGCCCTCCTGCGGCACGTTCAGCTCCGCCGTCGCCACATGCGAGAGGAAGCGGACCCAGTCCTTCGTCCGCGTCAGCGGGCGGTCGATCCCGGCGGAGGACACCTCGAGGTTCCACTCCCCGGGGAAGGGGTCGTCCACGTCCAGCACGGCGCCGACGGCGTGGGAGATCGCCTCGCAGTCCGAGACGCCGATGAGAGATCCGTCCGCCCGGTCCGCCATGATCTGGACGGTCGGGCGCTCCTTCCCCTGGATCAGCACGCGCACGACCTCGTACCCCATGGCGCCGAGGGTGGGCGCGATGGCGGCGGCGATGCGGGCCTCCAGCCCCTCGTGCTGCGGCAGGTCGGTGTCCGACAAGGGCGTTTCCAAAACAAAAAAGGCGGCCCGTGAAGGCCACCCCCCGTACAAAGCGGAAAGTTCGATGATGCCGCCTATGTAGCGGCCGCGTGGCGCCGCTGCAAGGGTGATCCAGGGGGGCGATCCGGGGGAGGCTCGCCTCCCCCGGGCCCTCCGGCGCTCAGCCCGCCGGGCGCAGCGTGACCTCGCCGATGCCCGCGGCGACGTTCAGGCCCGTGCCGCCCTCGATGGAGAGGGGCTGCAGCGCCACCTGGTCGTTGGACCCGCCGATCAGCAGGTTGCTGCCGAGGCCGAGCCCCACGGCGATGGCGGTGGAGGCGCCGACATAGGTGCCCGACAGGCTGCCCGGGCGGATGTCGGATCCCGTGTTGAACACCGACCAGATCATGGTGGCGCGGCCGGTCACGCCGATATCCACGCCGAAGCGCCGGATCTCGCCGCGGTAGCGCTCGAGCGGGCCGTTGGCCGGGCGGAACTCGCATTCCAGGTCGCGGCTCGAGCCGAAGACGAAGCCGACGCCGCCGGCGACGCTGCACTCAAGCTGGCCGACGCGGGTGTTGCCGCGCGGGGTCGGGTTCACCTGCACGGCCGAGCCCGGCGTCATCTGGACGCCGCCGGGGGTGGCCTGGACGGCGCCGCCGGGCAGCACCTCCACCGAGCCGCCGGGCGGGACCTGCACGGTCGAGCCGGGCGGAACGGTGATGACGGGGGTGGTCGGCTGCGCCAGGGCGCCGCCGGCCAGGAACGGGGCGGCGAGCAGCGACGCGGCGGCCGCCAAGTGAATGCGGTTCATGGCCTCTCTCCTCGGAAGGGTGGCCGCGGCGCGGCCATTCCCGTGACAGGCGGGCCCATCAGCGGGCCGTGCCGGGCGCAAGAACGCCGGAAAGGCCGCTCGGCTTCGGCATGGGCGCGAGAGCCCCGAAATCGCCATGATCGTTCCGTGGCCCGCCCCCATCGCGGCGGCGGCCCTATCCGCCCTGAGGCATCAGCACCCGCACCCGGGCCGGTGCGGGACGGAGGGGGATCAGCCCGGCCACGGACTTGCGCGCCTCGATCAGCGTGACGCCGGCGAATTGCGGCGCGACGGCGCGGCCGGCCGCCTCCCAGGCGCGGGCGCCGCGCAGCAGGGGGCGCCAGGGGAAGGGCGGCACGAAGAGGGCGTGTTCCCGCCGCTCTACCGCGAAGAGGGAGCGGTCCAGCAGGCGCGCGAGCTGGCCGGCGGAATAGGGATGGCCGTGGCCGAACGGGGTGTGCTCCAGGTGCGCCCAGACGGAGCGGCGGTTCGGGACCACGGCCAGGAGCCGTCCCTCCGGCCGCAGGACGCGCCAGGCTTCGCGTAACAGTCGGCGGGCATTCTCCGCCGCCTCCAGCCCGTGGACGAGCAGGACGTTGTCGAAGGAGAGGTCGGCGAAGGGAAGGCGATCCTCCTCGACCAGGGTCGCGGCGGAGCGCCCGTCCGGCGGCCAGGGGGCGAGGCGGTGATGCACCGCCAGCGCGTGCGGCGTGGCCGAGACGAGCCGGGCCGCCCCGCGCCGCCAGAGGCGCAGATAGGGGCCGGCATGGCCGAGGCCGAGCACCTCCCGCCCTGTCAGCTCCGGCCAGAGCGCGCGCAGCCGCGCCCGCAGCAGGCGGCGCGTCACGGCCCCGAGGGGCGCGGCGTAGAAGCCGTCCAGACCTCGGGAGGTGAAGTGGACCTCTTGGACCATGCGGCCGATATAGGGTGGGAAGCCCCCGGAACGAACGCCGGCCGGGCACCCCGTGGAACGATGGATCGTGCCCCCGATGACGACGACCTGGACCGTGACGGCCGTGCCCTGCCTGTCCGACAACTACGCCTGGCTGCTGCGGGACGCCACGACGGGCACCGTGGCCCTCTGCGATCCGGGCGAGGCGGGGCCCTGCCTGGCCGCGTTGCGGGCCATGCCGGAGCCGGGGCGGCTGGACTGGGTGCTGCTGACCCACCACCACGGCGACCACATCGACGGGGTGGCGGAGGTGGTGGCCGCGACCGGGGCGAAGGTGCTGGGCGCCGCGGCCGACGCGCACCGCCTGCCGAAGCTGGACCTCGCGGTGCGGCCCGGGGAAACGGTGCCGCTGGGCAGCGGCACGATGACGGTGATCGACACGCCCGGCCACACGCGCGGCCATGTCGCGCTGCACATCCCGGAGGCCCGCGCCGCGCTGGTGGGCGACACGCTCTTCTCCCTCGGCTGCGGACGGCTGCTGGAAGGCACGGCGGCGGAGATGTTCGGCAGCCTGCAACGCCTGAACGCCCTGCCCGACGACACGCTGGTGTGCTGCGGCCACGAGTACACCGAGAGCAATGCCCGCTTTGCCCTGACGGTGGAGCCGGACAACGCCGCGCTGCGGGCGCGGGCGGAGCAGGTGCGCGCGCTGCGGACCAAGGGACGCGCCACGGTCCCGACCACCATCGCCGAGGAGCGGGCCACGAACCCCTTCCTGCGCGCGAAGGATGTGGCGGAGCTGGCCGCGCGTCGGACGGGGAAGGACAACTTCCGGGGCTGAGCCCTCGTCCTTCCCGGGCGGCGCGGCTAGGCTCCCGCCGCTCAGGAAGGAAACGACAGGATGCTCCTCCACTGGTCCCCCGCCAGCCCCTTCGCCCGCAAGGTGCTCGCCAGCGCCATCGCGCGCCGGATCGAGTCGCTGATCGAGGTGGTGGAGACGAACCCGCACGCCTCGCCGGCCGACCTGCTGAAGGCCAACCCGCTGTCGAAGGTCCCCTGCCTGATCGCGGAGGACGGCACCGGCATCTATGACAGCCGGGCGATCTGCGACTACCTCGACAGCTTCGGGGAGGCACCGCCCCTGACGCCGGCCGCCAACCCCGCGCGTCTGCGGGTGCAGGTGATGCACGCGCTGGGCGACGGGATCATGGACGCCGCCGTCGCACGCCGGATGCAGTCCGCCATGCCGGAGGAGGAGGCGCGCACGACCTTCATGAACCGCCAGAAGGCGGCGGTGGAC
Organism: Muricoccus radiodurans; assembly: GCF_050154705.1. Lineage (GTDB taxonomy): Bacteria > Pseudomonadota > Alphaproteobacteria > Acetobacterales > Acetobacteraceae > Roseomonas > Roseomonas radiodurans. The sequence continues at coordinate 5,218,269 of NZ_CP189561.1, read as the reverse complement.
CGCGGCCTGGACCGGCTCGAGATGGACCCGCCGAAGGGGCTGGACGACGTCGGCGCGATCGCGGTCGCCTCGGCGCTCGGCTACCTCGACTTCCGCTTCGGATCGGAGCCCTGGCGGGACACGCATCCCCGGCTGGCGGCCTGGTTCGAGGAGGTCTCCGCCCTGCCGGCCCTGAAGGAGACGGCGCCCGCCGCGCCGAAGTGATCGACCTGCGCGACCCGGGGGCGGACGCCGCCGCCGTGGTCGCCGCGCTGGGGCTGCAGCCACACCCCGAGGGCGGCCACTACCGCGAGACCTGGCGCGACGCCCCGGCCGACGGGTCGCGCGGGGCCGGGACCTCCATCCTCTTTCTCCTCGCGGCCGGGGAGCGTAGCCACTGGCACCGCGTGGACGCGGCCGAGGGCTGGCACTGGCACGCGGGCGCGCCGCTCGAACTGCGGATGCCGGGGGCGGTGCGGCGGCTCGGGCCGGACCTGTCGCAGGGGGAGACGCTCTTCGCCGTCATCCCGGCGGGGGAGTGGCAGGCGGCGCGGAGCCTTGGTGCCTGGACGCTGGTGGGCTGCACGGTCAGCCCGGCCTTCCGGTTCGAGGGGTTCGAGATGGCGCCCGAAGGGTGGGAGCCGTGAAAGGGAAGGCCGGGGGAAGGTATCCCCCCGATCCCCCCTCTATTTTTGTCGGTTCGGGACGCATGGCCGATGGCAGGGCGGCGGCATGAGTGACGCCGCGGCCTGGGATGCCCGCTACGGCGATGGCGGCTTCGCCTTCGGGGAGGCGCCGAACCGGGGGCTGGAAGCGCTGCTACCGCGGCTGCGGCCGGGGATGCGGGCCCTCGCGCTGGGCGATGGAGAGGGGCGGAACGGCGTCTGGCTGGCAGAGCGCGGGCTGGCGGTGACGAGCGTGGACTGGTCCGCCGCCGGCATGGCGAAGGCGGCGGCGCTCGCGGCCCGGCGGGGCGTCGCGCTGCGAACCGTCACCGCCGACCTGACGCAGTGGGACGCGCCGGTCGGCGCCTTCGACCTGATCGCCTGGGTCTATGTCCACCTGCCGCCGGACGACCGGGCGGTGGTGGCGGCGAAGGCCGTGCGGGCCCTGGCGCGGGGCGGGCTGCTCTTCCTGGAAGGGTTCACCCCGGCGCAGGAGGGGCGGCGCTCCGGCGGGCCGCGCGATCCCGCGCTGCTCTGGACCGGGTCACTCGCGCGCCAGCATTTCGCTGGGTTGGAGTTGCTGGAGTGCCTGGAGGGCACCGTCCTGCTGGATGAAGGTCCGAAGCACCAGGGCCATGCCGAGGTCGTCCGCGCCCTGTTCCGCGCCCCCTGACCGCGGGGACCGGGGGGTGCGTCCGCCCCCCGGCAGGGGTCAGGGGGCGGAGCCCCCTGCCCTGTCTTTCGCCGATGCCGCGAGCCACCCGCCCCCCACGACCAGGACCACCGCCAGCGCCACGCGCCAGGACAGCGTCCCCTCCCCCGCCGCGATCAGCAGCAGGGTGGAGGCGACCGGCACCGCATAGGCGAGCGTGCCGAGAAGCCGCGGATCGCCGCGCTTCATCCCGACGTCCCAGAGGAAGAAGGCCGCCCCCACCGGCCCGAGGCCGAGGAGGACCGCCGAGAGCCACTGGCGCACCCCGGGCGTCACCGTGGGCTCGAAGGCCAGGTGCGCGAGGCCCGCCAGGAGCGCGGCGCCAAGGCAGAAGCCCGCCACCGCCTCGGTCGGGACGGCGGCCAGGCGCCGCGCGGTGACGGAATAGACCGCCCAGGTCAGCGCCGCCCCGGCGGCGCAGAGAAAGCCCGGCAGGGCGCCCGGCGGGAAGGAGGCGCCGGCGCCGACCACCAGCCCGCAGCCGAGCAGGCCCAGCCCCACCCCCGCCAGCCGCCGCGGCCCCAGCCGCAGGCCAAGGATGGGAGCGGAGAGAAGCACGATCAGCAGCGGCCAGAGATAGTTCAGCAGGTTCGCCTCGACCGGCGGGGCCCAGGCGACGGCCGCGAAGTAGAGCGCGTGGTAGCCGAACAGCCCGCCCACGCCGTGCACCCAGGCGATCGGGGGCTGGCGCAGGGCGCCGAGCTGCCCGCGAAGGGCCAGCCACAGCGTCGCGAGGGCGCCGCCGACGGCGAAGGCGATGGCCGTCACCTGCAGGGGCGGCAGCCCTGCCGCCCCGCGCGCGAGCAGGGCGAGGAAGGCCCAGAGCACCAAAGCGCCGATTCCCGCGAGTGTCGGACTCATGAAGGCTTCGCCGCGCGGGCAACCGCCCGGTGGGGGCCGCGTTGCGAGCGGCGGGCGCGCCCGGCCTGAACGTGGCCGGCCGCCCCTGGGATGGCCGCGCACCGATCCGCGGCGATGGAGGAGTGGGACACCGTGAACTTCCTGATCCGCACGGCCATCACGGCCGTGGCCTTCTTCGTCGCGGCCAGCCTTGTCCGGGGGATCTACTTCCCCAACGCGCTGAACCTGATCGTCGCGGCCATCATCTTCGGGCTGGTGAACGCCGTCATCCGGCCCGTGATCGCGCTTCTCTCCCTGCCGCTGACGATCATCACCCTCGGCCTGTTCACGCTGGTGATCAATGCGGCGATGCTCGGACTGACGGCGCTGCTGATGCCGGGGATGCGCATATCCGGCTTCTGGGCGGCCTTCTTCGGGGCGATCGTCGTGTCCCTCGTGTCCTGGATCGCGAGCCGGCTGATCGGCGACCGGGAGGCGCTGCCGGCGCGCCGATAGAGATCCTCCCGACCGGCCATGCGCGGCGCCGCCGCGCCGGTCTAGGGACCGGGCACCTCCGACAGGTCGTGCCAGACCGGGCGGCCCGCCGCGCGGAAGCGCGCCGCCTCCGCATCCGCGCCTGCGGACGCGCCGCCGATCCGCAAGCATCCGTCACAGCGCTCCGCGAGGGCAAGCGAGAGGGGCATCATCACCGCCTCGAAGGCCGCCTCGCCGCCGCCCGCCGCCTCGATCACCGGCAGGGCCATGTTCACGCCGATGATCGGCACGTGCCCCATCCGGTGCAGGGCCAGGGCCGCGGCGTTCAGCGCGCACAGGTTGGCCGCCCGCCCCGCCATATCCGCCCCGCCGGCCGTGTACGGGCCGGAGACCATGATCCACATCCCCCGATCCTGCGTGCGGCGGCGGCGCTGGCCAAGGGTGGGGTGCTGCGCCAGGATCGGGGCATGGCCTTCGCGCAGATGCTCGGCGGCACGCGCCACGTCTTTCCCGATCTTCGCACCCTGCTGGCGAAGGCGACGCCGACGCGCTCGGGCGATTCCCTCGCGGGGCTCGCGGCCGACAGCGCGGCGGAGCGCGTCGCGGCGCAGCGCGCCCTGGCCGACCTGCCGCTGGCGCATTTCCTCGATGAGGCGGTCATCCCCTATGAGGCGGACGAGGTCACGCGCCTCATCCTCGACACGCATGACGCTGGCGCCTTCGGGCCGGTGCGGCACCTGACGGTTGGCGGCTTCCGCGACTGGCTGCTCGGCCCGGCGGACTCCTCGGCGCTGGCCGCGCTGCGGCCCGGGCTGATGCCGGAGATGGCGGCGGCCGTGTCCAAGATCATGCGGCTGCAGGACCTCGTGGCCGTCGCAGCGAAGTGCCAGGTCACCACGCGCTTCCGCAACACCATCGGGCTGCCGGGCACCTTGTCCGTGCGGCTGCAGCCGAATGATCCGGTGGACGACCCGCACGGCGTCGCGGCCCAGGTGCTGGACGGGCTGCTGCTCGGCGCCGGCGATGCCTGCCTGGGCGTGAACCCCGCGACGGACCACGTGGACAGCGTCTGCCGCCTTCTCGACCTGCTGGATCAGGTGCGGGACCGCTACGCCATCCCGACGCAGAGCTGCGTGCTGTCCCATGTCACGACGACCATGGCCGCGATGGCGCGCGGCGCGCCGGTGGACCTCGTCTTCCAATCCGTCGCGGGGACGGAGGCCGCCAATCGCGGCTTCGGCATCAACCTCGCCCTGTTGCGGGAGGCGCGGGAGGCGGCGGTCGCGCTGGGCCGCGCGCCCGCGGGCGGCAACGTCATGTATTTCGAGACCGGCCAGGGCAGCGCGCTGAGCGCGGACGCGCATCACGGCGTGGACCAGCAGACCCTGGAGGCGCGCGCCCACGCCGTCGCCCGCGCCTTCGATCCGCTGCTGACGAACAGCGTCGTCGGCTTCATCGGCCCCGAATACCTGTTCGACGGCAAGCAGATCATCCGTGCGGGGCTGGAGGACCATTTCTGCGGCAAGCTGCTCGGCCTGCCGATGGGGGTGGACGTCTGCTACACGAACCACGCCGAAGCCGACCAGGACGACATGGACGCGCTGCTCACGCTGCTCGGCGTCGCGGGCGTGACCTATGTCATGGGCGTGGCGGGGGCAGATGACGTGATGCTCGCCTACCAGTCCACCTCCTTCCACGACGGGCTCTACGCGCGCCGCGCGCTGGGCCGCGCGCCGGCGCCGGAGTTCGCCGCCTGGATGGAGCGCATGGGCATCGCGCCGCTGGACCCGGAGGCGCCCGCCCTGCCGCCGCGCCTCTCCCCCGCACTGATCGGGCTGGGGTGAGCGAGGTCGCGCCCCTCTCCTTTCTCCGCCGCCACACCACGGCGCGCGTGGCGCTGGGGCGCGCGGGCGCCGGGCTGCCGACCGCCGCCCATCTCGACTTCCAGGAGGCCCATGCCCGGGCCCGCGACGCGGTCTGGTCCGCGCTGGACGAGGACGCGCTGGAGGCGGCGCTGCGTCCCCTCGGCCTGCCCGTCATCCGGGTGGCCAGCGCTGCGCCGGACCGGCGCAGCTACCTCCTGCGCCCCGATCTCGGCCGCCGCCTCGCCACAGCCGATCCCCTGCCGCGCGCCGAGGGGAGGATCGTGTTCGTCGTGGCGGACGGGCTCTGCGCCACGGGTGTGCAGGACTGGGCGCCACCGGTCCTGGCCGCGCTGCTGCCCCGCCTTTCCGCTTCAGCGCTGGAGGCGGGGCCGATCCTGATCGCGCGGCAGGCCCGGGTGGCGCTGGGCGATGCTGCGGCGGAGGCCATGGGGGCGGCCGCCGTGGTGGTCCTGATCGGGGAACGGCCAGGCCTCTCGGCCCAGGACAGCCTAGGGGCCTATCTCACCTGGGCGGCCCGCGTGGGGCGGGCGGATTCGGAGCGGAACTGCGTCAGCAACATCCGGGCGGCCGGGTTGGCGCCAGAGGCGGCGGCCGCGAAGATCGCCTGGCTGCTCTCGGCAGCGCGCGACCGGGGCGGGACGGGTGTTGGGCTCAAGGATGAGCAGCCGGCGACGGAGCGCCTCCGGCCCCCAGGCGTCTAGAAATTTGCCCTCGGGGCCGGATTTCTGTCATCCCTGCGCCCCGCGCCGCGTTGACGCGCGACAGACCCCGCGCCGGGCGGGGCCGACCGGAGAGTCCCATGCGATCCCTCCTGCTCGCGGCACTGGCCCTGATCGTGATGGCGGGCCAGCAGGTCCATGCCCAGAGCCGGCGCGACCTGGATGCGGTCGCCAGGCGCCTGGCCGCGGAGGATCGGTTCGCCGAATGCCCCGCCCATCCCGAGGTCGCCCGGTCCTCCTGCCGGCGCTCGCAGCAGCGCTTCATCGCCACCTATGCCCGGGCCCGCATGGGCGACGTGACCGCCCAGCGCGAGGTCGCGTCCCAGCTCGCCACCGGGTCCGGCCCCCTTCGGGCGGACGGGAAGGAGGCCTGTGCCTGGCGCAGCATCGTCCTGGCCAACCAGTCCGGCCGCCGGAATCCGGCGGACCAGCAAGGGCTGGACGCCACCTGCGGCGCTCTGCCCCGCACGGAGCGGGAGGAGGCGGAGGAGCGCGCGAGGCTGCTGGGGCGCGCGATCCAGCTCGACGCGGAGGCGCGCGCCGGGCGGCGATAAGTTTGACCGCGCGGACCGGTTCCGGTCGCGCGGCCTTCTCGGCGGAGGGTTCGGGAGGCGGACTCTCCTGACAGCAGACCAGAAAGAGGACCTACCGCTCGCAGCGGATGAAGACGGTGGAGCGGGCGGCGATCTCCCCCACATCCGCGGCGCTGCGGTCCTGGCCCGTGCTCTGGGCGATGACGGGCGTGACGCCGGCCGCACGGAGGAAGGCCACGGCCCGCTCGCCCTTCACCGCGAAGTTGATGTTCTGCGCGATGTCGCCCGTGCGGCCCGCCACCGCCTGGGCATTCAGCTTGGACACCACCACGCCGACGATGTTCGCCTGCATGTCCAGCAGCGGGCCGCCGGAATTGCCGGGCTGGACGGGCGCGCTGATCTGATACTGGTTGGGGTTGTCCCGCAGCCCGGCCAGCCCGTTGATCTCCCCGCGCGTCAGCTTCGGGTCGGAGGAGAGCAGGCCGCTCAGCGGGAAACCGAAGGCCACCACGCTCTCGCCCCGGCGCACCGGCGGGTTCTGGCGGAAGGGGAGGATCGGGCCGTCGAGGCCCGGCACGGTCAGGACGGCGAGGTCCAGCGCGGTGTCCACGCGGGCGGGCGGGGTGGCGGCGTGGTTGCGCCCGTCCGGCCCGCGGACGAGCACGCGGTTGCAGTTGTCCACGACGTGGTGGTTCGTCATCACCCGCTCCGCGGCCACCAGGAAGCCGGTGCCGGTGGAGGCGCGGGCGCCGGGCGTCGGCGTGGCTTGCGGGCCGGGCGGCGTCGCTGGCGCGGCCGGACGGGCGGCCGCCTGCACGGTGCCGGCATCCAGGGCGACGTTGGGCTCGGCGCAGATGTCGCGGTTGCGCAGCACCGCCTCCCGCCCGTCCGCCAGGACCAGCCGGAGGTCGAAGCGGCAGCCGGCGCTCGCATTCGGCCGCAGCCGGAACTCGCCGCCGTCGGCCAGGTTCTGACGGATGAGGTTGTTGCCCCAGTCCGGACGGCCGGAGCGGACGGCGTGCAGCGCCGTCGCCTCCTGCCCCGTGCGGTTCGTGACGCGGAAGCCCGCCGACACGGCCTCGGACGGTGCCGGGGCGGGCGCCTGGGCAAGGGCAGGGGCGGCCACCAGGGCCGTGGCGAGGAGCAGGGCGCGGATCATGCGCGGGAACATAGGGGGGCGGGTGCCCCGCGGGTAGCGCCCCGGCTCCGGGGGCGAGCGCGCCCCCGGTTGTCCGGACGGGACGGCTAGGCCTTGCCCTGGTCCATCAGCGCGGCCGTCAGGGCCTCGCAGACGCGGCCCAGCTCGTCGTCGCTGAGGGCCGGGAAGCTCGGCAGGGAGATGCCGCGCGCGGCGATGTCCTCGGCGACCGGGAAGTGCTCGGCGCTCTGGTACATCGGCATGTGGTGGGCGGGGTAGAAGACGGGCCGGGTCTCGACGCCGCGCGCCTGCATGTCGGCCATCACCCGCTCCCGGTCGGTGCCGGACGGAAGGAGGAGGCTGACGAGCCAGTCGGCGCTTTCCACGCCGGGCATCGCCGTCTGGAAGGTGACGGGCAGGTTGGCGAGATGCGTGCGGTAGAAGGCGGCGAGCCGCTTCTTGGCGGCCAGGATGGCCGGCAGCCGCTCCGTCTGCGCCAGGCCGATGGCGGCGCAGATGTTCGTCATGCGGTAGTTGAAGCCGAGGATCTCGTGCCAGTAGCGGCGGGTCAGGGACTGGCCCTGGCCCTTCGTCTGGCGCAGCCGGGCCGCGAAATCGTCGTCGTTGGTGACGACCATCCCGCCCTCACCGGTCGTGACCGTCTTGTTGCCGAAGAAGGAGAAGGTGCCGGCATCGCCGAAGGTGCCGACATGCTGGCCGTTCAGCGTCGTGCCGAGCGCCTCGGCCGCGTCCTCCAGGACCTTGAGGCCGTGGCGGCGGGCGATCTCCAGGATGGCCGGCATGTCGCAGGCGCCGCCATAGAGGTGGACGGGCATGATCGCCTTCGTGCGCGGCGTGATGCGGCGCTCCACGTCCGCCGGGTCCATGAGCCAGTCGCCGGGAAGGCTCTCGCAGAAGACCGGGGTCGCGCCGGTCTGGGCGATGGTGTTGACCGAGGCGATGTAGGTGAAGGCGGGCACGATCACCTCGTCGCCCGGGCCGATGTCCATGCAGTGCAGCGGCAGGTGCAGCGCGACCGTGCCGTTGGAGACGGCCGTGGCGTGCTTCGCGCCCGTGACGGCGGCGATCGCCGCCTCGAACTTGCCGATATAGGCACCGAGCGAGGAGATCCAGGTGCTGTCGATGCAGTTCAGGACGTAGGCGCGCTCATTGCCCGAAAGATCGGGACGGTACACCGGGATCAGCGGCTGGGCTGGCCGCGGCGCGCGCTCGGGAAAGGCCGCGTTGGTGGCACCGCTCATCGTGTACCTCTTTCCTTCGTTACTTGCCGTGCGACCAGGTCGTGGCCGAAATGATCTGCAGCCCAGGGTGGCGGACCCGCTTACACCCCACGGGCGCCGCACAGTCTATCATTATTGTCGTGGCCCTTTATTGTCATCGCTGCCTTATTGTCTTGGCGGGTCGCGGGGCGCCAGCGGCATGGCCGGCGCGCCCCCCACGCGCGCCCCGGGCGGGATGTCCCGCACCACGGCCGATCCGGCCCCGATCACGGCGTCCGCCCCGATCGTGACGCCCGGCCGGACCGCCGACCCGACCCCGACCAGGGCCCGTGCGCCGACGGTGACGTTCCCGGCCAGGGCGCAGCCGGGGGCCACATGGGCCCCCTCGCCGATCTCGTTGTCGTGCTCGACCACGGCGTTCGTGTTCACGATGGCCAGGCGCCCCACCCGGGCGTCCGGTCCCAGGCAGGCCCGGGCCATGACGACGGCCCCCTCCGCCACGGTCGCGCTCGGCGAGATCTGGGCAGCGGGATGAACGACGGACGGCAGGGCGAAGCCCATGCCCACCAGCCGGTCCCCGATGCGCAGGCGCAACCCATTGCCGCCGAGGGCGATCACGGCGGCGTCCGTCCCCTCGGCCCGCAACCGCTCCAGCGCCTCGTCCCCGCCCAGCACGGGCAGGCCGAGCACCACGGGCGCCGGCGGGTGCGGGTCCACGAGGCCGAGCGGCTCGGGGAAGCCGGCGGCGCGCAGCGCCTCGATCACGACCTTCGCGTGGCCGCCGGCGCCGATGACGACCAGGCGGGGTGGGTGGGGCATCGCGGCATTCCTGGCGGGCGGGGGCCGCGGTCATAGGCCGGGCGGGCCGTTCCGCCAACGCGGGCGCCGCGCTTGCCACCCCCGGCCCCTTGCCCTATCGGCCAGCCACACAACCGAGACAGCTCATGACGGTCTGGCTGGATGTCGAGGATCTCTTCGACTACGCCCTCCACCATGCCCGGCCGACCGGCATCCAGCGCCTGTCCTTCGAGCTCTACGCGGCGCTGGTGGAGTTCCGCGGCGACGCCGTGCGCTTCTGCCGGCACGACCGGACGGCCGGCACGCTGCGGACCGTCTCCTGGGAGGCGCTGCGCGACACCTTCGCCGTCCTGCTGAACGCCGCGCCGAAGACCCCGCCGGCCGAGGTGGCGACGGTCGAGGAGGCCGCGCCGCGCTCCCTCGGGGGGATCCTGCGGCAGGCGGTTCGGCGCGTCCTGCCGCCGACGGCGCAGGACTCCCTGGCCAAGGCGCGCCATGCCCAGCGCCGGGCGCTCTCCTCCCAGGTCGAGGCGCTGCGGCACGGGGGCCGGGCGATCCTGAGCGTCGCGGCGCGGGAGGCCGGGTCACCGGCCGGGCTGTTGTCGCGCGCCTCCTGGGTCGGTCCCGACAACCTCGACCTGCGGGACGAGGCGCGGCCCGGCGACGTGCTCGCGGCGCTCGGCTCCCCCTGGTTCCGGAACGACTACGCGGCCTTCGTCGGCGGCTTCGCCCGCGCCCAGGGGTTGCGGATGGCCCTGCTCGCCTATGACCTGATCCCCCTGCTGCACCCGGAATGGTGCGACCGCTCGAACGTGCCGATCTTCACCGCCTGGATCAGCAGCCATCTTCCCCTGGCGACCGACGTCTTCGCCATCTCGGCCTCCACGGCGCGGGACCTGGAGGCCTGGTCCGACCGTACGGGCGTTCCGGTGGCGCGGCCCGTGCATGTGCTGCCGATCGGCACCGGCTTCTCCGGCCCGCCGGTGGAGGGGACGGCCACCCTGCCCGCCGGGCTGACGCCCGGCTCCTTCGTCCTGATGGTCTCCACGGTGGAGGCGCGGAAGAACCACCTCCTCGCCTTCCGGGTCTGGCGCCGGCTGCTGGCGGAGATGCCGCCGGAGCGGGTGCCGACCCTTGTCTTCGCGGGCAAGGTGGGCTGGCTGGTGGCCGACCTGATGCAGCAGCTGGAGAACTCGGCCTTTCTCGGCGGGAAGGTGGTGCTGCTGCGCTCGCCGACCGATGCGGACCTCGTCGCGCTCTACCGGGGATGCCGTTTCACGCTCTACCCCTCCCTCTACGAGGGCTGGGGACTGCCGGTGACGGAGAGTCTCTCCTTCGGAAAGCTCTGCATCGCTTCCGACCGGTCCTCCGTGCCGGAGGCGGGGGGCGATGTCTGCCTCTACGTGGACCCGGACAACGTCACCGCCGCGACCGAGGTGATCCGCCGCGCGATCACCGACGACGCGCTGATCGCGGAGCGGGAGGCGGCGATCCGCGCAACCTTCCGCCCGACCCCGTGGCGCGAGACGGCGGAGACGCTGCTCGCGCATCTGTCGGGCCGCGCGGGGACGTGACGACGGCCGAGGCCGCCGCCGACCGGCCGCTGCGCGGCATCCTGCTGATCACCGCCTCGATCGCGCTCTTCTCCGTCTCCGACGCGCTCGCGAAGCTCCTGACCGGCTCTCTGCCGCCGGTCGAGGTGGGCTGGCTGCGCTACGTGACCTTCTTCGCCCTGACGCTCACGCCCTTCCTGTTCCGCCGGAACGCCTTCTCCCGCGCGCTCCGCCCAAAGGCGCCGGGGCTGCAGCTGCTGCGCGGGCTCGGCATGCTCGGCTCCGCCATCGCCTTCATCTTTGCCCTGCGCGTCATGCCGATCGCCGAGGCGACGGCAATCAACTTCGTTTCCCCGGCCTTCATCACCGCCCTGTCCATTCCCGTGCTGGGGGAGGTGGTGGGCTGGCGGCGCTGGACCGCCGTGGCGGTGGGGCTGGTCGGCGTGCTGATCGTGATCCGCCCGGGGACCGGGGCCTTTGGGGTGGAGGCGCTGCTGCCGATCGCGACGGCGGCGACCTGGGCCTGCGCGGCCGTCATCACGCGGCGGCTCGCCAGCGCGGGGGACGGGCCGGAGGTCACGCTGTTCTGGTCGGCGGGCGTCGGCCTCGTCGTCCTGACGGCGGCGCTGCCCTTCGACTTCGTGGTTCCGACGGCGGGCCAGGTCGGACTCGGTGTCCTGGTCGGGGTGATCTCCTCGGTCGGGCACAGCCTCGTCGTCCTGGCCTACCGGGCCGCGCCGGCCTCGGTGATCGCGCCCTTCTCCTATCTCCAGCTGCTGTTCTCGACGCTGATGGGCATCATCCTCTTCGGGGCCGCCCCGGACCGCTGGACCGCGCTGGGCGCCGTGATTATCACCGCCAGCGGCCTCTACACCGCGCACCGGGAGCGGGTGCGGGCCCGGGAACGCCTGTCCCGCTGACAACTGGGCGCGGAGCGAGGGCCGCCGCTGCGCACGCACATCCGATGCTCGGCCACATGGTCCACGTGGTTCTTGTTCCGGGGGCGGCTGGTCGGGTCGTGACCGGTCCCCTAGGCTGACCGCTCGCCGCGCGGAAGGGGATGAAGTGGACGCTTTCGATCCGATCACGCTGGAGGTTTACTGGAGCCGCCTGATCTCCATCGCGGACGAGGCCGCGACGGGGCTGCTGCGCACCGCCTTCTCCACCATCGTGCGGGAATCGAATGACTTCGCGACCGTGCTGATGGATGCGAACGCCGACTCCGTCGCGGAGAACACCGGCGGCATCGCCTCGTTCTCCTGCATCCTGCCGAAGACCACGAAGAGCTTCCTGGAGCGCTTCCCGGCCGAGACCTGGCAGCCCGGCGACTGCGTCATCACCAACGACCCCTGGCTCGCCACCGGGCACCTGCCGGACTTCACGGCCGTCTCTCCTATCTTTCACAAGGGAAAGCTGGTGGGCTTCGCCGGCTCCATCGCCCATTCGCCGGATGTCGGCGGCGCGCTGTGGTCCGCGGATTGTCGGGAGCTCTACGAGGAGGGCATCCGCATCCCGCCGGCCCGCCTGTTCCGCGGTGGCGTCCGCAACGCGGAGCTGGTGGAGATTCTGACCGCCAATGTCCGCGTCCCCGGCCCCGTGATGGGCGACCTGGAGGCGCAGGTCCTGGCGAATGAGGTGGCGGTCCGCCGGACGGTCGAGTTCCTGGAGGACACCAGCCTGCCCGACCTCCAGCCCCTGTCGGAAGCGCTGCAGGAGCGCGCGGACCGCGCCATGCGCCGCGCCATCGCCGCGGTGCCGGACGGCACCTACGCCGCGGCGCTGGACGCGGACGGCTTCGACGAGCAGAGGACCCACATCGCCTGCACCGTCACCGTGGCGGGCGAGACGATGCACATCGACTTCGAGGGCACCTCCCCGCAGATCGATCGCGGCATCAACTGCGCCTACAACTACACCCACGCCTATGCCGTCTATCCGGTGAAGTGCGCGCTGGATCCCTTCACGCCGCGCAACGAGGGCTCCTACCGCGCCATCACCGTCGCGGCGCCGGACCGCAGCATCCTGAACCCGCGCTTCCCCGCGCCCTGCGGCGCGCGGCAGCTCACCGGCCACCTGCTGGCCGGCGTGATCTACGAGGCGCTGGCGGAGGTGCTGCCGGACAAGGTGATCGCGGAGTGCGGCGGCGCGCCGACCATGCGCGCCCTGTTCAGCGGCGCTGATGGCAATGGCGACCGCTTCTCCCAGGTCCTCTTCGCCAGCGGCGGCATGGGGGCCAGCCCGCACCGGGACGGGCTGCCGACCACCGCCTTCCCCACGAATGTCGGCGCCGGCTCCATCGAGGCGTATGAGAGCGTCGCGCCGCTGCTGGTGTGGAAGAAGCAGCTTCGCCCGGATTCCGGCGGTGCCGGGCGCTTCCGCGGCGGGCTGGGGCAGGAGGCGGTGATCGAGGTCCGCACGCCCGCGCCCGTCCGCCTGTCCCTGTTGTCGGACCGTCGCGACCACCCGGCGAAGGGCCTGCTCGGCGGCCTGCCCGGCGCGGCCGCGGTGATCGAGATCGATGACGGCACGCGTCCCCATCCGAAATCCCGCACCACCGTCGCGCCGGGGCGCCGCGTGACGCTGCTCTATGCCGGCGGCGGAGGCTTCGGGAACCCGCGCGAGCGCGATCCCGACGCTGTCGCGGCGGATCTGAAGGACGGTTACGTCTCGGCTGAGGCCGCGCAGCGCGACTACGGGGCTCGCTGAGACCATGGCACAAACGGGCAGTGGCGCGACCGCGCGCATCGGCGTGGATGTGGGCGGCACCTTCACCGACTTCGTGCTGCACGATGCGGCGCGCGACCTCGTCGCCACCGGCAAGCGGCTGACCACGCCGCACGATCCCAGCGAGGCGATCATCGCCGGCATCGAGCGGCTGTTGCAGGAGACGGGGCTGGGCTTCGCCGACCTGCACGGGATCGTCCACGGCACCACCCTCGTCACCAACACGATCATCGAGCGGACCGGCGCGAAGGTCGGGCTGCTGACCACCGCCGGCTTCCGCGACGCGATCGAGATCGGGCGGGAGACGCGCTACGACCTCTATGACCTGTTCCTGGAGGCGCCGCCGACCCTCGTCCCGCGTCACCGCCGGCTGGAGGTGCCGGAGCGGGTCGACGTGCACGGCGAGGTGCTGCTTCCCCTGGACGAGGCAGCGGTGCGCGCCGCCACCCGCCGGCTGGTGGAGGAGGAAGGGATCGAGGCGCTCGCGGTCGGGTTCCTCCATTCCTACCGGGAGGGGCGGCACGAGGCGCGGGCGGGGGAGATCGTGCGCGATCTCTATCCCGACCTGCCGGTCTCCCTCTCCTCCCGCGTGGCACCGGAGATCCGGGAGTTCGAGCGCACGAGCACGGCCTGCGCGAACGCCTACGTCCAGCCGCTGATGCGGCGCTACCTCGATCGGCTGGAGGGGACGCTGGCCTCCCGCGGCTTCGCGGGGCGGCTGCACGTCATGCTCTCGGGCGGCGGCATCGCGGCAGTGCAGGACGCGCGGGACTACCCGATCCGCCTGATCGAATCCGGTCCGGCGGCAGGGGCCATGGCGGCCTCCTTCCTCGCGCGGCTGACAGGTCTGGACCACGTCGTCTCCTTCGACATGGGCGGCACCACCGCGAAGATGTGCCTTGTCGAGGACGCGGCCCCGGACCGGAAGTTCGACTTCGAGGCGGGGCGCGTGCGCCGCTTCCAGAAGGGATCGGGCCTGCCGCTGAAGGTGACCGTGGTGGACATGATCGAGATCGGCGCCGGCGGCGGCAGCATCGCCCGCGTCGATCGGGGATCGGGGCTGATGAAGGTCGGCCCGCGCAGCGCGGGCGCAGTGCCCGGTCCCATCTGCTACGGGCGGGGCGGCACGGAGCCGACCGTGACGGATTCCGACCTCGTCCTCGGCCGGCTCGATCCCGCCTACTTCCTCGGCGGCGAGATGGCGCTCGACATGCAGGCGGTGCGGAACGCCATCGAGGCCGGGATCGCCCATGGCCTGTCCGTCCCGCATGACGACGCGGCACTCGGCATCCGCCGCATCGTGGACGAGACGATGGCGGCCGCCACCCGCATGCACCTGGCCGAGAAGGGCCGCGATCCCCGGCGCTACACGCTGATCGCCTTCGGCGGCGCGGGGCCGGTGCATGCCTATGACCTCGCGCGGCTGCTGAAGATGCGGCGGCTCGTCGTGCCGCTGGGAGCGGGCGTGGCCTCCGCGCTCGGCTTCCTCGTGGCGCCGCCCGCCACCGACCTCGTCCGCAGCCTGCCCGGCCGGCTGGAGCGGCTGGACTGGGACCGCGTCAATGCCCTGCTGGCGGAGATGCTGGAGGAAGGTCGCGCCCTGCTGCTGGAGGCCGGCGCCGCACCGGAGGAGATCACCGCCCGGCCCGCCGCCGACATGCGCCATGTCGGCCAGGGCTTCGAGATCCCGGTGCCCCTGCCCGCCATGACGCTCGGCGAGGCGGACTTGCCCGCGATCCGGGAGTCCTTCTTCGCCTCCTACCGCGAGCGCTTCGGCCGCGCCCTGGAGGACCTGCCGATCGAGGCGCTGAGCTGGCGGCTTGCCCTCCAGGCGCCCGGGCGCGACATCAGTCTCTCCGCCGCCGGGGCGCGAGTGGAGGGTTATACGGACGCCGCCCGCGCCGCGCGCGGCATGCGGGACGTGCTGTTCGAGGGCGTGGGATGGCGGGCCTGCACGGTCTACGACCGCTACGCGCTCGCGCCCGGCGCGTCCTTCTCCGGCCCCGCGCTGGTGGAGGAGCGGGAGTCGACCTGCGTGATCGGGCCCGGCGCCACCGCCTCGGTGGACTCCTTCCGGAATCTGGTGGTCGAACTGCCGGGAAGCGGGGAATAATCGCCGCGGGAAGACCGCCAGCACCGTCGAGGCCCGTCGCCGCGCACGCCGCGACAGAGAGGTGGACCATGAGCATGATCCCGGGGACCCGTCGCTCCTTCCTGGCCGCCGCGCTGGCGTCGCCGGCCCTGGTGCCCCGCGGCGCGGCGGCGCAGGACCGCTTTCCTTCCCGGCCCGTCACGCTGGTCATTCCCTGGGCGGCCGGCGGCTCCACGGACTCGTTGGGGCGTGTTCTCGCGCAGGCCATGGGCGCCGATCTCGGCCAGCCTGTCGTGGTGGAGAACCGTGGCGGCGCCTCGGGCACCGTCGGGCACGCCTTCGTCGCCCGCGCGCGACCGGACGGCTACACGGTGCTGCTGGGAACGAACAGCACCTACGCGATCGCGCCGCATCTCATGCGGGACCTGCCCTATGACAACCGCGGCGCGTTCGACGGCATCAGCCTCGTCGCTCGCAGCGCGCAGTCGCTCTGCGTCCACCCCTCTGTCCCGGCGAACAGCGTCGCGGAGTTCGTGGCCTACTGCCGCGCGCGGCCAGGTGCGGTGAACTTCTCCTCCGCCGGGATCGGCGCCAGCAGTCATCTGGCGACGGAACTCTTCGTCGCGAAGACCGGCACGCAGCTCGTGCACGTGCCGTATCGCGGCGGCGGTCCCTCCGTGCAGGGCCTGCTGGCGGGAGAGGTGGCGATGTCCTTCGTCGACCTCGTCACCGCCCTGCCCTTCCGCGCGTCGCGGCAGTTGAAGCTGCTGGGCGTCAGCACCGCCGCGCGGTCGGAGCTGGCGTCCGACGTGCCGACACTCGCCGAGGCCGGCGTCGCGGGGTTCGATTCCTCCACCGACGTCATCATGCTGCTTCCGGTCGGCAGCCCCACTGCCATCCGGGACCGCATCACCACCTCCCTTCACCGCGCGCTGACCGACCCCGACACGCGGCGCCGGATCATCGAGATGGGGATCGAGCCGGTGGGCGGCAGCGCGGCGGAGCTGGATGCCTACTGGACGCGAGAGTACGATAAGTGGGGCGAGATCATCCGCAGTCAGAACATCAGGCTGGGATAGGCGCTCGAAGGTTTCGGAACGGCTTCGCCGGCCGGGCGCCGGCAAGGTGGACGGAGAAGGGGCGGCCCGGGCGGGACGAAGTGTCCGGCCGGGCCAGCAGGTCACGTCTCCACTGATGGTCTCAGGACAGGACAGGGTTGATCGCCGGCTCTTTCCGGACAGGGGTCGCCCGCCCGCGCTCTGTTGACACTTTCCCATACTCACGGCTCTCGGCCAGAACATCGAAACGGGAGTTCTCCCGCCGAACGCGGCTCCTATCGGCCGCCTCGGAGCGAAACCTAGTTCTCACGATTTCGACCCCTCGTCCGGTGTTGACACTTCAAAGGTGCGCCAGCATGGTTCAGGGAACGCCTGGGAGGATGCCATGCACCCCGACCGCTCGAATTCTGCCGGCCGACGCCTGCCTCTGACACGGCGTGCGTTTCTGGCCGTCGGAGTGGCGGCGGCAAGCCCGGCGCGGGCGCAGGATTTCCCGACCCGTCCCATCCGCCTCGTCGTCTCCTTCCCGCCGGGCGGCTCCGGGGATGCGGTCGGGCGCATCGCGGCCACCGGCCTCTCGCAGCAGCTCGGCCAGGCCGTGGTGGTGGACAACCGCGCGGGCGCGGGCGGCAACGTGGCCGGGGAATTCGTGGCGAAGGCCCCGGCGGACGGCTACACCCTGCTCGTCGCGGGCCAGGCGCTGCTGGCGATCAACAAGGCGCTCTATCCCAACCTGACCTTCGATCCCGCGGCGGATTTCGCCTTCGTCGGGATGATCGCCTCCTACCGGAACGTGCTCATCGCCAGCCGCGACGGCGCACCGGCCAACACTGTGCAGGAACTGGTCGCGCTCGGCCGCCGCAACCCCGGCGGGATCACCTACGGGTCCAACGGCGTCGGCTCGCTCTCGCACCTCGTGGCGCAGGTGATGGGCAGCTCGGCGGGGGTGCAGTTCCTGCACGTGCCCTATCGTGGCGCGGCGCCGATGATGACGGACCTCGTCTCCGGCCGCCTCGGCTTCTCCTTCACCGGCGCGCCCAGCGCCCTGCCGCTGCTGAGCGACCCGCGCCTCCGTGCCCTGGCCGTGACAGGCGTCGGCCGCCTGCCGCAACTGCCGGACGTGCCGACGATGGTGGAGCTCGGCTTCCCCGAGTTGGACGCGCCGGTGTGGTTCGGCGTTGTCGCGCCTGCCGCCACGCCCGCGCCCGTGCTGGCGCGGCTGCGCGAGGCCTTCGCCGCCGCCTCGGCCACGCCGGCCTGGCGGGCCGCGCTGGAAACCCAGAGCGCCGAGGTGCCGAACCTCTCGCCCGAGGACGCCCCGCACTTCCTGGCGCGCGAGCGGGAGACCTGGGCGCGGGCCGTGCGCGCCAGCGGCGCGACCGTGGAGTGACGACGATGCCCCTGCGCCTGCAGCGCCGCGCGCTCCTCTCCGCGCTTCCGGCGCTGCCGCTCGTGGTGCGGTCCGCGCGGGGGCAGGGCACCTATCCCGACCGGCCCATTCGCCTGCTGATCGGCTCCTCCGCCGGCGGGGGCGGCGACACGGTGGCCCGGCTGGTCGCGCCCTCCCTCTCCGCGCGCCTCGGCCAGCCGATCGTCGCGGAGAACCGGCCGGGCGCCGCCGGCAACATCGCGGCGGAGGCGCTCGCCCGCGCGCCGGCGGACGGCTACACGCTGCTGCTGATCTTCACCGGTCACGTCATCAACCCCGCCCTGTTCCGCCGGCTGCCCTTCGACACCGCGCGCGACTTCGCGGCGGTCGCGCCGCTGGCCAACAACCAGACCATCCTGCTCGTCCGGGCGGATTCACCGTACCGCACGCTGGGGGACCTGATCGCGGCGGCGAAGGCGGCGCCGGGTAGGCTGAACACGGGCTACCTGCAGGGCACCACGCAGCACCTGGCGAACGAGATGTTTCTTCGCGCCGCCGGCATCCAGGCGGAGGGCGTGCCGTATCGCGGCAACGGGCCGGCGATGACGGATCTGCTGGGCGGCACGCTGGACTACATGTTCTACACCCTTTCCGCGCTCCCGCAGATCGAGGCCGGGCGTCTGCGCGCACTCGGCATCACGGAGCTGCGGCGATCGAGCCTGCTTCCCGAGGTGCCGACCTTCGATGAAGACGGCCTGCCCGGCTTCACGGCCACCGGCTTCTACGGGCTGGTCGCGCCGGCGGGCACGCCATCTGCCATCCTCGCCCGGCTGAACGAGGCGACCGCGGCCGCGCTGCGGGAGGAGGAGGTGCGCCGGCGCCTCGTGGAGCTCGGCGCCGAGCCGCTCTTCGCCTCGCCCGCGGAATTCGGCCGATTCCTGGAGGGCGAGATCCCGCGCTGGGCCGCCGTGATCCGCGACGCCCGGATCGAACCGCAATGACCCCAGCCGCCGAGGCCCGCATGAGCCGCCCCCCGCTCGACGTCGAAGCCCTCTATCCACAGCTGCGGGAGATCCGAGACGACTCCCTGCGCGAGGGTGTCGTGGCCGTTTTCCAGGAGCTCTGGGCCCTGTCCCAGTGGGACGACATCGGCGCCCTGCCGGTCTCCTGGGAGATCCCCTATCCCAACCTGCCGCATACCCAGTGCATCGTGACCATGGCGATCGCCGTGGCCGACGCGCTCGTGGCGCATCACGGCACGACGATCGACCGCGATCTGCTGATCGCCGGCGCGATCCTGCAGGACGCGAGCAAGCTGGTGGAGTACGAGCCCGGCCCCGACGGGAAGGGCCGCCACACCGAGATCGGCAAGCAGTACCTGCACGGCTTCTGGTGCGCCCACCTCGCCGCGCAGCGCGGCCTGCCGCACGCGCTGTCCCACATCATCATGACGCACGGCTCCGGCTCCCCGAAGTTCCCGGACTCGATCGAGGGGAAGATCCTCTACTACGTGGACCAGCTGGACGTGATCGCGGTGTACAAGGACCGCTTCAAGAAGCACCTGATGATCTCCAAGTAGCCCGGCATGGACGCGCTCCCGACCTCCGCGGCCGAGGCTGCCGGCTCCACCCTGGCGGAGCGGGCGCTCGACCTCATCCTCGCGATGATCCGGGACGGGGACCTCGCGCCCGGCTCCGAGCTGAACGAGGTGGACCTGGCGCGCCGCTTCGGCATGAGCCGCGGCCCGGTGCGGGAGGCGGTGCGGCGCCTGCAGGGGCGGAAGCTCGTCACGCGGGAGCCCTATGTCCGCGCCCGCGTCGCCGCCCTGGGCCTGCCCGAGCTGCAGGAGATCTTCGAGCTTCGGGAATGCCTGGAGGGCATGTCCTGCCGGCTGGCGACGGAGCGGCTCTCGGACGACGTGCTGAAGGAGCACCTGCGGGTGCTGGAGCAGCACGGCACGGATGCCGCGCCGGCCTTCGACTTCCACGTCGCGGTCGCCCAGGGCAGCGGCAATGCGCGGATTGCGGAGCTGCTCTCCGTCGATCTCTACGACATGGTGCGCCTCTATCGCTGGCGGTCCGGAACCCTGCCGGGACGCCGGGAGGATGCGCGCCGGGAGCACTGGGAGATCGCGCGGGCCATGATGACGCGCGACGCGGTGCTCGCGGAATCGCTGATGCGCTCGCACATCCGCCGCGCTTGGCAGAATCTCAGCGCGGACGCGACGGGGTAGCCGCGCACGGAAAGCGCGCTCTCCCGAGGGAGCGCCGGGACCCGAGCCCCTCGGACGGAGAGGCGGACCTGCAAAATGGGACCGGTGTCCCAACCGCGGCGGCCCCTCTCCGTTTGCCTTGGAGAAACGGCCGAGGAGTCCTAACTCTGCCCGCGATGGTGGACATTCCTGACCTCGCCGATCACGGGATCGGAGGGCTGATCGCGCGATGGCGGCGGGGCGAGCCTTCGGCCCTGCTCGACGTCATGCCGGCGATCCGCCGCCGTACCGGACGCGGGACAGCGCCGCGCCGCGTGGAGCGGCACGTGGACGGGCTGGTCACCGTTGCGTCCTACAACGTTCACAAATGCGTCGGCGTGGACAAGCGCTTCGATCCCTCGCGGGTCGCCGACGTCATCGCCGAGCTCAACGCGGACATCCTCGCCCTTCAGGAGGTGGATCGTCGCTTCGGACGCCGCCTGGGGCTGCTCGACATGGTGGACATCGAGCGACGGACGGGGCTCCGCCTCGTCCCGCTCTCCACCACGCCGGGCGGGCAGGGCTGGCACGGGAACGCGCTGCTGGTCCGGATCGGGACGGTCACGAGCGCCCGACGTCTCAACCTGCCGGGCGGCGAGCCCCGGGGTGCGGTGATGGCCGAGCTCGAACTTCCGGCGGGGCGCCTTCGCCTCATCGGGGCCCATCTCGGCCTCCTCAAGCGGCATCGCGAGGGACAGGCCGCAGCCATCCTCGATGCCCTGGCCGACGGCACGGACGCGCCGGCCATGGTGCTGGGCGACCTGAACGAGTGGCGTCCGCGGCGTCGCTCCTCCCTCAGCGCCCTGGAGCGGAGCTTCGGCCTGACC
The DNA here is from genome assembly GCF_050154705.1 of Muricoccus radiodurans. Classification (GTDB taxonomy): domain Bacteria; phylum Pseudomonadota; class Alphaproteobacteria; order Acetobacterales; family Acetobacteraceae; genus Roseomonas; species Roseomonas radiodurans. The sequence goes on along the minus strand of NZ_CP189561.1, from coordinate 5,197,389 downwards.
GAACAGGCCCCGCCCACCTTCCCCAGCCGTCTACCGGTGCTGGCGCTCGACCGCATCCTCTCCAGCCGCCACGGGCTGATCCGGGCCCTCGAGGTGCACGACACGCCGCTCGCGCGGATCGCCTCGGACCATCTGCCCCTGAAGGCGAGGATCGACCCCGCCCTGCTGGATGCGCGCCGCTCGGTCACTGACGGGATCGCGGAGGCGGCGTGACCGTGGCGTCCGCCCTGACGACGGTCGCCGCGATCGACGCCAGGCCGGAGCCTGCGGGGGTCCGCGTCGGATTGCTGACCAGCGGCCTCGCTGCCTTCGCGGCCCGCGTGCGCGCGGCCCGTAGCGCGACGCGACGGCTCGACCTGCAGTACTACATCTGGCGCGACGACGTCACCGGCCGGCTGCTCGCGCGCGAGGCGCTGCGCGCGGCGGAGCGGGGCGTGCAGGTCAGGCTGCTGCTGGACGACATGTACGCGATCGGCGGGGAGCGGCTGCTCTCGATCCTCGACGCGCATCCGCATATCGAGGTACGGCTTTTCAACGCGACGACCTGGCGGCGCTTCGGCCAGTTCGGCTTTCTGCTGGAGATGCTGTTCGGCGGCTGGCACCTGAACCGCCGGATGCACAACAAGGCGTGGATCGTGGACAGCCGCATCGCGATCCTCGGCGGGCGCAACGTCGGAGACGAGTACTTCGATGCCTCCGACACCTTCAACTTCCGCGACCTCGACCTCACGATCATGGGGCCCGCCGCCGATTCCGCGGGCGATATCTTCGAGCGCTACTGGCATCATCCTCTCTCCCGACCCGTTTCCGAGATCTGCCAGGCACCGCACCGGCGACGCGGCGGGTTGCGAGGATTGGCCCGCCGGCTCGACCGCGCCGCCACGGCGCCCGACGCCAAGCCGTTCCTTCGGGAGCTGGACACGGACCCGACCGCGGCCGCGGTGCTGAAGGGCGACCCCTCCATCCTGTCGACGGTGCCGGGCGGGGTGGTCCGGCTGCTGTCCGACCCGCCGGACAAGGTGACGGGCCGTGCGCCGGCCACGGAGTGGCTGGCCCCGGTCGTGCTAGACCTTCTCCGGAGCGCGACGCGGGAGGCGCTGCTCGTCTCGCCTTACTTCGTCCCCGGCGAGGAGGGAGCGGCGCTTCTCTCGAACCTCGCGGCATCCGGCGTCCGCGTCTCCGTCATCACGAACTCGCTCGCGGCCACGGACGTCGTCGCGGTCCATGGCGGCTACGCGCGCTACCGCGAGGGGCTGCTCCGGGCCGGTGTCGTGATCCATGAGTTGCGTCCTTCCGGAGAGGAAGGGGCGAGCCTTCTCGGCTCGCGCGGCGCCAGCCTGCACACGAAGGCGCTCGTCGTGGACGGCGCCCGCGCGATGGTCGGGTCCTTCAACCTGGATCCCCGGTCGCGGGCGCTGAACACGGAGACGGGCACCATCGTGGACGACCCGTCCATCGCCCAGGGCATCGTGCGGGAACACGCGCGTCTCTCGGAGCCGGCGCGAAGCTGGCGCGTGAGCCTCGATGGGGATGGCCGCCTGATCTGGGTGGCGGCGGAGAACGGGGAGCAGAGGGTCTGGCGCACGGAGCCCGGAGCCTCCCGCAAGCGGCGCGCCCTGGCCTGGCTCGTCGGCTGCGTGCCGATCGAATCCCAGTTGTAGGGCTATCGCGGGCGCAGGCGCCCGCGGGCCGGGGGAGCCCCGACATCCGCCCCGCTCCGTCAGCCGAAGGACGCGACCCGGAAAGAGCGGGCCGGACCGCCTAATCCCGTTCGGCCGCGACCCGCCCGCGCCAATCGTCCAGCACGGTCCGCAAGGTCTCCTCCCACGGCACCTGCGGCGCCCAGGACAGGGTGCGGCCGATGCGGGAGGGATCGCCCTGCACGCGGGTCACGTCGGTTGGGCGCAGCAGCGCCGGCTCCTGCTCCACGCGCGCCGTCAGGCCGGCGAGCGCGAGCAGCGCGTCCAGGATGTCGCCCACGCGCCTGGGAATGCCGGAGCAGAGGTTGAACGCCATGCCCGGCGGCAACCGCTGCGCCGCGCGCAGGGCGATGACATAGGCCGCGCAGACGTCGCGCACGTCCAGGAAATCCCGCCAGCGGTCGAGCGCGCCCGCGCGCACCACCGGCTCCTGCCGTCCCGCCTCGATCCGGGCGACCTGGCGGGCGAAGGCGGCGACGACGAAGCCGGGCGTCTGCCCCGGGCCGGTGTGGGTGAAGGACCGCAGCCGGACGGCGCGCAGGCCGCGCAGCGCCATCTCCCCCACCGCCAGATCCGCCGCCGCCTTGGAGGCGGCATAGGGGTTGGCGGGCGCGAAGTAGGATTCCTCGTCGAGCGGCCGCCCGGCCTGGAAGGCCAGGCCGTACACCTCGCCCGAGGAGGCGAACAGGAAGCTGGCCGCCGGCGCCGCGCGCAGCACCGCCTCCCCCAGCGCGCTTGTCCCCCAAAGGTTCGTGCGCCAGGTGCCCGGCGGGTCGCGGAAGGAGGCGGCTACATCGGATTGCGCGGCCAGATGGATCACCGCGTCCGGGCGCGCCTGGGCCACGGCGTCCGGCAGCGCGGCCGTGTCGTCCAGGTCGAGATGCAGGCTCTCATCCGTGCCGGGCACGGCCCCGCGGCGGGAGGCGCCGATCAGCACCGCCCCGGGATACGCGGCCCGCAGCGCGGGCAGGAGGTGCAGGCCGGCGAACCCGCCGGCGCCGGTGATCAGGATGCGGCCGGGCCGCGCCTCCCCGCCGGGTTCGGTGCCGGCCGGCATCTAGCCTGGAGCCCGGACCGGCGTGGGTCCGAGCCCTGCGCGGGCACTCCCGGGCACGGACCTCGCCTCAGCGCATGCGCGCGCGATGACGGGCGAGATCGGCCTCCACCATCTCGCGGATCATCTCCTCCAGCGTGATGGTCGGCTCCCAGCCGAGCTTCTGCCGCGCCTTGGTGGAATCGCCGAGCAGGACGTCCACCTCCGCCGGGCGGAGGAAGGCGGGGTCGACCTTCACGAAGGCCTCGTAATCCAGGCCGACATGGTCGAAGGCGATCCGGCACATGTCGCGCACCGTCACGGTGCGGCCGGTCGCGACCACGTAGTCGTCCGGCTGGTCCTGCTGCAGCATCATCCACATGGCGCGCACGTAGTCCCGCGCATGGCCCCAGTCCCGCTTGGCGTCGAGGTTGCCCATGGGCAGGTCCTTCGCCAGGCCGAGCTTGATGCGGGCCGCGGCGTCCGTGACCTTGCGGGTGACGAACTCGATGCCGCGCAGCGGGCTCTCGTGGTTGAACAGGATGCCGGAGGAGGCGTGCAGGCCGAAGCTCTCCCGGTAGTTCACCGTCATCCAGTGGGCGTAGAGCTTCGCGACCGCATAGGGCGAGCGCGGGTAGAAGGGCGTCTTCTCGCTCTGTACCGGCTCCTGGATCAGCCCGTACATCTCGGAGGAGGAGGCCTGGTAGAAGCGCGCCTTCGGTGCCGCGAGCCGCACCGCCTCCAGCATGTTGCCGGCGCCGAGGGCCGTGACCTGGCCGGTCAGCAGCGGCTGGTTCCAGGAGGTCTTCACAAAGGACTGGGCGCCGAGGTTGTACACCTCGTCGGGCGCGACCTCCTGCATGATGCGCAGCAGGGCGGAAAGGTCGATGAGGTTGCCGTCCATCATCGTGATCCGGCCGTGGATGCCGAGCCAGCGCAGGCGCTCGTCGATCACCTCCCCGGAGGAGGAGCGGCGGAGCAGCCCGAAGACCTCGTAGCCCTTGTCCAGCAGGAGCTGCGACAGATAGGCCCCGTCCTGTCCGGTGACCCCGGTGATCAACGCGCGCGGCATAGTTCCAAACCCCGTGACGGCGCGGTGCCTTTAGCCGCCCCGTCCCGGCCTTGCTAGAGCAGGCAGGAGCCGACCGTTCCAACGGGCCCGGTCCGTGCTCCCGCGGCCCGGGGCATCGCGGCCCCTTAGGCCGGCCACCCCAGCGCCCCGCGGTAGTCGGGCGCGGGAAGGCGGACGGGCGCCGGGCGCCCCCGGGCGGGATCCGCCGCGATCCGGCGCAGCGCGGCCGCTGCGGCGTCGAGGTCGGGCTCGGCCCAGCGCGCGGCGGGCATGTCGTAGGTGCCCTGCGGGTCGCGGGCGGGCACGAGGGTCCAGGGGATCGGGTGGCAGCCGGGCCCCTGCATGAAGTCGGTGTTCCCGGACCACCCGGTGGCCACCACGGGTCGGCCGAGCGCCATCGCCTCGGCCATCGCGAGGCCGTAGCCCTCGGCCCGATGGAGGGAGACGAGCACGTCGGCACAGGCAGTCAGGGCCCAGAGGTCGCGGCGCGAGAGGTCGGCCGCGATCACCCGAACGTTCGGCCGCGCCGCGGCAACCGCGGCCACCTCCGCCCAGGCCGGGCCGGCGTGGTCGGTGCCGTGGGTCTTCAGGACCAGCAGGTGTTCCGGGCTGTCGCCGAAGGCGCGGCGATGCGTCTCGATGGCGCCGAGCGGGTTCTTGCGCGCGAGGGACGAGGTCGCATCGAACAGGGAGAGGGCGACGAACGCCCCGGGCGGCAGACCGAAGCTCGCCCGGTCCCGCGCGGAGGGGTCGGGCACGGGCGGGGGATGCGGCACCACGGCCGGCGGCGGGTGGCCGGGCCGGGCGAAGACCTCGGCGCAGAAGCGGCTGGGGGCCCAGATCCGGTGGCAGGCGGCGTAGCCCCGCTCCCAGTCCTGCGGCAGCGCCGGCAGTTCCCAGGCCCAGTAGGCGATGATCCGCTTCCCCGCCACCGCCCGCCGCCCGAGCGTCAGCAGGCCCCAGGGCAGCATCGGGCCGTTGACGTGCAGGATGATCGTGCCCGGCCCGTCCGGAACGACGATCGGCGGGCCGGGCGGGCCCTGGCGGTGCGGGCCGGTCAGGTCCGCGGCGATCGGCTCCAGCCCGTCCGCCCGCATCGCCGCCAGCATCCGCCGCGCCCCGACGCCGAGGCCGGTGGGCGCGCTGTGATAGCCGGCGACAACCAGTGCGCCGCGCCCCTCCGGCTCGGGCCGGGCAAGGCGGGGCGCGAGGAGGGCGGCCGCCCCGAACAGCGCCTCCCGCCGGGCCGAGCGGGGCATCAGCGACCAGAGGCGGTGCAGGACGCTCATCGCGCGGCGTGGGGCAGAAGGTCGCGCAGCCAGTCCACCAGCAGGCCGGCCTGGGCGTCCCAGTCGGCCAGCCGCTCCCCGGCCGCGCGGGCACCCGCGGAGAGGGCGGCGTGCCGGGCCGGGTCCAGGGCTGCCGCCATCGCCTCTGCCAGGGCCTCCGGCGTGACGGTGCCCGCCAGAAGGCCGCTCACGCCGTGTTCCAGCTGGTCCGGCAGGCCGCCGACCGGTGTGGCGACCACCGGCACGCCGAGGGCGAGGGCGATCGGCAGGACGCCGGACTGGCTCGCCTCCCGGTAGGGCAGCACAACGGTGCGGGACGCGGCGACGAGGGACGGCATCTCCGCATCCGGGACCCACCGGGGCTCCACGGTCACCCCCGGCAGGGCGGAGAGGCCAGGGGCGCAGTCCTCCGGATCCCCTTCTCCCACCACGCGCAGGGTCGCACCGGGGTGGCGGGCGCGCAGGATGGCGAAGGCGTCGCGGAGCAGGTCGAGGCCCTTATAGGCCCGCAGCCGCCCGAAGAAGAGGAAGTCGGCCGCCGGCGCCCCGGCCGGCCCCCCATCGTCCGGCAGGTGCGCGCCGAGGGGCAGGCGGAGAATCGGCAGGCCGGGACGCCGTGTGGCCACCGCCGCCGCCACCGCCTCGGAGAACACGACAGCGCCCCAGGCGGCCTCCAGCTCCCGGCGGAGCCGCCATTCCCAGGCGAGGGCCGGATCGCCCGGATGAGGCAGGGCATCATGGACCATCGCGACATAGGGAATGCCCGCCCGCCTCAGGCCCGGGGCGACGAGGGGAGTCCAGACGTGGTTCATCGCGGAGACCACGACATCAGCCTTCATCCCGCGGGCCGCGCCGACGAGGCGACGCCGGAGGGCGGGCAGGCGGGGCAGGCCCGCGACGGCGCCGACGGCCCCGGAAAACGTCTCCACCGCGTCCAGCGGCGCGCGAAGCGCCGCGAATCGGTCCAGCAACTCGTTCCGCCGGGCCAGGGCGAGGGCCAGCGTGACGCCGGGACGGCGCGCCAGCCCGCGCGCGAGGCAGAGGGCGAATTGCGCCCCGCCGCCCCGCCGCCCCCAGTACCAGAGAAGGATCCGCATCGCGCCGCGCCTAACATCCGCCCGGGATGGGGAAAAGGCGCCCCGAACGGGTTGGCCACCCGTGAGGCTTGCGGCATAGGCGGTTCATGGCCGCACGCGCCGCATTTCTCTCCCTCGCTCTCCTGGCCGGGCTCACGGTGCAGGCCGGCGCCGTGGAGTGCCCCCCCTCCCCGGCCCAGCCCCTGGCGCTGCCGCGGCTGGCCGAGGGGCTGCGCGCGGGCGCGATGCCACTGATCATCGCACTCGGCAGCTCCTCGACCCAGGGCGCCGGCGCCTCCTCGCCCGAGATGGCCTATCCGGCGCAGCTCGAGGCCGCGCTGCGGCGGCGCGGGCTGGACGTCCAGGTGCTGAACAGCGGCCGGGGCGGCGAGGACGTGGTCGAGATGCTCGATCGCCTGGAGGCCGACGTCATTGCGCTGCGGCCGGCGGTGGTGATCTGGCAGGTCGGCGTGAACGGGGCGATGCGGAACCACCCGGTGGACCGCTTCCGCATCCTGCTGCGGCAGGGCGTGGCCCGGCTCCAGGCCGCCGGGGCCGACGTGGTGCTGATGGACAGCCAGCGCGGCCCGTGGACGGCCCAGGCCCCCTCCCGCGATGCCTTCGACCGCACGATGGCGGAGGTGGCGCGCGACTGGGGGGCCGGGTTCTTCTCCCGCCGGCGCATGATGGACGCCTGGGTGGCCGCGGGTGCCGAGGCCGAGGTAATGCTCGTCTCGGACGGGCTGCACCACAATGACCGCGGCTATGGCTGCTTGGCCGATGCCTTGGCGGAGGCGATCCGGTCGGGCAAGGTGACGCGATAGTGTCTGACGAACTACAACCTCAGGTTGCTAGACTGGCATTCATGGACCCGGCCTCCCCCTTCTGCGCGTCGGACCCGGCGGCGCGCCCGGTCCATGCCGTCGGGCGCGAGAGGCTCCCCGCCTTCCTGGAGGGGCTCCGGCCGGCGGAAGCGGGGTTCCTGCGGGAGAGCGGCTTCACAGCCGAGGCGGGTCGGGTCGTTCTCCTGCCCGGCGACAGCGGCGTCTCGGCCGCGGTTCTCGGGCTGGGCGCCGGACCGGCCTCGCCATGGCCCTATGGCGCGCTGCCCTATGCCCTGCCGGAGGGGAGCGCCTGGACGCTCGGCACTGGATGCGACGCGGCGGCCGCGACCCTCGGCTGGGGCCTAGGCGCCTACCGCTTCGTCCGGCACAAGGCGCCGACCCGTGGCCCGGCCCGGCTGGTCGAACCGCCCGGCCAGGAGGAGGCGCGCGTCCTGGTGGACGCGATCTGGCGCACGCGGGACCTGATCAACCTCCCGGCGGCCGACCTCGGCCCGGCCGAGCTATGCGAGACGGCCCGGGCCCTGGCCGCGCGCTGCGGGGCGGGGTTCGAGGAGATTGCGGGCGAGGCCCTGCAGGCCGGCTTCCCCGCGGTGGCGGCGGTGGGCGGCGGCAGCCATCGTGCGCCCCGGGTCGGCGTGATCCGCTGGGAGGGGGCGGCCGACGGTCCGCTCATCGCCCTCTGCGGCAAGGGCGTGTGCTTCGACACCGGCGGGCTGGACCTGAAGCCGGCCGAGGGCATGAAGCGCATGAAGAAGGACATGGGCGGGGCCGCGATCCTGCTCGGCCTGGCGGAAGCGCTGATGCGGATGCGCGCGCCGCTCCGGCTGCTGGTCCTGATCGGCGCGGTAGAGAACGCGGTCTCGGACCGGGCCATGCGGCCGCTGGACGTGTTGCAAACCCGCGCCGGCCTGCGCGTCGAGGTGGGCAACACCGATGCGGAAGGGCGGCTCGTGCTCGCGGATCTGCTCGCCTTCGCGGGCGAGCACGCGCCCGCCCTGGTCCTGGATGCCGCCACGCTGACGGGAGCCGCACGCGTCGCGCTGGGTCCTGATCTCCCGGCACTCTTCTGCAACGACGATGCAATCGCATCGACGCTGCTGGCCTCCAGCACGAGCTGTAACGATCCGCTCTGGCGCCTGCCGATACATGAAGGTTACGCTTCGTGGCTGGACTCTTCGGTCGCCGATCTTAACAACATCGGTAGCCGTCCGATGGCGGGTTCTATTATAGCCGCGCTGTTTCTTCAGCGTTTCATTGCATCCGGAACGCGTTGGGCCCATCTCGACGTCTATGCCTGGAACGATGCGACACGTCCGGGGCGGCCGGAAGGCGGCGAGGCGCAAGCACTTCGCGCCCTCTACGCCGGACTGCTCGCGCTCCTGCCGAGGTTTCGCAGCGGCTGACCCGATCATTTCTGCGGCACGACGCGCCGGGACCACTTGCGAGTTCCGGCGCGACGCTTTTGTTGTTCACGTCGCGCGACCCCCAGCGGGCACGCGGAACGAGGGAAAGAGTACCTGATGCCAGTGCAAAGCACCCCGGACCAGCTTGTGGGGATCCTGCGTGACACCGTCGTCGCCCTGGTGCGACGAGATGGTCCCGACCTGTCGGCGCGGCAGCTCGGGGTGTTCCTCACCGTTTACCTCGGTGAGGGGCCGCACACCGTGCGCGGCCTGGCCGCTTCGCTGAACGTTTCGAAGCCCGCGATCACCCGCGCGCTGGACCGGCTGGGCGAGCTGGATTTCGCCCGCCGCAAGACCGATCCGCAGGACCGTCGCTCCGTGCTCGTGCAGCGGACCGTCAAGGGTGCAGCCCTGCTGCGCGAGATGCGCTCCATCATGGGAGAGGCCGCTCAGGCCGCCGTCGAGACCGCGCCGCAGCAGGCCGGCACCGCCCAGGCGGCTAACACGCAGGTTCACGCCCGCCGCGCCGTCTGACGGCGCGTTCGATTCCGGTGGCCGGCGGCGTGGCACGCGCCGGCCCGTGACTGCGTTATCCTCGATGCTGAATCACCGCGTGGATCGCACGGCCCGTGCGATCCAGGATCTCACGGATCAACCGTCCCGACCGGCAGGTCGCGCACGAAGGCGCGCCAGTTGTCCCGCTTGGCCGCGGCGCGCTCCGTTCCATCGGGCAGGCGTGCGTAGAGGCTGAGCACGCCCCGCGCCCAGAGCGCGTCGAACACCTGCTCGCTGGACAGGGCGAAGGCGGCACTGCGGTCGAACACGCCATCCTTCACCCGCGGGTGGATCTTGATCAGCCACCAGGCGGCGCCGGCCAGCAGAATCGCCATGCCGGCATAGACGTGCAGCCAGCGCGTCGCCGCCATGCTCGCCGCCAGAATGAGGATCGGCGCCCAGATGTTCTCCCAGGTCCGGAAGACCGGGGAGCCGGGCGAGTTCATCTGGCGAATGTTGATCCCGAGCTTCACCTGCCCGCCATCCAGCAGGGCCCGAAGGCGCTCCAGTTCGGTCACGACGCGGTCCGCAATTCGAAGGCGGCCTCCATGAGAGCGCGGGTGTAGGCGGCGCGCGGGGCAGCGACGATCTGCTCCGTCTCACCCTCCTCCACGAACTTGCCGTCCTTCATCACGACGATCCGGTGGGCGAGCGCGCGCACCACGCGGAGGTCGTGCGAGATGAAGACGTAGGACAGGCCGCGCCGCACCTGCAGATCCCGCAGCAGGTCGACGACCTGGGCCTGGACGGACACGTCGAGCGCGCTGGTCGGCTCGTCCAAGACCACCACCTCCGGCGCCAGCACCAGCGCGCGGGCGATGGCGATGCGCTGGCGCTGACCGCCGGAGAACTCGTGGGGGTAGCGGACGGCCGTAGCCGGATCGAGGTTCACCTCGCGCAGCGCGGCGGCGACGCGTTCCTCCCGCTCGGCCCGCGACAGGCCGGGCTCGTGCACGGCCAGCCCCTCCCCGACGATCTCCGCCACCGACATCCGCGGGGAGAGCGAGCCGTAGGGGTCCTGGAAGACGATCTGCATCCGGCGCCGGAGCGGGCGAAGCTCGCGGCGGGACAGGTGGTCGATGGGCTGGCCGTCCAGCAGGACCCGGCCCTCGGATCGTTCGAGCTGCAGGAGCGCGAGGCCCAGCGTGGTCTTGCCGCTGCCGCTCTCCCCCACGATGCCCAACGTCTCGCCGCGGCGAAGGGTGAGATCGACCCCGTCCACGGCACGGACATGGCCGACCGTGCGGCGAAGCAGGCCGCGGCGGATGGGAAAATGCACCTTCATGCCCTCGGCGCGCAGCGTCTCCGGCACGTCCGGCGGCAGCGGGACGGCGCGGCCACGGGGCTGGGTGTCCAGCAGCATGCGGGTGTAGGGATGTTGCGGCCGCTCGAAGACCTGGGCCACCGGGCCCTGCTCCACCGCGTTCCCGTCCTTCATCACCACCACCCGGTCCGCGTGGCGGCGGACGATCGCCAGGTCATGCGTGATGAGGAGCATGGCCATGCCGAGCTCCCGCTTCAGCCGGGCGAGAAGCTCCAGCACCTGGGCCTGGATCGTCACGTCGAGCGCGGTGGTCGGCTCGTCCGCGATCAGCAGGCGCGGATCGTTGGCCAGGGCGATCGCGATCATCACCCGCTGCCGCTGCCCGCCGGAAAGCTGGTGGGGATAGGCGTCCAGGCGTTCGGCAGCGGCGCCGAGCCCCGCGCGGCGAAGCAGCTCCAGCACGCGCTCCCGCAGCGCCGCGCCGCGCATCGGGCGATGCAGCGTGACAGCCTCCGCGACCTGGCGCCCGATCGTGTGCAGCGGGTTCAGCGAGGTCATGGGTTCCTGGAACACCATGCCCGCCACGCCGCCGCGCAGCCGTTGCAGCTCGGGCTCCGGCGCGGTGAGGACCTCCACGCCGTCCAGGGCAATGCGGCCGGCCGGGTTGGTGCCGCCCGGCGCCAGGAGGCGGAGGCAGGACAGGGCCGTGACGCTCTTGCCGCTGCCGCTCTCGCCGACGAGGGCGAGGGTTTCGCCCTCGTCGAGGGAGAAGGACACGTCCCTTACGACGGTCTGGCCGCGGAAGGCGACCGAGAGGTTCTGCACCTCCAGCAGCGGCGCGGTCATCGGCCACCCCCGGGCAGCTTGCGGGGGTCGAAGGCGTCGCGCACCGCCTCCCCGACGAAGGCGAGCAGGGCCAGCATGCCGCCGAGCACGACGAAGGCCGTGATGCCGAGCCAGGGCGCGCGGAGGTTGTTCTTCGCCTGGGAGACGAGTTCCCCGAGGGAGGGCGATCCCGGCGGCAGGCCGAAGCCGAGGAAGTCGAGGCTGGCGAGCACCGTCACGGACCCCGCGAGGATGAAGGGAACCATGGTCAGCGTCGCGACCATCGCGTTCGGCAGGATGTGCCGCAGCATCAGCCGGGTGTCGGACACGCCCAGGGCTCGGGCGGCGCGGACGTAATCGAGGTTCCGGCCGCGCAGGAACTCCGCCCGCACGACGCCGGTCAGCGACATCCAGGAGAAGAGGAGGAGGAAGATCAGGAGCGAGAAGAAGGTCGGCTCGATGACGGAGGCGAGGATGATGAGCAGCAGGAGCTGCGGCATCCCCGACCAGATCTCGATCACCCGCTGGAAGGCGAGATCCACCCAGCCGCCGTAATAGCCCTGCACCGCCCCGGCGATCACGCCGATGACGGAGGACAGGATCGTCAGCGTGAAGCCGAAGAGGACGGAGATGCGGAAGCCGTGGATGATCCGGGCCAGCACGTCCCGCGCCTGATCGTCGGTGCCCAGCGGGTTGCGCGCGGAGGGCGGCGACGGGGCGGGCTGCCCGAGGTCCCGCACGACGGTGCGGTGGCTGAAGGGGACGGGCGGCCAGACCGCCCAGCCGCGCTCCCCGATCTCCCGCAGCAGGGTCGGGTCGTACCAGTCCACGTCGGTCGGGAAGCCGTCCGAGAGGATGTCGCTCTCGGCGTAGTCCCGCACCACCGGGAAGAACCAGCGGCCGTCCACGCGCGCGACGATCGGGCGGTCGTTCGCCACGAACTCCGCGAAGAGGGTGACGACGAAGATCGCGGCGAAGACCCAGAGCGACCACCAGCCCCGGCGATTGGCCCTGAAGTTCTCGAAGCGGCGGCGGTTGAGCGGGGACACGTCAGCGGCGGGCGGAGAAGTCGATCCGCGGGTCCACCAGCGTGTAGCTGATGTCGCCGATGATCTGCATGACGAGGCCGAGCAGGGTGAAGATGTAGAGCGTGGCGAACATCACGGGATAGTCGCGCCGCAGCGCGGATTCGAAGCCGAGCAGCCCGAGGCCATCCAGGGAAAAGACGATCTCCACCAGCACGGCGCCGGTGAAAAGGATGCCGATGAAGGCGGCCGGGAAGCCCGCGATGATCAGCAGCATCGCGTTGCGGAAGACGTGGCCGTAGAGGACCCGCCCCTCCCCCGCGCCCTTGGCCCGGGCGGTCAGGACGTATTGCTTGCCGATCTCGTCCAGGAAGGAATTCTTCGTCAGCATCGTCAGCCCGGCGAAGCCGCCGACCACCAGCGCCAGCGTGGGCAGCACCATGTGCCAGGCGTAGTCCGCCGCGCGCTGCCAGAACGGCCAATCCTCCGAGCCGGAGGTGGTGAGGCCCCGCAACGGGAACCACTGCACGAAGGATCCGCCCGCGAAGAGCACGACGAGCAGGATGGCGAAGAGAAAGCCGGGGATCGCGTAGCCCAGCAGCACGGCGCCGGAGGTCGCGGCGTCGAAGCGCGATCCGTCCCGCACCGCCTTGCGGATGCCGAGCGGGATGGAGACGAGGTAGATGATGAGGGTGGACCAGAGGCCGAGGGAGATGGAGACGGGCAGCCGCTCCAGGATCAGGTCCACCACCGGCCGATCTCGGAAGAGGGACCGGCCGAAGTCGAAGCGGAGATAGTTGACGATCATTTCCTTGAAGCGGGTCGTGGCCGGCTTGTCGAAGCCGAAGGCCCGCTCGACCTCCGCCACCACCGCCGGGTCCAGGCCCCGGGCGCCGCGATAGGCAGAGCGCGGTCCCTCCCCGCCGCTGCCGGCCCCCTCCTGCGGGCGGGGCTGTCGTGTCTCGCCCTGCCCTTCCCCGGTCAGGCGGCCGAGCGCGGTGTCGCCCTGACCACGCAGTTCCTGCAGCATCTGCTCCACCGGGCCGCCCGGGGCGAACTGCGTGACGGCGAAGTTGATGACGATGATGCCGAACAGCGTCGGCACCAGCAGCAGCAGCCGGCGGAGGATGTAGGCGCCCAAGGGGAGGCTAGTTCGGGTTGCGGCGGGCTTCCGCCAGGGCGCGTTCCTTGGCCGGGTCGATCCACCAGGCGTCCAGGCCCAGGCCGCGATGCGGATTGCGCTCGGGGCGCCCGAACTTGTCCCAGTAGGCCAGGCGGAAGGTCCGGGAATGCCACTGTGGGATCACATGGAATCCCCAGAGCAGCACGCGGTCCAGCGCGCGGGTGCGGACCCGCAGTTCCTCCGCATCCGGGGCCTGGATCAGCAGTTCCACCAGCGCGTCCACCACCGGGTCCTTGATCCCGATGGTGTTCTGCGACCCCGGCTGGTCCGCCTTCGCCGTGGTCCAGTAGTCCCGCTGCTCGTTGCCCGGGGAGTCCGACTGGCCGAACAGCTCCACGGTCATGTCGTAGTCGAAGGCGTCCATCCGCACCTGGTACTGGGGCGGGTCCACGGTCCGGATGCGGGCCTCGATGCCCAGGCGCTGCAAGCTCTGCACATAAGGCAGCGCGATCCGCTCATAGGTCGGGCCGTTGAGCAGGATCTCGAACTCGAAGCGCTGTCCCTGCGTGTTCATCAGGCGGCGGTCGCGGACGGTCCAGCCGGCGGCGCGCAGGAGTTCCAGCGCACGGCGTGCCCCCTCCCGGTTCGTGCCGGAGCCGTCGGTGACGGGGACGCGGAACTCCTGGGTGAAGACCTCCTCCGGCACGCGGCCGCGATAGGGGGTCAGGATCTCCAGCTCCCGCCCCTGCGGCAGGCCGGAGGAGGCGAAGGGCGAGTTGGAGAAGTAGGAGGTCGTGCGGGTGTAGGAGCCGTAGAAGATGTTCGCGTTCAGCCACTCGAAGTCGAAGACGAGGCCGAGCGCCTCCCGCACGCGGCGATCGGTGAAGAGGGGGCGGCGCTGGTTCATCGCCCAGCCCTGCATGCCCGTCGGCAGCTCGTGGCGGATCTCGTCCAGCTTCACCAGACCGCGGCGGCGGGCGGGGAAGTCGTAGCCCGTGGCCCATTCGCGGGCGATGTTCTCCGTCCGGAAGTCGTAGGCGCCGGCCTTGAAGGCCTCCAGCGCCACGGTCGCGTCGCGGTAGTACTCGTAGCGCAGCAGGTCCCAGTTGGCGGTGCCGCGCATGGTCGGCAGGTCGCGGGCCCAGTGGTCGGGCACCCGGCGATAGGCGATGGATCGCCCCGCCTCGAAGCGGTCGATGCGGTAGGGACCGGAGCCCAGCGGCGGCTCCAGCAGCGGGCGGGCGAAGTCGCGCCCCTCCCACCAGTGCTTTGGCAGCACCGGCATCTGGCCGAGGATGAGGGGCAGCTCCCGGTTGCCGTCGTTCACGAAGCGGAAGACGACGGTGCGCGGATCGCTCGCCGTCACCTCGGACACGTCGCCCCAGTAGGAGCGGTAGGTCGGGCGGCCGGAGGTCCGGAGGGTGTTGAAGGTCCAGACCACGTCGTCCGCCGTGATCGGGCGGCCGTCGTGGAACCTGGCGCGCTCGTCCAGGCCGAAGGTCACGCCCAGCCGGTCGGGCGCCATCTCGATCCAGGACGCGAGCTGGGCATAGAGGGCGAAGGGCTCGTCCGGATTGCTACGGAGAAGGGTCTCGAAGAGGCCGGCGATGCCGACGGCCGGCGTCCCGCGGAGGATATAGGGGTTGAAGCTGTCGTAGCTGCCGAGCGCGTGGAGGACAATTTCCCCGCCCTTCACGGCATCCGGGTTCGCCCAGGGAAAATGGGAGAAGTTCGCCGGCAATTCGGGCGCGTCCGGAAGGGCCAGGGCGCGGACCCGGTTCGGCGCGGGCGCCTGGGCCAGGGCGATCCGGCCGAGGGGCAGGGGGAGCGGCAGGCCGGCGGCGAGGCCGGCGGCGAACAGGGTGCGTCGGCGCATGGGCGGGAGGATGGGGGCTTCAGGCCCCGCCGCCAAGCAGGCGCGTGACGGCGGGAAGCAACGAAGCGTCTCCGACCGCCATCACGGTCCCGTCGGAGTCCAGGGTCAGGGGACGGCCGGCATGGTCGGTGACGCGGCCGCCGGCCCCCTCCACCACCGGGACGAGGGCGGCCCAGTCCCAGACCTTCATGGTCGCATCCACCACCACGTCGATCAGGCCGAGGGCGAGAAGCCCGTAGATATAGCAATCCCCGCCCCAGCTGACGCGGCGCACGGCGCCACGCAGGGCGCGGAAGCCGCCGTCCTGGCCGGGTGGGAAGATGTCCGGGCTGGTCGAGGCCAGTTCTGCGGCCGAGAGGTCGGGACAGGGCCGGCATCCCACCGTCCCGCCGAAGGGGCCGGTGAAGCGGGTGGGGCGGCCTTCCACTCCGAGCCACCGCTCCCCACCGGCAGGCTGGTCGATGATCCCCAGCACCGGCCGGCCGCGGTGCAGCAGGGCGATCAGCGTCCCGAACAGCGGACGGCCGGTCAGAAAGGCCCGGGTGCCGTCGATCGGATCCAGCACCCAGACCCATTCGGCGTCCGGGCGGTCGGGGCCGTACTCCTCCCCGATCACGCCGTGGTCGGGATGGTGGCGGGCGATATGGTCGCGCAGCGCCCGCTCGGCAGCGCGGTCGGCCTCGGTGACAGGGCTCGCATCGCCCTTCGCTTCCACCAGAAGGTGGGAGCGGAACAGGGGGCGAATGGCCGCCCCCGCCAGATCGGCCGCGGCCTCCGCCGAGGCGATCAGCTCATCCACGGGCCCGGATCAGGGCAGCGGCTTCGGGTTCGCGTCCAAGGTGCGAAGGTAGGAGATGACGTCCGCCCGCGCCTGCGCCTGGTTCAGCCCGGCGAAGGCCATGCGCGTGCCGGGAATGGCGCGGGACGGAGCCGCGAGGAAGGTGTTCAGCGCCTCGTAGTCCCAGGTCTCGCCGGACTTGCCCTTCATGGCGGCGGAGTAGTTGAAATCCTGCCGGTGGGCATGCGGCCCGCCCACCACGCCATAGAGGTTCGGCCCCACAGCGTTGCGCCCGCCCTCGTTGAAGGTGTGGCAGGCCGAGCACTGCCGGTTGGCGATGGTGCGGCCGTTATCGACGTTCGCATTGGCCAGCAGCGGCCCGACCGGATCGAGGGCGGGGGCCGCGGCCGGCGCGGCGGCGGCCTGGACCTCCCCCGTCGGGATCGCGGCGTGTTCCAGCCGGTGCGGGTGGACCACGATGCTGCCGACGAGTCCGGCCACCATGAAGGTGATCCCCGCGGTCAGCACCGCGGCAAAGGCCTTGTTAGCTTCCAGGCTCATCCGACCTGTCCGAACCCCGTGTTGTTCTGCATTCCAACGTCTCAGCCAGGGGCGCGTTTGCGCCGCCCCACCGCCTCGCCTAGAAGCCCGCGGACCATAGTGTTGCGAAGGCTTTCGGACAACCCGTGACCCGCATCATCGCCTTCCAGGGCCTGCCCGGCGCCTACTCCGACCTCGCCTGCCGGGCCGCCTATCCCGGCTGGACCACCCTCCCCTGCCCCTCCTTCGAGGCGGCGATGGCGGCGGTGCGGGAAGGGCGGGCCGAGCTCGCCATGCTGCCCTGCGAGAACTCCCTCGCCGGCCGGGTGCCGGACATCCACCGCCTGCTTCCCGATTCCGGCCTGCACGTGGTGGGGGAGCATTACGAGCGGGTGGAGCACTGCGTCCTGGCCCCGAAGGGCGCGACGCTGGAGACGATCCGCCGCGCCCATTCCCATCCGGTCGCGCTGGGGCAGGTGCTCAACCTGCTGAAGGACCGCGGCTGGGGGGCGGTGATCGAGGCCGACACCGCCGGCGCCGCCCATCTGATCGCCGAGCGCGGCGGGGTGGAGGACGCGGCCATCGCCTCCTCCCTCGCCGGCGAGATCTACGGGCTGGAGATCCTTCAGCGGAACGTGGAGGACGAGGCGCACAACACCACGCGCTTCTACGTCATGTCGCGGGAGCCCGCGCGGCCGCCGGTCGAGGCGCCAAACTCTGTCACCACCTTCGTCTTCCGCGTCCGCTCCGTCCCGGCCTCGCTCTACAAGGCGCTGGGCGGCTTCGCGACCAACGGCGTGAACATGACGAAGCTCGAATCCTACATGCTGGACGGACGGTTCACCGCCGTGCAGTTCCTCTGCGACGTGGACGGCCACCCCGACCAGCCGCCGCTGCGCCGCGCGCTGGAGGAGCTGCGCTTCTTCTCCCGCGAGGTGAGCATCCTCGGCTGCTACCCCGCGCACCCCTATCGGGCGGAGCAGGCCGAAGCCGGCGATTAGGGGAAGGTCTGGTCCCCTTTCTCATCGGCGCTCACGCCTCCTCGGGATCGTGCCGCAGCCCTTGCGCCTCGAAGCGCGTCATGTAGTCCACGAGGTAGCGCACCACCGCCTCCGCGATCTTGTCGCCCTTCTCCTTCGTGCCCTTCTTCGGCGCGCCCGTCGCGCCATGCCGGGTCAGCTCGTCGAAGAGCCAGATCTCCTTCACCAGCGGGTCCACCTTCGGCACCATCCCGCGCGCCCCGCTCATGTCCATCAGCTCCGGGAAGAGGCTGAGGCCGATGGAGGTCTCCACCTCCCCCGCATGGCCCCAGCCGTTCCAGACCTCGAACATCTCCTTCGGCAGCATGTGCGGCACGACGACCCACCAGTCGAACACCGCCAGGGACATCTCGGGATGCGCCACCTTCAGGTCGCGCGCGGCGATCTCGGCGCAGGGGATGTTGCCGTCATGGCCGTTCAGGATCAGCACGCGGTGGATGCCCCAGCGGTGCAGCGACTCCAGGATATCCTTCAGCACGCGGATCTGCGTGTCGTTCGAGAGCGAGATGCAGATCGGCTTGTGCCGGTAATGGTCGCTCATCCCGAAGTTCAGCGGCGGCAGCACGACGGTGGAGGAGAGCTTCTCGGCCGTGCAGATCGCCAGGGCGTGCGCGGTCAGGGCGTCCGTGCCGAAGGGCATGTGGTCGCCGTGGCTCTCGCAGGCGCCGATCGGGACGATGGCGGTGGTGAAGCCGCCCTCCCCGAAGGACTTCGTGTTGAGGTGTTCGAGGCGGACCTGGCGCATCCGGACGCTCCCTGCGATCGGCCCCTCGGCCGGGCGGCTCAGGGCCGGGCGGCGGGGTCTGGCGCAGCCTCGACCGCCTGGGCGAGCAGGTCCAGCAGGGCGAGCGCGAAGGCCCGCATGTTGCCCGCCCGGTCGGCGCTGCCGGTCGCGACCGTCCTCACCCGCTCAACCGGCCCCGCCACGGCAAGGCAGGCGTGGCCCGCCGGGTCGCCGTAGCGATTGCCGGCCGGTCCCGTGGCCCCGGTCTCCGCGATCCCCCAGGTGGTGCCGAGCCGGTCCCGCACGCGCTCCGCGACCAGCCGGGCATAGGGCTCCGTGGAGGGACGAAGCCCGGCCATGTCGGCCGCGGTGATGCCGAGCAGTTCGGTCCGCACCGCCTGGGTGTAGACCACGACCCCGGCCTGGAAATACGCGCTGGCACCGGGCACCGAGAGCAGCGCCGCCGAGACGAGCCCGCCGGCGCTGGACTCCGCGACCGCGAGCGTGCCGCCGCGCGCCTTGAGAAGGGCGCCGACCCGCTCGGCCGCGGGAAGAAGGTCTTGCATGGGCACCGCCGGAGAAGCCGTCCCGGCCAGGGCTACCACCGCCGGCCGAGCGCTGTCTCCGTCAAACGGGAACGGCGCGCGCGCCCATCAGAGCTCCGCCTCGCCGAAGACCTGCGAGACGTCGCCGCCCCAGGCCTCGGCGTTGCGGCGGAGCCAGTGGTCGGCGGCGGTCTCGCCCGAGGCGACAATGCGCTCCAGCGGCTCCAGGAAGCGCTCCTCGCCCCCGCCGCGCGCCTTGAGGCCGCCGCGCGCGATCGCCAGCACGTCCCGCGCCACCTCCCGCAGCGGAAGGCCGGCAACGGTGGCGTCCAGCGCGATCGTCGGCACCTCCGCCCGCGTCGCGCGGATCTGGGCGACGGTCCAGTCCTTCGTCAGCGCGCGCGCCGCCTTCTGCGCGGCGTCGTCGTAGAGCAGGCCGACCCAGAGCGCGGGCAGCGCCGCGATCATGGCGGGCGATCCGACATCGGCGCCGCGCATCTCCAGGAAGCGCTTCAGGCGGACATCGGTGAAGACGGTGGTCACGTGGTCCGCCCAGTCGCCCATGGTGGCGCGGATGTCGGGACGGCCGGGCAGGCCGTCCGCCATGAACTGCCGGAAGGTGGCGTTCGTGGCGTCCACGAAGCGTCCCTCCCGCATCACGAAGTACATGGGCACGTCGAGCACGAACTCGGAGAAGCGCTCGAAGCCGAAGCCGTCCTCGAACACGACCTCCGGGATGCCGGTGCGGTCGGGATCGGTGCGGGACCAGACATGGCCGCGCAGCGTGCGGTAGCCGCTCACCTGCCCTTCCCGGAACGGGGAATTGGCGAAGAGAGCGGTCGCCAGCGGCTGCAGCGCGAGGGAGATGCGGAGCTTCTCCACCATGTCCGCCTCCTCCCCGAAGTCGAGGTTGGCCTGCACGGTGGAGGTGCGCAGCATCATGTCGAGGCCCATGTCCCCGACCCGCGGCATGTAGTCCCGCATGATGGCGTAGCGGGATTTCGGCATCCACGGCATCGCCTCCCGCGTCGCGATCGGGTGGAAGCCGAGCGCGGTGAAGGACACGCCGAGCGGCTCCGCCACCGCGTGCAGTTCCGACAGGTGGCTCGCCAGCTCCGCTTCGGTCTCGCCGATCGTCGCCACCGGCGCGCCCGAGAGCTCGAACTGCCCGCCTGGCTCGAGTGAGACGCTCGCCAGGCCGCGCTTGAGGCCGATGAGGTTGCCGCTGTCCTCGATCCGCTCCCAGCCCCGCGCGGCCAGCCCTTCAAGGATCGCGCCGATCCCGTCCGGCCCCTCATAGGGCGGCGGCGAGAGGTCGCGGCGGCGGAAGCCGATCTTCTCGTGCTCCGTGCCCACGCGCCACGCGTCGCGCGGCTTGCTGCCGGCCGCGAACCAGCCCGCCAGGTCGCGCACGGCGGTGATCGGCGTGAGGTCGGCCTCGCCGGGATTCGACATCTTCGTTCAGTCCGTGCCCTGGTCCGCGTGCGCGGCGTTTGACCAATCTCCGCGCAACGCCTGAAGGATGGCGAGCGCCGAGACCGCCGCCGTCTCCGCCCGCAGGATTCGCGGGCCAAGGCTGGCCAGTGCAACAAAGGGACGCCGCACGAGGGCGTCAAGTTCCGGCCCGGCGAAGCCCCCCTCCGGGCCGATCAGGAGCGCGGGCGGCGGGCCCTCCGGCAACACCTCGGGCAAGGGCGGCGCCGCGCGCCGCTCGGCCGCCACCAGCACCGGCGTTCCGTCCCAGGCATCGAGGACGGCGTGGAGCGGCGCGGCCTCCGCGATCTCCGGCACGTCCAGGCGCTCCGATTGCTCCGCGGCCTCCCGCGCGATGAGCATCAGGCGCGCGCGGTTCACGCGGTCCGGCACGGCGCGGGCGGTCAGCACGGGACGGATGGCGCGGACCCCGAGTTCCGTCGCCTTCTCCACCACCCACTCCATCGCCTCCCGCTTGAGGGCGGCCATCAGCAGGACGGGTCCCAGCGACGACGTCTGCTGGCGTGTCCGTCGTCCCGGCACGAAGGCGGCATCATCCTTCCGGATCGCCTCGATGCGCGCGATCCATTCTCCATCGCGGCCGTTGAAGAGAAGAACCTTATCCCCCTCCCGCTTGCGCATGACGGAACCGAGGTAGCGCCCCTGCCCCGGCGCGGCCGGAACGGCCTGGCCGGCCACGAGATCGTGCTCGGTGAAGAGGCGCGGGATGGACACGGGAATGGATCCGTCGGAAGGGAGGGCGTGGCTCCATACACCGATATCCGGCGGGACGGGTTGGCGGGCTGGCTGCCGGCCGCGCTGGTCCCCTATGCCCTGCTGATGCGGCTCGACCGGCCGATTGGGTCCTGGCTGCTCTTCCTGCCCGGTCCCTGGGCCTTCGCCACGGCGGCCCCGGACTGGGCGCGCGGGCTGTGGCTGGCCTTTCTGTTCGGGGTCGGATCGGTGGTGATGCGCGGCGCCGGCTGCGTGGTGAACGACCTCTGGGACCGCGACCTGGACCGGCGGGTGGAGCGCACCGCGGGACGGCCGCTCGCCTCCGGCGCGGTCACGCCGCGCGGGGCCCTCGTCTTCCTCGCGGGGCTGCTGCTGATCGGGCTGGCGATCCTGCTGCAACTGCCGCCGGCCGCGATCTGGCTCGGGGTGGCGTCGCTCATCCCCATCGCCCTCTATCCTCTGGCGAAGCGGGTGACGGACTGGCCGCAGGCGGTGCTGGGGATCGTCTTCTCCTGGGCGGCGCCGATGGGCTGGGTGGCGGCAACGGGCGGGCTGGACGGGCCGGCCTTCCTCCTCTGGGCCGCCGGCTTCTGCTGGATCCTCGGCTACGACACGATCTACGCCCATCAGGACCGGGAGGACGACGCGCTCGTCGGCATCCGCTCATCGGCCCTGGCCCTGGGGGAGGCGACGCCGCTCTTTCTCGGCATCGCCTTCGGCGCCACCATCGGCCTGTTGGCGGCGGCGGGCCTGGCGGCGGGGCTGAACCCCCTTTTCCTCGTCGGCCTCCTCGCGCCGGCCCTGCACTTCTCCTGGCAGGTGCGGCGGTTGGACATCCACGATCCCGGCCTCTGCCTGCGCCTGTTCAAGTCGAACCGGGACGCGGGCCTGCTGATCGCGGCGGCGCTGCTGCTGGGCCGGATTTGAGAGGTCCCGCCGAGGCGGAGGCCTTCGTCACCGCCCAGACCGCGGTCGCCCGCCCCGCCCTGGTGCCGGAGGTCGCGCTGCACCTCGCCACGGAGATCACGCCGATCTGGCAGGCCACCGAAACCTGGCTCGGGGAACAGGGCATTGAGCCGCCCTTCTGGGCCTTCGCCTGGCCCGGCAGCCAGGCCCTCGCCCGCTGGATCCTGGACGAGCCCGCGCGGGTCGCCGGGCTGCGGGTGCTGGACTTCGCCGCCGGCGGGGGATTGGCGGCGATCGCCGCCGCCCGGGCCGGCGCCGCCCAGGTGGAGGCGGCGGAGCTGGACCCGCTGGCCCATGCCGCCACCCGCCTGAACGCAAGGCTGAACGGCGTGGCCGTGCAGGAGGCGGCGGGCGACGTGGTCGGCGCTCCCTGCCGCTGGGACCGGGTGCTGGCCGGTGACGTCTGCTACGAGGCGCCGATGACGAACCACATCCTTCCCTGGCTGCGCGGGCTGGCCCGGGCGGGCGCGGCGGTGTGGCTGGCCGATCCCGGCCGCGCCTACCTGCCGCGGGATGGGCTGACCGCCCTCGCCCGCTTCACGGTGCCCGTGACGCGGGAATTGGAAGACCGGGATCTGCGGGACGTGACGATCTGGCAGGTGGCGGGATAGTCGGCCGCTGTTCCGAACCCAGCGTGCCCCGGAAGCCATGCCGGACGCTCAGCGCAGGCCTGAGCGCAACCCTCCCCTGCCTCGCGGGTTCCCTCCCTCTCGTCACCGGTTCGGTTGCACCCATGCCCCAACGCGTCCTGATCGTGGAGGACGAGGCGCTCATCGCCCTCGATCTCTCCCATGCCCTGGAATCCATGGGGCATGAGGTGGTGGCGATCGCGGCCGACTCCGCCGCCGCCCGGGCCGCGGCGCCGGAAGGGATCGACCTCGCCCTCGTGGACCTGAACCTCCGGGACGGGCCGACCGGCTCCGCCCTGGGCGAGGATCTGGCGCGCGACTGGGGCACCACGGTGATCTACCTGACCGCCAACCCGCGCCAGGTGAGGGTGGGCGTGAACGGGCCCGTCGGCATCCTGCCGAAGCCCTTCACCGACGCCTCCCTGCACGAGGCGGTGCGCTTCGCCCTCTCGGTGCGGCACGGAAGGCAGGCGGTGGCGCCGGAGGAGCTACGCCTTCTGGCGGGCGCGCCGCCGGCGGTTCAGGGCATCGGCCGAGAGCCGCGTCTCTAGCTCCAGCCCCTCGGGCGGCCAGCGGCGGCTGACCTTGCCGCCCAGCTGGCCCTGTACGCTGATCATCGCGAGCTTCGTGCCGAAGCCCTCCCGCCCCGGCGGGCCGGGAACGGGCGGGCCGCCGCGCTCCTGCCAGGACAGGACGATCTCCTCGTCCTCCCGCCGCACGGTGATCGCAACGCGGCCGGCGGGGTTGGACAGCGCCCCGTACTTCGCCGCGTTCGTGGCCAGCTCGTGGAAGAGCAGCGCGAGGGGCGTGGCCGCGGCATCGTCGAAGATGCAGTCG